>CAMWCA010000004.1 GCA_947172705.1 uncultured Lachnospiraceae bacterium
GCCCCTGACAGCCTGTGGCGTCCCCACCCCTTATGCAAAACTTCTACTGCTTCCCGATACAATTGGTTACCATAAAGTAGTTGACATAATTCTTAGAGCGGAATATAATGGTATTATTATCAAAATAATGTACAGATGATGTGCCAATGAGGCAGTGGGGGAAAATAATATGAAATGTCCGTTTTGTGGTCACGAAAATACCAGGGTAATTGATTCAAGACCGGCTGAAGATAACAATTCCATCAGACGCCGCAGAGTCTGCGACGAGTGTGACAAGCGGTTCACCACCTATGAGAAGGTAGAGACCATTCCGCTTATTATCATCAAAAAGGACGATAACAGAGAGACTTATGACAGATCAAAGATCGAAGCAGGTGTGCTCCGGGCATGTCATAAGCGCCCTATCAGCGCCAATCAGATCAAGAAACTGGTGGATGAGGTGGAGACGGAGATTTTTAACCTGGAAGAAAAGGAGATTCCAAGCCGGGTGATCGGCGAGCTTGTGATGAACAAGTTAAAGGATCTGGAAGCGGTAGCATATGTGCGTTTTGCTTCTGTGTACAGGGAATTTAAGGATATCAATACCTTTATGGACGAATTAAAGAAGGTTTTGGAATAAACGACGGACGGTATGCTTCGGAAACTGTTCCGATATTAAGAAAAGGACGGCTGCGCTGACCAGATCTATTTGACAGCGCAGCCGTCCTTTTACCTTTAATCATGAACGACTAAAAACTTATACACTTCTACATTTAAGGCATCTGAAATCTTGAACAACAAATCCATGGAAACCTTGCGGACGATATTGGGCGCTTCAATGGCGCTGATGTGAGACCGGCTGATGCCGATTTTCTCGGCAAGTTGTTCCTGAGTAAGCTTTGCGTGTTTCCTGTAGTACGCAATGTTGTAGCCAATTTCGATATACCTGTCTGAAAAGTCATAATTTGTAGGTGTGTTTTCCATCTGCATCATCTCCTTTCACTCTATTTTAAACGGAAATTCCAAAAAATGAAATTATTTAATAAATAGCTATTGCTATTTACCGCATAACAATATATGATAATAGAAGAGTCGGTGCTTTGCCAAGGATAACATTTCAAATAATAAAAAATAATTCTAAATATTATGTTGAAAAAAAGCGAAAAATATCCCATAATTACATTACCAAATAATGAAGGAGGGATAACCGATGATAAAAATTGCAATTTGCGATTTAGAGAAAAAGGACAGAGAATTAACCTGTGGGCTGGTTCAGACGTATATGGACAGGGTAGGAGAGGCATATACCCTGCAGCTGTTTAGCTCCGGGCAGCAGTTTTTGGACAGTGGATTTGTTCCGGATATTATTTTTTTGGACAGTGTGCTTCCGGATAAGAGCGGAATGGAGGTAGGCATTGAGCTAAGGCGTCTGAGCAGAAACGTGATGATTATCTACACCACTCACGCAGCAGGAGAGACGCGGCTGGTGCTCAACCGCATACATGTCTTTGGCGTTTTAGTCAAGCCGATCATGGATGAAAAGCTTTTTCTCATGATGAAGGATGCGCTTTTCCACATGGGGAAAGAGCAGTACAGGGATCTGGGAGAGAACATAGAGGTTTTCTTTTCAGAGGATGGCACAATTCTCCGCCTGGATGCGATGGACATTATTTACTTTGAATACCGTAACAGAAGAGTCAGGATCGTCACCCAGGATCAAAGCTTCATCTGCAAAGAAAAAATTGGCGATATTGCAGAGAGAATGAAGAAATATGGATTTGCAATGTCCCATCAAAGCTTTGTGGTAAACCTGTACCACGTGGCTAAAATGGAAAGGACAGTGCTGACCATGAAAAATGGAGATCAGGTGGATCTGGCGCAGAAACGGGCATCCACGGTGAGAAAACAGTTAATGATAAAATTGGGAAAACAGACTACGCAAGAAATCCGGAACGAAAGGTTATGATGATAAGAACCTGAGTTCCGGATTTTTGTCGTTTAGGGCGATATTTTGTCGAATATGCAAAAAGGATTGATAAGCTCTCTCAATTTGATAGGATATAAAAAAATAAAAAGGAGGAGCTTGTCAATGAAAAGAGACACAAAAAGGCGTATTCCAAGCCTGACAGGACAAAAAGCGTATGGTTGACAGGAAAGGGAAAAAAACCATTTTCCGGGGGTGGAAACGTTTCCTGCCCGCAGCGGGGCTTATCCTTTTTACAATCCTTTGCAGGGATCTCAGGGCGCAGGAGCCTTTGAGGGATCAGCCCGTGGAACTGGCGGTGGTTCTGGATTGCAGCCAGTCTATGAAAGATGTGGACGGAACCTACAGGGCGCATGAATTTGCGCGGGAGCTGGCGGCGGCGCTGCCCCAAAATTATCAGATAGGGTGTGTGGGCTATCAGGAGGATGTGATCTTTTCCATTCCTGCTTCCGGCGGCTATGAGCAAATGAAAGAGACGCTGGATCAGATCCGGTATCAGCAGTACGGAAATGCAGGGGCGGGAATGGCGGAAGGGTTAAAGCTGTTTCAAAACCCTGAAAGCGCCAAAAGGCTCCTGTTGATCTCCGATGGGGAGATCATGATGCGGAGGAAAGAGCAGACCGAAGAGTCGGCGGCGCTTTTTCATCAGGCGCTTGTCCAGGCGAAGGCAGAAGGAATCCCCGTGGATGTGATTGCCCTGGGGGAAGCCATAGAAGAAGGAGAGACCGTTTACCAGGCGGCGGAGGAAACCGGAGGAGAACTGTACTGGCTTGCCGATGGAGAAGCGCTGGGAGATTTTACGGAAACCTATCTCTTCGAAAGGCTGAAGCTTCCGGCGCGCCCGATAGGGAAAATAGAGGGCAGCGGCGGAGAACTGCGGATCAGACTTCCGGACTGCCTGATGGACCGGGCGCGGATACTGCTCACCGGCAGTCAGGAGAATGAAAACCTGACGGTCAACTGCGAGGCTGACAAATTGAATATTTTGAAGGGCAGCCATTACACCCTGCTGGAGCTGGAGCACCCTCAGTCGGAGGAGATCACCGTTTCCATGGAGGCAGGGAAGGGAATGAGCGTAAGCGCTTACCTGATGGCGGAGTACAGTTATCGGCTGCAGACTTCCGTCACTTACGACCCGGAGACGGCGCAGGCAAGGATCGCCGTCCAGGCAGAAAACGGGGAAAAGAGAAACCTGTTGGAAGGGCATATCGGGGAAAAGGGGATCAGCCTTCGCGCCGGAGGAGAGGAAAGCAGCTTTGAACTGAAAGAGGGGCAGCTTATTCTTTACAGAAACGCCGCGGCGGATGAACAGGTGGAGCTGGAAATAGGGTTTCAGGACAACTTCGGCATCTATTTCGGGAATCCTGTGACCACGGCGGAAATCATCGTTCCTCCCGTGGAGGAGCCGGAGCCGAAGATCGACTGGTTTTTCTGGACGGTGATCCTGCTTTTTGCAGCGGCGCTTGCCGTGCTGTTTTTCCTCTCAGGGAAAAGGAGAAAGGCGCTCCCCCGGAGAAGAATGATCGACCAAAGCAGAACCCTCCCCCCGGAAAAGGCAGGCAGAGGAAGCGATTTCTACGGAAAGATCATGGTCTATGTGATCCGCAACCGGGAGGACATCGATTTTCCTCCGGCAAGTGTCAATCTCTTTGCAAGATGTACCAGAGAGGTGATCACCCTGGAGTGGGTGTTGGAGGCATGTAATATCCCCCTGAACCTGAAAGGAGCGGATCAGATCATCCTGAAGGCGGGGGACGATAAGAGCCTGATCATCAAGAACAACGGCAGGGCGGCGGTGATGAAGGGAAGAGAGCTTCTGGCGAAGGGGCACGCCTACCATCTGTATTTCCAGGAAAAGGCGACCATTATTTTCGATCAGGAAGACACGGAGATGGAGATCCACTACAAAGATTTAAAACCAAACGAGAGATAAGAAAACGGAGGAAACAATGAGCATAATCAAACAGACAAACAGAACCATGTTGTTTGAGGAGATCAATCCGGAAAAGCCGGACCTGCTTACCCTGGTGGGGGACGTGCGGGGGATTGACAGCTTAAGCGACGAAAAGATCAAGGAAATGAACGAAGCGCTTCTGGTAAGGAGCTTTGACGAGTTTATCAGCAAGTTTGATCCGGTGGTGTATTCCTTTTTTAACGCCAATAATCAGAAGATCATGTATGTGCTGCAAAAGCCGGAGAGCATACCGGAGGATATGCTGACGCCCATCCACTTAAACCGCCAGAACGACTTTTTGAAAATGCTGATGTCGCTGGTGGAGGCAAAGCGTTCCCAGAGCATCATCAACGTGGATTTTCAGTTTGACAAACTGACGGATATGATCTCCCCCAAGAAGGTGATGGAGGATATCAAGCAGAACCGGAAGGAGCTTCAGTACACCTATAAGACCTACGCAGAGCTGGAGGAAGGAGATCCCCACAAGCTGGATCTGGCGGACAAGCTGAACGTGATGTTCGAGGAAGCAAGCGTAAACTACAACAACGTGCTTGCCATGCTGCCTCTTGCCATCGAGGATATCAAGACCCGGCTGCTGCTGGGAGAGGCGGAGGAACAGAAGGACAGCACGCCGCTTGCCCTGGGCGTCTTAAGCATGGATGAAAAGGGCGAACTGAAGGTGCTGGAAGCGCCCAAGCAGGAGACGGCGGAGCTGATGGTGGTGGACGACCAGATCAACACCGGGCTGATCGCCGCACTGGAGGAGGACTACGAGGCGTTAAATGAGGAGAGCAGCGACTATGTGAAAGCGCTGGTGACCAGAACCTACTGCCCCCTTGCCTCCACCATGGTAAGCAGCATAGACGTGAAGCAGGAAGTGAGCAACTACAATTCCTATCTGGAATTTTACAAGACGGCAAAGGATGATTTCATCAAGGTGGTGAAGCCCCTGATCGAAAAGATTCTGGGTGTGTGGGCGTTCTTTGAACAGTACCCGGCAAATCTGAAAGGAATGCGCCCCTCTATGCTGATCACCAACGTTTCCAACGACATGCTGGTGAAAAGCAGCAACCTGCCCAGGTTGATCGCCTTTTTAAACACGGTGAACGCCAAGAATGACTTTGACAATACGGTGTGGTACGGCATTGTGCCTTCCGTTTCCCTGGATCAGAATTCCAACGTGAAGCTCACCAGAGAGCGTTTCAAGGGAAATGAGACCACGGAAAAGACCGGGGTCAACAGCGTGGAAGCGCTGGTAAGAATGCTGGATGTGTTGAAGGACTATGGAGTGCAGTGCTTCTTCAGTTATGAGACGGGAGACAAGACCACCTTCAACTACATGGCGACAGAAGGGATCGAGAAGTTTGAGGAGCGGTGCAGCTCCCTGACAGGCAAGGCGTACAGCGAGTTCGCCATTCCCTGTATTCCCAACTTTACCATCATTCCCAAGGAAAAGTCAGGGGTAATCCTGGATAAGCGGATGCTGGTAAATGAAAATGACGTGGCGGAGCTGTCCAAGGAAAAAGAGGATATCATGAAGCTTTGGATCGACGGCGTTTACGTGGGAGCGGCGTATATTGCGGCGGGACTTACAGCCGCCTACCAGTGTCCGGACTATTTGAAGGAGAAATTTAAGAAAAATGTGGATGAGGAGCTTCCCGGTGTGCGTTTTGACATTGAGTCGGGGGATCATCCCTTAAGAGTGCATACGGTCATGGCGAAGGAGATCACCGGATTTACCAATTCCATTAAGAGCGAGATCAACAGAAGGAGCTTCGGGTTCGTATTTTCATCGGAAAACGCCATGCTGGGGAATGAAAATGTGCACAACATCATGGTGTACAAAGCAAGGAACCTCTTAAGCGACGGTAAGACCTACGAGCCGATCTATAAGACTCAGGTGACTACCTATATCGAAAGGGTGCTGCGCCATGCCACCAGCGACTATAAACAGGAAAACATCGTACAGTTTTTCTCCAACAACCCCGCAAGCCAGAAGAGCAGGTGGCTTGAGAAGAAAAACTGCGTGAACGCGGTGCTGGGTGCAGGAGACGATGTGGAATATGAGATCGACGAGGCAAACGGATATTGCACGTTGAACATCACATTCAACGGTAACGTAAGGAATTTAGAGGTTGAAATCAACCGCTTTAATTCAAAAAACAGAGCAATGTAAAAGGAGGAGAAGAAAATGGGATTTAGAATGAATGTAACCGGAGGAGCAGAGCAGATCGCGCTGGACGAGAGAAGCATCAAGAACGTTGTTTTTGGTTCCGAATCGGCAGTAGATTCCAATGCCAGAGCCACAGACTTCGGCGTGTCCATGAAGGTGTGGGGCAAGATGCTCTACAAGCTGGGAGGCGAGGGAAACGACGGAACCCTGGGTCTTTCCAAATGGTCGGTGGTACCCTCTGAAAAGGCGGACTGCTACCGCAATGTGACGGTGGAGGTGATCTCCGCAGGGCAGGTGGTGCGGAAATACGAGGTGCCCGACGCTTTCGTGATGGAATACTCAGAGGAAATGGACGACGAGACAGGGGTAGGAACCTTCTATCTCCACGTAAAGCAGAAGAAGGATGAAAACCACAAGGTAAAAATCGAAGGCGGCTACGCAGGTGAATAAGAGAAAGGAGAAAGAACAATGGCATTTGTTGTAAAAGTAGAAGGCGCAGAGGCATTTGAGATCGCCAAAGAATGTGTAAAAAGTGTAAAGATGACCACCGATATCCCTCAGGATTCCAACGCAAGGACAAAGGATGTGGGCGCAACCATGGTGATCACGGGAAAGATCTTGACGGCAGTGGGAGGAGATCCCTTTGACAGCACCAGAAAGATGGCGCTCTGGTCAGTGGTTCCCGCAGAGAGAGCGGACAGCTACAGAAAGGTAACGGTGGAGTATGTAGCGGCAGGCATTATGGAGCGGAAATACTGCTTCCCCAACGCTTTCGTAGTGGACTACAAGGAAGACTACGGCGACGGAGAAGGGACAGGAACCTTTACCCTGATGATCAAACAGAAGAAAGACAAGATCAGCACAGTATCAGTTGAAGGCGGATATTCTGCATAACGAACGCCGGTACGCTTTGAGAAGCGATTTATTGTAATTCCGGAGCGTATGCAGAGAAGATCTGCATACGCTCCTAAAAAAAGAGTGGACAGGGAACGGAGTTGGCATGGACTATTACAGGATATTGGGGATATCGGAACAGGCGGACGAGGAGCAGATCAAGCAGGCGTATCGACGGCTGGCGAAGAAGTTCCACCCCGATCTGAACCCGGGCAGCGGGGAAGCGGAAGAGAGATTCAAGGAAGTTGTAGAGGCATATGAGACGTTAGGAGATGCCGAAAAGAGAAAAGCATATGATCTGAAAAGGGAAAAAAGGAGCGCAGACGGCAGGCAGGGTAAAAAGACCGATGCCGGGGCGCGCCATCAGGATATTGATTTCGGGAATTTTACCAGGGATATGGAGAAGTATTTTGGATTTTCCTTTACCGGAGGGGCGTCCGGGGAAGGGAAGAAGGAAGAGGGCGGAGGGAAGAAGAATCCGCTGGATGTGACGGAGATGTTTGAGGCGTTTATGAGGATGAAGTGATAGAAGGGCAGGGAAAATGGGAAAAGAGTATTTGGTAAAGGGTGCAAAGTTAATGTGTGTGAATGGAAAAGGCATAAGTGAACTGAATGTTATAAAAGAACACGGCTATACACAGAAGGGAAAGGCAAAGGCAAACTGTAAGGATTGCATACCCAAGATCAATATTCCATATTTTAAAAGTTGTCAAATGAACATCGAAACACATATGTGTGAAGGATACATGAAGATCTCAAGGGAATGGGAAAATGTAGTAGGAGGGGCAGTGAGGGCAGAGCAGGTTGGAGGGGAAAATGCCATTACCCTGGACAGCGTTCTCATATGTGATAAGGGAGGTCTTATTTTGCCTATTACCTCAGGACAGGAAGAAGTGGGGGAATTTAATAGCAGTGAATTTGAAAACAGGTATCAAAAGGCAGTGAATTGGGCAAAGGGGAAAAATCCTAATTTCCATGTTTGCCGCCATGACCCTATCAACATGAACACCGGAAGTTTTCTCTATGAAAAAGAGGATCTGGTAATCCCGGGAATAAAAAAACTGTCATTTCATATGTTCTATGATTCCATGGATAAAAAAGGCGGTAGCATTGGAGAAGGATGGCATCACAGCCATGAAACTCATATCCGGAAGGAAAAAGGGGGAATGCTGTATTTATGCAGAGGGGACGGAAAGGAGATCCCCTACCGCGCCCTTACAACTGGCATGTATGCCCCGGTTATGGGAGACCGGGGGCTGCTGGCGGAGGATGGAAAAGGCTTCCGGTATGCAGACGGTGAAGGGGAGGAATGTGCCTTTGACTGTGACGGAAAGCTCCTTGAAAGAAAAGACCGGGATGGGAATGCTGATTACTATTCTTATAACAGCCGCGGGCAGCTGACCAGCGTAAAAGGGGCAAACGGCGGGGAACTTTTTTTCCGCTATAACCAGGAAGACAATTTAATTGAAGTAAAAGACCATGCAGGCAGGGAGATCCGCCTGTGGTATCAATACGGGAAGCTGTGGAAATTTATCAATGCATCAGGGTATGCGTACACTTACGCCTACAATGAAGCAGGATGGCTGGAAAGCGTGGTAACGCCCAGGGGCATAACCGGGTTTATGAATGAATATGATGCTGTAGGACGTGTAGTAAAGCAGACTATGCCGGACGGAAGTTTTGTAGAGCTTTCGTATGATGACGGGGGGATGATGACTCGTTCAAAAGAGCCTGACGGCGGCATGATCTACTATGAAAGCGACGACAGATCCAGAAATATCCGGACGGTTTACCATGATGGGGAGGAGCGTTTCGGCTATAGTGACCGGAACCAGCGAACCCTGTATGTAGATCGAAGAGGCAGTGAAACCAGATACCGTTATGATGAACAGGGAAACCTGACAGGCATTGTCAATGCGATGGGGGAAGAAACGGTCTTTTCGAGGGACAAAGAGGGAAGACTGCTTGCCGCTTCTATGGGCGGAAAAGTTCTGGTCAGCCATGTTTATGACGAAAAGGGCAGGCTGACGGAGGCACGTGATCCGTTGGGCAGGAGCAGGAAGACAGAATATGATGAAAAAGGGCTGCCTGTAAAATTGATTCTTCCGGATGGCAGCAGCTTTAGCGTCCTTTGGGATGAAAGAGGAAATGTAGAAAAGGTTACAGACCCTTATGGAGGGGATACCAGTTATGTTTATGATGAATTGAACAGGGTATGCGCCTCCACGGATGCAGAAGGAAATACAACCAGGTATCAATATGACGAGAGGAACCATTTGCTTGGCGTTACCAATCCGGAGGGGAATGTGAGAAGCTACCGCTATAATGAAAGCGGTAAACCCGTTGAAATGGAGGATTATGACAAGGGAAAGCTTTCTATTTCCTATGATGTTATGGGAAAACCGGAAAAAATGACCGATAAGGAAGGGCGGGAGACAAGGCAATCCTATGATGAAAGAGGAAATATTTCGGAGCAGGTATTTCCTTCAGGAGCCTTGGCATCCTTTTCCTATGACAGGGACAACAGGCTTGCGCGCATGGAATTCAGGAAAAGCAAAGGCGGAGAAGCAGATACTGTTATGGAATATACCTATGACCCGGCAGGGAATCTGCTGGAAACCAAAGCCGGGGATGGAAAGGAAATCCTTTCGGAAAGCTTTTATGGATATGATGACCTGAACAGGGTAATAGAGGCGACAGACCCTGCAGGGGGGAAGACCTGCTATGCCTATGACAGGGCAGGGCATATCAGCAGCATTACAGACCCGGTAGGGAACCGGCGTTTCTTTCAGTATAATGATGCAGGGGAATTGACGGAAGAAACAGACCTGCGGGGAAATGTGACCCGGTATGAATATAATCTTCTGGGGCAGCTTTCCGCTGTTACGGACGGTGCAGGAAGGAAAGTCCGGCATTTCTACCAGCCGGGGGGAAGGCTTGAAAAGACAATTTATGCAGACGGAAGACAGATAAGTTATGTCTATGACAAACTGGGAAGAATAGTAGAGAAAAAGGACGACCGCAGCGGCAGCCTTTTCTATGAGTATGACAGCATGGGAAGGGTGACCAGCGTTACAGGCAGTGAGGGACAGCGGAAGACATATGCCTATGATGCAATGGGAAATATGGTGTCTATGACGGATGAAGGAGGGAATACTACTCTTTATGAGTATACCTTGAGCGGTAAGCTGTGCGCCGTAACGGACGCTCTTGGAAACAGGGCGGAGTATGCCTATGACCAAGGAGATAATTTAATTTATATCTGCCAGAAAGGAAAAGATGGGGAGGCGGACCGTAAGACCTTTTATGAAAGGGATTCCCTTGGACAGGTGGAATGTATCAGGGACGCCCTTGGACTGGAAGAGCATTACACCTATGACGCTTTGGGCAGAATGATTCTTAAGACGGACAGGGAAGGGTACAGGACAGAATATACTTACACCGCTGACGGAAAGATCAGCGAGATCGGTTACGGGGACGGCACGAAGGTGGAGATGGCGTATACGCCATTGCGTCAGCTTGCGCTGGTAAAGGACTGGCTGGGAGAGACCAGAATTGAAAGGACTGCGGCTGGGGATGTAACCAGTATTATAGACCATAAGGGAAGAAGGATCTCTTATGAATGGGGAAAGCTGGGGGAGAGGAAAGAGATCACCTACCCGGAGGGGCAGAAGGTAAGTTTCCATTATGATGGGTTGCTGCATCTTGACAGGATGCGGATCGAAGGGGGAGAGACAGAAGAGATAACCTATCTCTATGATAAAGAGGGAAGGATATCGGAAAAGAGGATACCCAAAGGGTTAAGAACGCTGTGGCATTATAATGGACAAGGACAGCTTGAAGAGTTGGTTCATGAGGATGAAAGCGGGATTCTTGACCGGTTTCAATATGAGTATGACTTTATGGGGAATAAGACCGCGGTCACAAAGAAAAGAAGAGGGATGCAGAGAGAAAACGGGCGGTATGAATATGGGTATGACGCCTTAAGCAGGCTGGTAAGCGTTTCCAGGGATGGGGAGGCTTTGAGAAGCTATGCCTATGATACATTTGGGAACCGGAGCAGAATGGATGATTTTGAAACAGGGAAAAGCATTTCCTATGCCTATGATGTATTAAACCGCCTGATGTCCACAGAAGAGAACGGATTGGACGATCTGCCGAGCCAGGCATTCCATACGGATTATTTCTATGATAACAGGGGAAACCTGGTTCGGGAGGAAAGAGAGGGGCAGCTGATTCACAGCTATGAATATGGCGCCATAAACAGGCTTTCCAGGGCATGGAATGCTGACCATCAGGAGGCAGTTTATCAGTACAATGGGTTGGGACAGCGGACAGGTAAAGAGATAAACGGCAGGGCGGAAGAATACCTTCTTGATCTTACCAAGCCATACCATAACCTGCTGGAAGTGCATACAGAGGAAGGCAGTCAGAGCTTCTATTTTGACTGGAATGCCGTGGCAATGGAGGAGTCAGGAAAGGGAAGAAGAAGTGAAGGGAGGAGAGCTTTTCCGGGTTTACATCATTATATGCAGGATGAGCTTGGAAGCCCGCTACGGGTTGATGGTTTCAAGGCAGAGGAAGGAGAATTTGCAGGAAAAGGAGCCTACCTTGTTTATGGATATGACGAATTTGGAAATGATATAAGTGAGGCAAAAGGAAATAGAGAAGTAAGGATTGCCTATGACAAACAGGGAACGGAGCAGCCGTTTGGGTATACGGGATACCGGAAGGATGGAATTAGTGGGACATACTTTGCTCAGGCGAGGGAATATTCCGCTGGAATGGGAAGGTTTCATGCACAAGACCATATTAAAGGCAGCGTTGTAGTACCAATTACATTGAACCAGTATAGTTATTGCTGGAGTGACCCGATGGTGCTGATTGATTTGGATGGAAGGTCACCTGATGAAGCGCAACCTGAAGGGGAATCAGATTACACAGGAGTTTTCTATTTGAATTCTGAGAATGGTGCATACACATGTGGACATGCAGCACTTATGTTTGTTAGGGAAGATGGAAGTGGTACTTTTTATAGTTTTGCTACATCATATTCACTTGCAGGAGAAGCAGTTGTAGGAAAATATCTTCCTGGATATTTATCAAAGGCAGAAGTGCCTGCTAGTGACATGGCGGTTTTTTTTGGAAATAATCCAAGTGAGGATAATAGCGTTGTCCCAGATACAGGACAGATATTCACAGATGGAATTGACGGAAATATGTTGGATGGAGATGGTGAAGCATTTGGGAAAAAAACACCTTATAGTCGCGCAGTATATATTCCAATTACATCAGAAGAAGGAAAAGCAATGTCGGACCACGCGGAGGAATTACGTAGGGAATCAGGAAAATATAATTTATATGCAAGAAATTGTGGAATGGTAGCACAGGAGATTTTAAGCATGGGAGGAAAGGATTTTGCCCCTGGTCCCGGGAATGGAAAGCAGATTGATGAACAAATGCGTATAAGTGAATTAATAGCACAAGGGATAACGATGCAGTGGGGGTCTGCAATTCAAAATTTTGAGAATAAATTTATATTCGATTTTCTAGATATGACAATGCCCAATGGTGCGTTTTATTTTGGAGAACTTCAAGTAAATCTTTTTCGCTGGAAGGAAGGCTGGAACGTAGGAGATTTAGAGGATTTTAAATATCAAATGTATTGGGAGGAAAATGATGAAAAATAGGAAAACAAAACGATATATAGCAATTTTGATCAGTTTGTCGTTTATTGTTTTCATTTTAATACTAGCTATCTCTTATTTAAGAAATAAAATAATAGAAAAGAATATGCCTCTTATGGAAGATTTCTATTTCTTGGTATATGAAGGAATGGAAGAACCTCAGTGTACCATTATTTACAAATATGATGTGCAGCGTGATGAGACATATGAGGTTGGGCGGGTACCAGGATACTTTCACAATGGTGAGATAGACAGTAAAAAGGAATATATTATGGGTCTGAGAGGGTCTTTGATGAATGAAGAGAATCCTGGAGCTGAATTTGGTGTTGTGAGATTTTCTTTGAAAGATGGTACATCAGAAATTTTGCTTACTGATGAGGAGATGCATACTTTTGAAGAGGGGAAGATACATTGGTTACTGTCTTATATAGGGGACGATGGAGAAAAAGTATATATACATTATTATGGTATAGAAGGAATCAGCAATATTTTTATTTCATACGATTTAAGGACGGGAGAAAGAAAAAGAGTTAGTGTACCAAAAGGGAAGTATAAAGAAATTCTTGACATAAATGAATATGTGGTGTGGGGAAGAGATGGTTCTACAATTATAAGATATGATATGAAAACAGGAGAGGTACGAAAAATAGTTGAAGGCGCAAGAAGAGCGTATATTTCTGACGATGAAACGAAATTGACATTTACTCGCCCCGGAGATTATAAGCATGTATATTTATATGATATGGAAAGCAGAGAAGAAAAATGTATTTTGAAAGCAGGATGGAATATCCTGTTTGGTAACTATTATCAATATGCGGCAGGTTGGGATAGGAGCGGAGAATATTATTTTTACGTGGAAAGATTTCCTAGAATGGTAGGTAATGATACTAGAGTAAAGGTTTATAATTTAAAGACAGGGAAAAGCAGGTGTGTCTATAGAGAACCTAAGTCCCATGGAGGTTTTGAGTTTGTCAGGAATGCAGGCATGGAAAAAATTGAAGAATAAAATTTATTAATATTTTGGGAATGACATTCCTTCTGATACTTAAAGCAGTTAGTAAATAATGATATAATGGTTGTTTGACAAACCAACTTATTTCCTCAATTTACAGGATGTAAGGCACAGAGGAATTAATGCACTTTAAGGTAAAAATGTATTGGGAGGAACTTGATGAAAAGTAAGAAAAGGAAACGATATGTAGTAGTTTTTGTAGTTGCATCAATTGTTGTTATTACATTAATACCAGTTATTATTTACTTAAGAAATAAAATAATAGAAAAGAATATGCCTCTTATGGAAGATTTCTATTTCTTGGTATATGAAGGAATGGAAGAACCTCAGTGTACCATTATTTACAAATATGATGTGCAGCGTGATGAGACATATGAGGTTGGGCGGGTACCAGGATACTTTCACAATGGTGAGATAGACAGTAAAAAGGAATATATTATGGGTCTGAGAGGGTCTTTGATGAATGAAGAGAATCCTGGAGCTGAATTTGGTGTTGTGAGATTTTCTTTGAAAGATGGTACATCAGAAATTTTGCTTACTGATGAAGAGATGCATACTTTTGAAGAAGGGGAGATACATTGGCTCACAACATATATTCAGGATAATGGGAAAAAAGTATTTATACATTATTATAAATCTGGAGCCGCTTTTAGTCGTCGCCTCTTGTATAATCTAAAATCAGGTGAAAGAACTGAAATAACAATGCCAGAAAAAAGAATTGGAGGAGTAATTGATATAAGAGAGGACATGATTTGGTACGTAAATACAAGTGGGACGCTTATTCAGTATAATAATAGAACAGGGGAAAAAAGAGAAATAATTGAAGATATAGGCAATGCATATATATCTGATGATGGAACAAAGATGGTATTTTCCAGAAATTTTGATTATAAACACATGTATTTATATGACGTGGAAAACAAAGAAGAAAAATGTATTTGGAAAGCCGGGTGGAATACAGTGTTTCTTGAATATTACCAATATTCATCAGGCTGGGATAGGAGCGGAGAATACTTTTTTTATGTGGAGATATTTCCTAGAATAATGGGCAATGATACCAGGGTTAAAATTTATAATTTACGGACAGGAAAAAGCAGGTGTGTTTATAGGGAGTCTAAATCTCAAGGAGGTTTTGAATTCGTCAGAAATGCGGATGTGTAAGAAACAAAAGAATAAACTTTATTAATTTCCAGTGAAAGACGGTTCTTTCATTTTGTATCTGCTTAGAAGATTATATAAGTAAATAGATAAACCTTCTGATATTTTTTTCGGTCAGCAAATTAGTGATATAATGTTGTTGACAAGTTCATTTCGCTGATTTACAGGATGTAAAACAGAGGATGTAGAACATTTTGAGGATAAAATGTATCAGGAGGAGCGCGATGAAAAGTAAGAAAAAGAAACATTATATACCTATTTTGGCAGGTACATTAATTGCTATTGTTGTATTCATACCATCTATTTTTTACATAAGAAATAAAATAATTGAAAAGAATATGCCTTCTATGGAGGATTTCTATTTTCTGGTATACGAAGGAATGGAAGAACCTCAACGTACTATTATTTACAAATATGATGCACAGCGTGATGAGACATACGAGGTTGGGCGGGTAGCAGGATACTTCCACAATGGTGAGATAGACAGTAAGAAGGAATATATTATGGGGCTGAGAGGATCTTTAGTGAATGAAGAGAATCCCGAAGCTGAATTTGGTGTTGTGCGATTTTCTTTGAAGGATGGTACATCAGAAATATTGCTTAGTGATGAGGAAATGCATACTTTTAGAGAAGGAGATATACATTGGCTGTTATCTTATTTTGGAGATGATGGAGAGAAAGTATATATAAATTATCGTTATGGACCAGAATATATTTATAAGGATATTATTTCGTACGATTTAACGACTGGTGAGAGAAAGAAAGTTTATTTGCCAACAAGAAAATTTAAAGATATCCTCGGTGTAAGTGAAGATGCAGTATGGTATAGGTCTAATTTTGTTATTACAAGATATGATCTGAGAACAGGGGAATTGCAAGAAACGGTTGAAGATGCTTGGAGAGCGTACATTTCTGATGATGAATCAAAATTTGCTTTTACTCGCTCTGGTGATAATCAACATGTATATTTATATGATATGGAAAGTAGGGAAGAGAAATGTATTTTAAAAGCTGGATGGAATACGGTGTTTAATGACTATTATCAATATGCGGCAGGTTGGGATAAAAGCGGAGAATACTATTTTTATGTGGAAGTATTTATGAGAATGGCAAGCAATGATACCAGAGTTAAAGTATATAATTTGAGGACGGGGAAAAGCAGATGTGTTTATAGAGAGCCTAAATCCCACGGAGGTTTTGAGTTTGTCAGAAATGCAGGTGTGTAAAAAATAGAAGAATCAACTAACTGATAAAGAAGGGCAGGTATCCAAATGAGTGCGATCACAACAGCAGATATCAAAATTGAAACGCCAGTTCCCCTCATAGACCTGCAGGGGCTTTCCATGAAAGTTACAGGAAACGCCCACGCTTTCCTTTCCCTACAGGGCATTCTCTCTGAGGACACAGGCGAGCGGGCATTATGGGGATTTTTGAGCAACGCTCCCTTAAAGGTCTGGGCGGGAGATAATCTCCTGTTTACGGGAATCATAAGCGATGTGCAGGTTTCCCATGAGGGGCTTGGGTTTGGCTTGCAGATACAGGGCAGTTCCGCCACAGCGCTGCTGGACTGTGAGGAGAAGAGCAGAAGCTTTCAGGATCAGAACAGCACTTATCAGGCAGTTATGAGAGCGGCGCTGGGAGAGACGGAAGGGGCGGCGCTTGGGTTCTATGCGGAGGACAGGCAGATCGGCACGCCCTTGTATCAACTGGAAGAAACCGACTGGGCGTTTATAAAGCGGCTGGCGGCGTTGTTGGGACGGCAGGTCTACCCTATGTATTTATGGGAGAAGCCGGGCATCAACATCGGGCTTCCCCAGGGAAGGAGCCGTGACGGGGAAAAGTTAAAGCTCTCCGGAGGAAAGGTGTGGTTTGACCGGAAGAGGAAGAGCATCTGCCGGGAGGTGGATTCCTACGAGGATCTGTCTCTGGGGGATCGGATCAACTGGGAGGGATATACCTACAGGGTTACGGAGAAGAGCTGTCGGCTGGAAAAAGGGCTTTTAAGTTTTCACTATAGGCTTGCAGAGAAAAAGGGCGACTATGGGGAAGCCTATGGGTATCCCCGGGAGGCGTCCCGGATGTTATCCGGACGGGTGCTGGAGACCCGGGAGGAGGAGATCAGGGTCAAGCTGGACATAGAACGGACAGTGCCGGAAAATCCCTACTGGTATCCATGGGAGCCGGATGCTGGGAATCTTCTCTACTGTATGCCGGAAAAAGGGGAAAAGGTTTATATCCTTCCCGGAGATCATATGGGGGAGCGGGACAGAGCGGTATGGGGCGTTCATGAAAACGGTGAGGGAAATCCGGAGATGAAGGTTACGGACAGGTACTTTACCACGGCGGATAAGAAGCGCATGTATCTTCTTCCGGAGAAAATGGGATTTTTGGATCTGAAGGGGACAAGCCCCCTGGAGGTGTCTCTTCAGGATGCTTCCGGAGCGCAGGTGATAAGCAATCGGCATATTGTGATTTCCGCCAGGGATACCATTGGAATCAAGGGGAGCAGCCTGTTTTTCCAGGCGCCCAAGGAGGTATCGCTGGTGAGAAGAGACAGTATTTCTCCGGCGGTCATCAACATGTGCAACGGCTTTGATTCCATAGGAGCCTATAATGAAGTGACCATGAAGGGAGCAGGAAACGAAGAACTTCCCGCTTTCCGTCAGTACCGACCGGAGAAGGGAAAGGAGTACAGTCTGGAAGGGCTGGAACAAAGCATCCTTGCATCCACGCCCGACAGAAGCTTGGAAGGCAGTGTGGAAAAGCAGGTGCGGGGCATACAGGTAGACCATATTGGGATATAAGGAGAGGCTATGGGCAAGTGCATTAAGACCGGAGGCGTGGGCAAAAGCCCGGCAATCGAAAAGATCAATCGCTTAAGCGAATTAACCAGCCGTATCCAGGCGGCGTCCATGCTGGAAAAACAGGCGTTTGAAAGGCAGGAGGAAAATGCCCGAAGGGATCTGGTAAGGAGAAGGCGGATCGCCGAAGAGTTTCATATCAGCTTTGCAGGAAAAGACGGGGACAGGAAATGAGGACGGTATTTGAAAGGGAAACGGAAGGGGCTGTTCAGGAGCAGATCAGGATGGTCAGCTGGCAGCCGCCGGAGGGAAAGCTGATGATGGAGCTGCCGGAGGGCTTTCGGGAGATGGAGGCTGACCGGAGAAAGAGTTGTTATCCCTTAGGGAACAGACCCGAGATCATTTTGGAGCATGAGCAGGAGGAGGCGCAGATCACCCTTCAGCTTTTTGACCGGAAGATGCTGCGGGAGGAAGTGGTGGCAGCCGCCGAACAGGTGCGGAAAACCACGGAGAAGACCTTTGTGCAGTATGAATGTATGCCTGTCCATTTATGGGAAGAGGGAAAAAACAGGGTGGGCTGGTTTTTGATGGGCTTGAAGGACAGAAAGCAGGAGCACATCAAGGCAGTATTTTCCCTGAAAGGGTGTATGACCCTGCTGACAGTCACCTATCCTGAGGAAAATAAAAAGAAGTGGAATGCCCTCTGCCGGTTGATGTTTGAAAGTATAAAGGAGTGTGAAGACCATGGAGCGGGTTACAAACGAGGATTTTGATTCCCTGAGACTTCGGGTGAAAAGGAAATTTGCTTCTGAATCTCTTAAAAGTCAGGAAGCGGGGGAAAATCGGCAGGATTTTCAGTTGGGATTTTCTATCCGGATACCGGATGGGTTTGTCCGGGCTGACGAGAAAGCGGCGGAGAAGATCTACTGGTCCCAGAGGCGTCCAACCGTTATTTTGCTTATCGGGGAAGGAAAGGCGGGGCTTACCTTTCAGGCTTTGGAGGAAGAGCTGCAGAGGGAGGATCTCTTCACGGCAAGAGAGATCCTCCGGGGCGTTTTATCAAAGCTCGATTCCCGGACGGTGGTTTATGACACAGGAGAAGAAGGGGAGGTCCTGTGGCTTGATTACAAAAGCTTTGCAGGCAATGAGACGGTTTATAATCTGGTATTCCTTTTTCAGGGCAATGAAAAGAAGATACTGGGAAGCTTTTATTGCAGCTTTGAGGCGTACGACAGGTGGCGACCTGAGGTATTGGACATGCTGAACACCATTGAAACAAAGGAGAATGCAGAATGAAAGAATACTATATTCACACGGAACCTCTTGGTTTCCTTTCCATTCTGGAGCTGCAGATACAGGAGGAAACAGGGGCACACGGAACCATGACGGTTACGGGGTACATAGAGGACGAGAAGGAGGAGGAATATCTTGCCCGGCTTACCGGAGAGGTGTGGGAAAAGGTGGAAAAGGTGGGGAAGGATGGAGACAGGCAGATCCTCTTTTGGGGCGTTGTCACGGATTTCTCCATTGACAGCGGGTATCATCAGAAGAAAATGACCCTGAGGATCACCACGGGAAGCTGTCTGCTGGATCGGGAATGGCATTTCAGATCCTATCAGGACAGCGCCCTTTCCTATGAACAGATCTTTGACGGAATTATGGAGAAGTATCCTGAGGGGAAGGCTGTGTTCAATGCCGCCATGGGGCAGACAGAGGGACGGCTGATCTTACAGCATCATGAGACGGACTGGCAGTTTTTAAGCCGTCTTGCCAGCAGAAAGCATCAGTTCCTTGTGGCGGAGCCATGGAGGAAAGGGGTAGTGGTCGCTTACGCCCTGCCTAAGGGGCGCAAGGTGGATTTCCCGGAGCATGGAAAATACACCATGAAAAAGGAACTGGAGGAATATCGGCTAAAAAGAGGGAAAGGGCTTTCGGAACTGAGGGAGGAGGATTTCCTGACCTGTATCTGCCGGTGCAGGGAGCATTATCAAATCGGAGATTATATGGATATTCAGGGGAGAAGGCTGTACATATATAGGATCGACAGCCGCCTGGAAGGGGGCGAAATGCTTCATGACTGCTATTTACGGTCAAAGGAAGGAATGGCAGTTCCCCAGGTTTATGGCAGGGAGCGGGCAGGAATCTCTCTGGATGCAATGGTTCGGAAGGTGAAGGAAGACAAGGTGCAGGCGGAGCTTCTGGGGGATGAGAACAGGGGACAGAAGATCGATCTCTGGTATCCCTACAGCACCGTTTATTCTACCCAGGACGGAACCGGCTGGTATTGTATGCCGGAACCGGGGGATATGGTGCGCCTTACCATTCCCGGAAGAGAGGAAGGGGAGGCGTTTGTCGTCAACTCCGTCCATATGGCGACGGAAAGTGAGGACAGAAAAGATCCCAATGTGAAGTCCTTTAAGAGCAAGTATCAGAAGGAAGTGCGTTTTACCCCGGATTCCATTGTGATCACCAATAATCAGGGGACAAGGATCGAGCTTACGGATCAGGAGGGAATTCATATCGTCAGCGCCCATTCGGTTCTTTTGGAGGCGGCGGAGGATATTACCGTTTCCAGCGATACCGGCTCCCTGATGGTGGCGGGAACCTCGTCCGTCAGCTTCAAGCAGGGCGGAACGGGGATTCTGCTGGACAAGGGAATCAGCTTTACAGGCGGGGAATTGAAGGTACAGTAGCCGCCGGGACAGGAGAACGGAAGAGAAGATGGCACACATTCAGGAGCGGAGGGAGGAACTGCTTCTTGCGGCGGATCAGCTGGAAAAGGAGCAGTTTGCAAAAAGCATCAGGAAGCTGGAGGAAACTTACCGGAAAAAGGAGCTTCGGGACAAAATAATGGAAGCCTTCTCCGGGCTGGCAGTACAGTGGCGGAAAGACTCCGGGGAAGGGAAAAAGGCGGCATGTTTGGGCGTCTGTTTCCTGTACAGCAGCATTGTGAGAAGGGACTATAAGTTAAAGTTAATTCTCATGGGCGAGGAATTGTGGCTGGAAGAGGATCAGGCGGAGGCGGTGTGGAAGCCGGAGGGATTTTTTGAACCCTTTGAGACGGATATGGAGGCTGTTATCGAGGGGCTTCAAAAAAGGTTTATCCGTCTGTGCAAAGCGGAGGAGGACGCGGTAAGGCTGTGGTGCGTGGAATATTATTTTGCGGCGCTCCGTTGTCTGTGCGCAGATATGGCGGAGGAGATCATGGCATGTAAGGAAATGGAAGAACTGAACAGAACAGAGGGTTTTTATCTGTTTTGCGGGCACGATCAGGGGGAGGGAGAGATCCTCTGGAGAGAAAAGAAGGAGCAGACCGAAGATGTGTAGGAGATCAGAATATTTCATTCTTTCCGGGCAGAGTGGCAATCCCATTCCCAGGCTGGAGAGCTGGTACGGCAGGCTGGATGTGCGGAAGCTTACAAGGGAAGCATACCGGGAACTGCCCGACCGGGTGATGCAGAATATGAAAACAGGAACGGACATTCTCTATCCGGATATTCTGTTTGCCCCCTTTTTACTGGTGTCCAGAGAGGCGATGAATGTGATCTGGATGTATGAGGAGGAGATGCCTTTTATATTTGCCGCATTGTTCGATACGGATAAAGGCGAAAGCGCATCCTACTATATACCGATTTTAGCGGAAAAGGAGGAATGCGGGGAAGCCTTATACCGGGTGAAAAAACGAGACGGATGGGAAGTCCGGATCAGGCTTGATCTGGCGGAAAGTCTGCTCCGGCGGGGAGCGGAGGGAATGGAGCTGTCAGAAACAGCAGTAACGTAAGAGGAAAGGGGAAGCACATGAACCGCAAAATTACACTTGACATAGCAATTCTGATATCCGCCGTCACAGGCATCATTCTATCCTGCGTTTATCTGGATGAACCGGCGGAAAAGCAGGCAAGTCTTCTGCTCCTTACGGCAGTGGGGATTTTCTTCCTTATTCTGGCGATGACAGACGTGGGAGGAAGAGCACGGGAGGAAAGCCGCAGGGGGCGACCTAAGGGCATATCTGAAATTTTACTCCTGGGAGAGGAAAACAACATCACGGCGATCTGGGACATTTACGGTAAAACTTCTATCGTATTTGGAAAGGACGAGCGGGAAAATCAGGTGGACATTGATCTGAAAGGCACCGACTATGCGGGAACCATCGACGGCGAACACGCGGTGATGAATTATAGCAACGGATGCTGGTACATAGAGGATCTGGACAGTGAGAACGGCACAAGGCTACAGAGAGGCGGCGAGGGGAAGAAGTACAGAGTATCTTCCCGGGAACCCTGCAAGGTGGAAAAGAACGACATTATTTATCTGGGGCTTGCCCCGATCAAAATACGTTAAAAGGAAGGATAGATAAAATATGAGCAATTTAATCAGATGTCAGAACGGTCATATGTTTTCCGGCAGGCGGTACGGAACCATCTGCCCTTACTGCAATATTGAAACGGCAACAAGAGAAAAGAAGGAAACCGGGCAGACGGAGATCATGGCGGAGGAATCCCTGTTTTTACAGGAGGAGCGTCCGGTGTGCGGCTGGATCGTCTGTGTGGAAGGACCCCGGAAGGGCAAGGACTATAAGATCGTGGCGGGAAAGAACTTCGTGGGAAGAGCGGACGACATGGATATTCAGATCCTTGGGGATAATCAGATTTCCCGCAGAAACCACTGTGTCATTGTCTACGACGAAAAGAAGGAAAAAACCCTTATACTGCCCGGGGACAGCAACGGCATGGTTTATCTGGGGGATGATGCAGTGTATGAGCCCACCGCTTTGACAGCCTATGGGGTGATAGAGATGGGGGAGAGTAAGTTTGTGTTTATTCCTTTTTGCGGTGAATATTTCACCTGGAAAGAGTAGGAGGAAGGGGTATGTCACTGGAAAAAGGGATGCTGCTGGTTATTTACCTGCTGATTCTTGCGCTGGCGTTTCTCCGCTTTTTCACCAGAGAAAAGGGAAAGGTGATGAGGCGTTTTGCGGTGGGCAAGGCAATGACCATCGGAAACCGTCAGGTGCAGGAGGACGATTTTGGAATCTGCCAGAGTCAGGGAGGATTTCTGGCGGTGCTGGCGGACGGCATGGGCAAAAACTATGGGGGAAGGGTGTCCTCCCGAATTGCAGTGGACACCATGAAGGATCTTTTTGAAGGATATCAGGAGACGGAGAATCCCGCTTACTTTTTCCAGCGCGCCTTCCGCACGGTCAATCGGGAGATCTTGAAGGAACTGGACGATGGAAGAGGCGGCACAAGCCTGTGCGCCGTTTTAATCCGGGATAACTGTCTGTATTATGCGGTGGCGGGCAATGTGAAGGTTGCGGTGTTCAGAAAAGGAAATCTGGTGCCTCTCTCCACAGGGCATACCATCGACATGCTTGCCCGGGAGCGGTTTATGCAGGGAAGGATCAGCAGGGAAAAGGCGCTCCGGATGCTGGAAAACAAGCGGATGTACAATTATCTGGGGCAGGACGGCTTTCAGGAGATCGAATTTTTTGACGCGCCGGTGCGGCTGAAAGAAAAGGATATTGTGGTGCTGATGAGCGATGGGCTTTACGAGGGCGTGGACTGGCAGACCATCGAGGAGCTTTTGGGCGGGAAAAAGAAGTGCCAGCAGAAGGCTTACGAGATCATAGAGATGATCAACGCCGGAAATCAGAAGGATAAGGACAATGCCAGCCTTGTTTTGGTGGAGGCGGGCATATAAAAGGGAAACTTTGTCATGAGAAAATACAACAGCAGCTTTAAGACCGCCTTTATTTCGGAGGCGGGAAGCAAACTTGAAAATAACGATTATTTTGGATTTGTGGAGCTGGATCAATACGCCTGCTATGTGATCGCTGACGGCATCACCGACATGCGGAACTCCGAAAGCGCCAGGGTGGCGATCGAGGCGGTGGTCAACGCCTTTCAGAACGCGCCGGGCATCAGCAGGGGCAAGGTGAGGAGCTATCTCCGCGCCGCCAATAACCAACTGCTGCAGGGGAAAAGCTACGAAAAGCTGAAAGCCTCCGTTACCGTGGTGGTAACGGACTATCAGAAATGCCGATACGGCTATGCGGGGAATACCCGCTTCAGACTTTACCGGGACGGGAGAATGCACATCGCCTCCTTCGACATGTCCTTAAGCCAGAATCTGGTTCAGGAGGAGAAGCTTACAGGGGACAAGCTTGCGGAGCATGAGGAGCGGAATAATCTGTATTCTTACTTTGGCAGGAAAAGGTTTAATCCTTTTATTTCAAAGAAGATCAAGCTTAAGAACAGCGATATTATTACCCTGTGTACCAGAGGGATCTGGGAAAACGTGGACGAGGGGGAGCTGGGGGATGTATTTGCAGAGGCAGGGAACGAGCCGGGAGAAGAGTGCGACAAGGTAGAAGATCTGCTTCTTTCCAGACAGCCGGAAAACTTGGACAATTACACCTTCGCCGCCATTTACATAGACAAGGTATTCATCGATCCGGCGCGGAAGAAGCGGATCAAAAAGATCATTCTGATTTCGGTGATCGCTGCAGTGATAATATTGATCGTTTGTCTGGTAATCTTTCTCTGGCGCAGAAATCGGGCGCAGAAAAGGGAGGACATGGAGCAGTACTTTGCCAACGTAGAAACCTACATGGAGGACAACAACTTTATCCGCGCCAAGGAGGAATGCGAAAAAGCCTTTGAGCTTGCTCAGAAGCTGAGAGACGGAGAACTGGAAGATCGGTATAATGCCTACCTGATCAGCCTGGAATCGGTGATCGCCGCCGACGACTGCTATGAGGAGGGAGATTATACCCAGGCGAAGGACGCTTATCTCACGGCAAAGGCGAGGGTACGCCATGCGGACAATGCGGGGCTGCCCTACATCGAGAAGAAGCTGAACCAGATCGGAGAATACGAGCAGGTATTTGACGGCATCGAACTGGGAGACCGTCTGTTGGAGCTGGAGAGCTTTGAACTGGCGGAGGAAAAGTATCTGGAAGCAAAGACCCGGGCGGCGTCCATCTATTTTGCCCAGGGCAAGGAGCAGGCGCTGGACGCGTTGGATGTTTTGTACGAGAAGTGGAGCGCGGCGCGGGAGGAAGAGGAAGAAAAAAGCGCCCAGCAGGCGGCGGCGCAGGTTTCCGCGGCGGATATTGTGAAACAGGGGGATCAGGCGTGCAGTGAGAAGGACTATGACGGAGCAATGGTGTTTTACCTGATTGCCCTGGAAAAGTACAGCGATTTAGAAGATACGGTGCAGATCACCCTTTTGAATAAGAAGATCGCGGCGCTGGGAGAAAAGCAGGCGGAGACAGAGGCACGGCTGGAAGAAGCGAAGCTTCTGGAGGAGCAGGCGCGGCAGGCGGACGAGGAGAAGAATTACGAGCAGGCAAAGGCGCAGTACCAGTACGCCAAGGCAGTCTACACAGAGCTGGGAAAGGACAACAAGGCAAACGAGGTTCAGGGGAAAATAGATATTGTGGACACCAAGACGGCACAGCAGGAGAAGGAAGAGGCAAAGGAAAAAGGAACTGTAAGCGGGAACGAATTAAATGATGAATGAAAAGAAGTTCGATTATGAAAGCTACATACAAAGACAGCTGAAAAACATCGATGATCTGGATCAGCGGCGGTTTGCCAGGGAACTGCTTTTGGAGGGGCTGGGAAAAGTGTTCGCATGGACGGAGTCAAGATATGAGGCGCTGGAGCAGAGAGTCCTGCAGGAGCTGGAAATGCCCGGGGAGAAATTCAGCGTTTCCATGACGGTTGCCTCAAGAAAGGATTATGACCCCATCAATTCCTTTTGGTTTCCCGTGTGTCCGGAGGACGTGGCGAAGAAGGAGCAGGGGGAAGGCAGAAGGATCTATCTGGCGGCTCCCGACCAGGCGCTTGGCAGGTTTATTCGGCAGGGCGTTGTGAAGGGGATCTGGGAGGAAGAAGGGAAGGAGCTTCTTTTCCACATCCGGAAGCCGGAACGCTATCGGGAGGCAATGAAAAGGCTTTATTCCCTGTTTGTGACCAACCATGTGCCGTGGCGGACGGTGCACATGGGGCACCTTGACCGCCTTTTTGAACTGACCGCGGAAGAAGAGATTCCCGAAAACGCTACAATAAACTTTCAGTGGGGCGAGTGGGAGGAAATGGTTCGGGAGGATATGATACCCCTGTGGAATCTGGAACGGCAGTCCATCTCCTCTCAGCAATACAGGATTCCTATTCTGGAGGAGGTTATTTATGAGTATACCTTTTTCCTGACGGACGAGAGGGCGGAGGGGGACGGCTATCTGATGGAGGCGGGAGAGGATATTCTGTCCATCCGCTACCAGGAAAACAGCGTTTTGATTAAGACAGGACGGCAGACCCTTCAAAACGTATGGGCGTACAGACTGCATCAGGAGGAGCCGCCCGGGGATACCTTTGGCTATGGAGATCCCATCCTTTCAAACCGCAGGAAGAACCATATGGCGGCAAGATACCTGCATCAGACGGGTAACTTTTTACAGACTCCCGCAGAGCTTGCAAGGAAGGTTCAGGAGCTGTCGGGAGATTATGAGATAGAGGTGTCGGGCTATGAGATCACAGACCGAGCCGGGTTGGAAAAGGCAGGGGAATCGGTGATTCTGGGGGATATGAATGAATTTTCCAGAATTCAGGTGTTTTCCCGGGACAGCAGGAACGTTCTGCTGATCCGGATGGAGGCAAAGGAAGGGACGCAGGATTTTCTGTGCCAGTCCCAGGCGAGGTACATTCTTTCCCAGCTGCAGATGGAATTTATGGAATACCAGTGTGCGGGAATATTGCTTTAGAAACAGGGGGATCAGCCTATGAATTATGCATGGGAAGCGGTGTTGCAGGCGGAAAAGGATCATCGGAGCAGGGATCAGCTTTGGTTTGTGGAGGCGCGGACGCCAAGCCCCTATATGGAAGTGTCTCTGGTAGACCTGAACCTGAAAACCCCGGAGGAGAACAGAATCGAGATCAATCCTCTGTATCGGTTTGAGGATGTGTTTGGAAAGCTGTTTGACCGGAACGTGGAGGGAATGGAGGACATCAGAGAGATGTTCTTTGACATCTGTATGCACTATATGGTTCAGCTTGATCTGCGACAAGGGCTTTCCCGGGAAGACTACTATTGCAGCCTGCTTGCCTGTGATCTGCTGCAGGGGAACTACGGTGCAAAGGCACAGGAGGGCTTTGCCCTTTTTGACAGGGCGGAGCAGAAGGAAGTGCTGCGCTCCTTTTTACAGCTTTTCCGGACGGGAAACTATCTGGAGGAGTTCAGGAAGGTGGCAAAAAGGTTGTATCCCCGCGCCATCCTGTATGAGAATAACGAGACTGCGGGGGAGCTTTTGGTGTATCTGGGAGTGAAGGAGACGGAACGGGAGCGGAAGAGGGCGGCGTTTTTGATCGAAGGATTTCTGCCCATTCAGGAGACGGTGTACGTTTTTTATGAAAATCATTTTGGGATTATCGATGTGGATGAAACTATGGGGATGGATGAGATGGTGATTTTTTAAGGGAAGAAATGAAAACGAGTAAAATGGAAATTATTGAGGGAGGTACAGGAGTGGGGACACAATCAGGGAAACAACTTAAACAGCAAGAAAAACAGCCTGGAGGAACGACTGTAAGCGATGGAGTACAGGGAATTGTTGAAGGGGCTGCTCTTCTGGGTGAATACATTAGAGAAGATCAGAGCAAAGAATATTTGGTGGATGGCGCGGTATTAACGTGTACAGGCTGTACTAAAAATGTTGTTTCCATTATGATCGATGGCGAGGTGTTTGAGTATTATGCAAAAAAGGGAGAAGTTGAAGGGACGTTTGCTGACAAGAGCAAAATATATGGCAGACTGACGGTTACTGAAAATGAAAATGCTAATATTTTCGGGCAGCAATATGCCACGGTAGCGGATTCTCAAAAGGAAAAAAATATTCCTTATTTTGGAAACTGCAGTATACTTCCGGCTAATAAAATGGAAAGGGAAAAGCTTAAGAAAATTCATAACGAAGCCGGATTTGAAAAGCGGAAAGAGGGCAGCTGCAAATACCTGATGAGTCTGAATAACCAGTGGGAAATCTATGAACTAGGGAAGGGGCTTATGACATTTGGAAATGATGCGTCAGGGGAAGTACCCAGAATAACCATGACATCGACGCTATTCTGCACCCATGGAGGTTTCATATATCCGGTTTCTTCAGGACAGGCGGTAGCAAGGATGCTGGATGGAATAATATTTGGAGCAGAGGATGCGAAAGAAAAAGTGGAAAAAGAGAAAGCGAAGGGAATAAAAGCATTCATACCACAGAAAGTATCAAATGAGGCAGTCGTTGTTGCCATGGAAAAATTGTCAGTGGACTATCCTGTGTCCCCAATAACAATACAACAAAACGAAGCAGATAATCTGGCAATCTTAACGACTACAGCTACACTATGTGAATCTGGTAAATATATAGAGAACCAAGCATCATGGTCAACGGTAAAGTATGGGAACAAGTCTACAATGAATAAAACAGGATGTGGAATCATTGCATCTTATAATGCATTGTTGGCACTGGGGGAAAGCGTATCGGAACAGACCATGGTAGATTTGATAAGCAGATATGAACAGAACGGAGCGGTGTTATATGGTGAGTTCGGAACTTCACCGTTGCAGATTGCAAAATGTTTTGAAGAAAAGGGGTATGATGTGACACTATCAATCAGCAAGGAGGAAGCGGCTATAAATGATATAGGGGATAACAGTGATACGGTGATAGCTACAGTATACAATAATCAATATAATGTTATGGATCAATTGCATACAGTCAGTATCACAAAAGATGCAAATGGAAAGTTTTCGATTCACAATACTGGTGTTAAGAAGGGTGGCAAGTATGCGGTTAAGGATAATAATGGAGCAGGATATGATACACTCCATGACGCGATCTGTGATGTATCAGGAGGTGATTCAATGAATATTAGTGTAATAGGAATCAGTAAGCCAACAAACAATACACCTTGAGGAATAGCAGATATGGGAATTCAATACAAACTTTACGGTAGTAGGGCTTAATTCCGACAGCAAGGAAGGGGGAATGACAGTGAAAAGAGTAATAATCGCCATATTAGTATTTATATTGGCAGCAGGGATCGGAGGATGTGATTCCAGGGAATCGGGAATGCGATTCTCAGTGTTAAGAATTAATTCTGACAGTAATCTATCGGAAGATGAGGCTGAATATTACTACGAGTTGGGGGATTACATTTATCAATATTCTTTAGAAAAAAGCGAAGAAGAAATGAAAAAATTTCTTTTTACAGATGAGCATTTGCGAAACTTTGCTGTGGGAAAAGATAAAATTTATTATGTGGTGGAACGTAAAGAGGGAGATGATTGGAAATACGTAATCAAGCAGTTTGACTATGCAACAGGCAGGCAGGAAACATTTCTTTCGGTAAAGGAGATAGAGCAGCTTTATAAGGGCAATGGCATGGAAGATGACAAGATAACTTGGGTGGGAGTAGAAATATGCGGGGACGAATTATTGATTCAAATTAATGATCATCACAGTATGCAGATATACATTTGTCAGATAGAAAATGAAAAAGAATTGAAATTCATCAATGTAAATGATCTGTTTCCAAAAGAAAATACATCAGGGACGACTGAGGAGTGCATATATAAGAGTGTCATAATAGAGAGAAGGTATGATACGGAAAGGGAACAATATACAATAGATTGGGTCAGAGATAAAGAAAGTGGACGCAATATTTTTATAAATGATGATGGAGCTTATATAAGGGTGAATGGCAGTGATATCATGATCTGGAAGGGATATTCTGGATTTTGGTATCGGGAACTGGGGAGCACAGAAAAGAAAAAAATTGATTGTCTGAATGGAAGTGAGTATGAGGATTCTTTAATATATGAAAAAAAACTGACGGTTGAGAATGGGGAAATTATAGGCTTAATCCCTGTAGTGAAAGACTTTCGATGTGATTCTGACATACCGGTTCAAGTAGATTTGCGATATGACATATTATTCAGGCTCAATCCGGAAACAGGGGAAAGTTCCATCATATATAGAACCAAAAACAGGCGGACCAGGATTATTGGATACAAGGACGGGATAATTTACCTTATGAAAAGGTATAAGATTTACAGCCAGCCCATAGGAAAAAGGGAAGAAAGAAGCCTGCTCTATGAACTGCCGGAAAGTATCGGCTTTAAGTTTGACTGGCAGGGGGATCATCTATTAATATTTAATGATGATTATGTTGATCATGAGTTGATAACGGTTTTGCCAAGTAAGAGCGATGAAAACTAATTGAGAGTATATAAGGACAAAATTATGAGCGGATATACCTTAAACAGAGAAAAACTCAGAGAAGAAAAGAAGAAAAAGAGATACAGGCACCGCGACTTGGAGCTGATGACCACCTACCAGCTTCGGGAGATCTGCAGGCAGGAAAAGCTTGTCCAAGGCATCCTTAATCCCCTGGACAAGGAAGAGTTGATTCATGTGATCATGCGTTATCGTGGGACAAGGGATCAGCTTCTGATACAGGAAGAGATAACGGGAGGCGGCGAGCGGCTGGAGGAGCTGCTTGCCGAAAGGAGGATACAGGGGCGGCAGGATGGAACGCTGCACATTCCCTCTAAGATTCTGGTGTACGAGGGGCTTGCCATGGATGAGAAGGATCGAATCTACATCCCCTACCGAAGCGAACTGGAAGATACCAATGCCCTTCTGGTAAGCGGAGGAAGGGAGATCTGCGGGTATTTTTCCCTCCGTAAGAGGAAAGAGGATGAGGAGCGGCTTTATGTGACCCGCAGCGGGAAGCTCCTCTGCCGGGAATCGGATCTGAAGGATTATGATCTGTATTGCTTTAACCAGCAGGATTCCGACAGGATCTATTCCGTGTATATGGGGGAGGAGGAGAGAGCGCCGGAAGGAATTACTGCCTGCCGGATTCCCCTTATGGACGTGGAGGTAAGGCAGCCTGTTTCCCTTCGGATGCCTTTGGTGGTGGATTTTGGTTCTACCAATACCACTGCAGGCGTTTATCTGGACTCCGCTTATTTTGAGGAGGTAAAGGACGCCCCCTTTGCGGAAAATATGGAGAAAAACGGGATTCAATACACGGTTTTTGAGGATGGCAGGAAGCTGATGCCTTCTGTGGCGGCGGTGCTTTCGGTGGAAAGGGGAAAGCCCCGGTTTGTTTTCGGACAGAGCGCGGTAGATCTGTCCAATGCCTGCTATGTGGACGAGGGATTCAGTATTTTCTATGACATGAAACGGTGGATCAGCGATTATGAGAAGGAGGAGGAGATCACAGACCGGGAAGGCAGGCGGACGTTTCTTCCCCGCAAGGAGATCATCAGGGAGTACTTTTTACATATCATCAAAAGAACGGAAGACCAGTTTAAATGCCGGGTAAAGCAGATGCATATATCCTGCCCGGTGAAGCAGAAATTTTTATTCCGGAAGCTTTTTGAGGAGATCCTGCCTGAGTATATTCATACGGAGGAGATGCTGGATGAGGGGGCGGCGGTGCTTTACAACACCATCTCCAATATGCTGGAAGCGCAGAACATCGATCCGGACAGGCGTTATCAGGCGTTGATCGTGGACTGCGGCGGGGGAACCACGGATCTGTGCGCCTGTCATTTTCAGGTGCGGGACGACCGGGTGGCGTATCATATTCAGATCGATACGGCGTATGAAAACGGGGACACGGATTTCGGCGGCAACAACCTGACTTACCGGATTATGCAGTATATCAAGATCCTGCTGGCGGAAAAGCTGAGCTTTTCCCTTGAGAAGGCTTCGGAGGATATTTTGCGGGAGCTGGATATGGACGTTTTCCGGTATGTAGACAGCCATGGAACGGGAGAACTGTACCGCGGGCTGGAAGAAACCTATGATATGGCGGAGCGATATATTCCCACCCGCTTTAAGGAATATGAGGCGAGAAGCAGGGAGGCGTACTTTAAGGTGAAGAATAACTTTTATCTGCTCTTCTTTTTGGCGGAGCAAGTGAAAAAGCACTTTTATGAGCGCACCGGTACCTTGAGAGTGGGAATCAGTTCAGAGGAAAAGAAGGACGGGGACATTGCCTGGGTATATGCCGATAAGTGGAAGCTGTCTGTGCAGAAGGGGGAGAACTTTCAGGTGGTAAAGGCGTTTCCTGAGATCGTCTTAAACCTTTATGAGCTTGAGCTGATCTTAAAAGGGGATATTTACGCCATTATCCGCAAATTTATGGAGCCTTTTTATGAGGAGGATAAAATTCGGTATTTTTCCTTCCTGAAGCTTACAGGGCAGTCCTGTAAGATCGATCTTTTCAGGGAGGCGTTAAAGGAGTTTATTCCCGGCAGGATGATCCAGTTTAAGCGCAAAAGCAGGGAGACCACGGGAGACATCGATCTGAAGATGAGTTGCGTGGACGGCGCGTTGAAATTCATACGGGATAAGAAGCTTGGCTATGCGGAGATCGAACTGCATTCGGACAAGCCTGTGCTTCCCTATACGGTAAGCGCCTATACCCATAACGGCAGGGAGGTGGAGCTGGTCAACGGCTTCCTGAGGGAAGAGGAGACCAGAGCCGTTTCCAGGAATTTGGAGGATGTGACCCTTCAGCTTTATTTGAAGGATACGGAAGGCAGGGTGCGGTATCACTTTTATTTTGACTGTCAGCCGGAAAGGTTTCGGGAGGCGACCTATGAGGAGATCCGGGAAGTCTACGGCGACCGTATTCCCCAGAAGGAGACGGACAGTATTGTGAACCGGGAGATCCGCTTCTTTGCCTGGAAGCGGTGCAGGGACTGGGGATATGTGATCGTACCTGTGTGCAGAAGGGAAGAGCGGCTGTATTTGGGAGAAGAGCAGTTCTATCCCTTTGAGCATGAGGGATGGGTGAAGAACTTTTTTGACGGGATGAAATAACGGAAACGGAGAGCAGGGAATCGGACTATGGAACATATATATCCCGCATTTGAACGCGGAAGAATCATGAAAAAGGAATTGCTTTGGGCGCTTCGGGATTATTCTTATTCGGCATTGCAGCTGCAATATCAAAATTATCCGGATGGGATTATCAGCGGATGCAGAATCCGGGTGCAGGGGCAGAATCTGACGGTGGGAAAAGGAATCGTCAAATGCCAGGATTTTATCTTTTTACTTACCCAGGAGGAGCAGGTTTCCTATGCGCCTACGGAAATATTTGTAAGCCTGAAATTCAGGGTGAAGTCCCAGGAAACGCTGCCTGATTATACCAGATATGTGACGGAGTTTGCTCTGGATGAAAGGCTGGAGCGGATGCCGGGGGAGCTGGAGCTGTGCCGCTTTAAGCTGAAGGAAGGGGCAAGCCTTCGGCGGGAGTATAAGGACTTTTATGATATTCAGACGGAGTTCGACACGGTCAATCTGGCGGACGCCGATTGGGCGGGCTTAGGAGGAAGGACGCTGTCCAAGGAGGCGACGGATTTCTTTGCCCAAAAAGTGCTGGAATGCGGCAGGGCAACGGAGGAGGATGTGCACTTTGCTTATCTGCTGCTGCAGAGCAAAGAGGCGGCGCCGGAGAGAATTCTGACGGATTACATTTTCAGAAAGACGGGCTGGAGAAGAACAGACGAGGGGGAAGCAGGAAAAGAAATTTTCAGGGAATTGGAAAAGATTCTGGAAGAGATCAGGAACGGCGGAGGACGGCTCTATGACAGGGATGGAGAGCGGGAACGCAGGATGATCATTTTTGACTAAAAGGGGAAGGAGGTTACCGTATGTCAGATCAAATCACCTTGGGAAATCTGCGGGTAAAATGCAGATTTCCCGTTATAACCCTTCAACAGTGCCATATTCGGGCAAGGTGGGGTGAGCACACCCAAGCGGAGGTTCTCTGTACCGTGAAAGCGGACGAGGCGCAGATGGCGCCCGGAGATCTGTCCAGAGAAGGGGTGGAAATCGTAAATCAGGAGGAGAGCGGAAGAGAGGAGATCCTGTTTTCCGGCATTATCCGCAAAACAGAGCTGACCAGAGAGGGCGGCTATGCAGTTCTGCGGCTGTGGGCGGTTTCCAATACATGGAGAATGGACATAGAGAGAAGATCCCGTTCTTTCCAGGATATCTCCCGCACTTACAGGCAGGTGGCGGAAGAGGTGCTGGGGGATTATCAGGGGACGCTGGTATGGACGATACCGGACAGGCAGCTTGCTTATCCCCTGATTCAATATCGGGAAACGGACTACCGATTTTTGAAACGGCTGCTTAGCCATTTGGGCGCAGGCGTGACGGCTGTGGATTTCGGGGAGGGGATTATGCTCCATACAGGGGTCAGAAAAGGCAGACGGCACATTTTCACGGATATTCCCCCAAGGCGGGAGCAGGGCACGGGGATGCTGACGGAGGCGCGCCGGATAGGATGGGAGTTTACAGGCACGGCGTTTATGCGGGTGGGCGATGTGCTGGTATCTGCAGGCAGGGAGCTTTATGTGGCGGAAGCGGAGATTTCCTTTGCCAACAGCGCCTTAAGCTGTACCTGCAGGGCATTTCCTTTTCAGAACTTTATTCAGGAGAAAATACCGGCGGATACCTTAAAAGGCGCGGCGCTGACGGGAAGGATTCTGAAAACCCGTCAGGAGCTTGTAAAGCTGCATCTTGAAATCGACAGAGAGCAGTCTGTGGAAGGGGCGTATGAATTTCCATGGAAGCCTGTTACGGGCAATCTTTTTTACGCCATGCCGGAGCCGGGCACAAGGGCGGCGCTTTATTTCGGAGAGGCGTCTGAGGATTCCGGAGCGGCAGTTTACAATATTCGGGAAAACGGGGAGATATGCGGGGAGACGGCGGACCCCCGAAACCGTTATTACACCACGAATCAGGATAAGCACATGTATCTGAAGCCCGCTGAGATGGGGCTTTTAAACAGGACAGAGAATAACGCCCAGGTGGCAATGGAGGATCAGCGGCAGGTGCAGGTGCGGACGACCCATCAAATATCAGTGCTGGCGGAGGGACAGGTGGAACTGAGAGGACGGCAGGTGACCTTGCAGACCCCCAAGGAAGCAACCCTGGTGAGGAAGGACATGCTTTCCCCCACCGTGATAAACCTCTGCAATGCCTTTGACGCCATAGGAAAAAAGGGAAATTTCGCTGCATCGGAGCCTGTGGTTGAAAAGAAAAGAAGAACCGCCCCGGCAGCTCTGGAAGAAAGATATGAACTGGACGGCGGCACAATAGCGGCAGTTCTCGCCAGCATTCCAGCCCCTGGAGAAGGGGACGGCGGGATGGAGCAGATCGCGGGAAGTATGCCTGTGGTGATTCCAAAATGATAGACAGGAGGAGCCTTACATATGAGCGAAAGTGTGAAAATCGGAGGCATTGGCAAAAATCCGGCAATCGACAAGGTCAATCGGTTAAACGCCATTGATGTGAAAGGATATGCCGCGAAAAAGATGGAGGAAATTCTTCTTCAGGGCAGACCGGAGGAGCAGCCTTACGGAAAAAGCGTTCCCGTGGATTTTTCCAGGGGAACCTGGGAAGGAAAAGCTCATGAGGGAAAATAAAGAAGAAATGGATTGGGAAACCATTCTCTGTTTTGAGGAACGGATAAAGGTCTGTATTCCCGGGGAGCTTGCAATTCCGTCAGAGCAGACGGTAAAAAAGAAGTTCCCTTATGACCGAAGACCGGAAGAAATCTATATGGACAGCGAGGGGAAAAGGATTCTGACTTTTTCCCTGCTGGAAACGTCCCTGGGAGAGAAACAGGTACACAGCGCAGTCAGGGAGATTCAGCGGATGACAGGGCATCTTTATCCGGAAAGCATCCGACAGCAGGCGGCGGTGCTGAGAACGGCGGGAGGCGCAGCCGGATGGTTTTCTTTTATCACAGGAGGGCTTGAGGAGGATTGCGTTCATATCCTGTTCCTCATGTCCCTGTCCGGGAAGATGATGCTGGGAAGCTACCATTTCCCGGCGCAGAATGCAAAAGAGGAAAAAGAAAAGGGACGGAAGCTGATCAAAAGTATTTCCATCTGTCAGGAAAATCAGGAGGAAACGGTAAAAAGCTATGCGGGAAGAGGAATACGGCGATAAAGTGATTTTGGCATTACGGCAGAAATGCGCACAGATTCAGTGGGAAAGCCAGTCCATAGGAGAGGGTATCCGGATGGGCGGAAGGGAAAGGGCTGTTCACCGGGAATGGTTATTTGGAGGAAAATGCTCCCTTTTACTGCCTGATACCTTCACGGATATGGATGAGATAGATGCCGCCGCAAGATACAGAAACGGAAACAGACCCCAGATCATCAAGGCGGAGAGAAATGGAGACGGAGCCCTCACTTTCAGTCTGCTTCCCCGGGAGGAAAGGGAGGGAAAGGCAGGAACTGCCGCCATGCTGGAGGACATCCGCGGAAATATGTCCAAAATATGGAAGCAGGCTGTCTTTTACGACAGGGGCGAGGTGCAGGCAGGGGAGCGGAAGATTCTCTGGATGGATCTGAAAACCTTCTGTTTGAACGGCGCTCTTTACAGCCTTATTTTCCTGTTCGATGCAGGGGAGGATGTGGCGATGGGAAATTTTCATTGTAGCTTTCAGAGATATGATATTTGGAAACCGGTAATATTAAAATTGCTTACCACCTTAGAAGTAGAGGAGAAAAACCATGAGAGACTATCAGATTAAAATGGAACCTTTTGATTTTATTGCAATTCGGGAGTTCAGGATCTTGCAGGAGGCAGGAAACCATGGAACGGCGAAAATCGCAGTGCGGATTAAGGACGAGCTGAAAGAGCGGTACATGGAAACCCTGATCAGCGAAACATGGGTGCGTCTTCTTGCTGTGGACAAGGAGGAGAAAGAGGCAGTCTATACGGTTTTATTCCATGGAATCGTTACGGACTTTTCCTTTACGCAGGATGGCTATGAAACGATCATGGAGCTGGAAATAAAAAGCGGTACCATTTTAATGGATCTGAAACCTCATTTCAGAGTTTTCCAAAATGAGGAGGCTTTGTGCGCCTCCCTTCATCAGAAGATAACGGAAACCTATCCGGCAGGCACGGCGGTTCCGCTGGAAGGCGGACAGGATCAGACCATGGGCGTCCTGGTGCAATATCAGGAAACCGACTGGGGGTTTTTGAAACGCCTCGCCGCAAGATGCGGGCATTGTTTGACGCCTATAGCGCTGGGGAAGGAATGCAGATATACCATAGGTCTGCCCAAAGGCAGGAAACGTCAGGCGGAAACCGGAAGAATCCGGATGAGGCTGGATACCGGAGAATATATGGAGAAATCCCGCAACGGAATGCCCGCGCTGCAGTCCGTGGATCTGCTGGAGCTTGTGCTCACGGACAGAGAAATATTCCAGACAGGCGATTTCATAGAATATCAGGGAAAAAATTACTTTATCTATAAGATACTCACCACCTATCAGGGGGCGGAGTGCTGTCATGAGTATACCCTGAGAACCAAAGAGGGCTTGAAGGTTCTGCCCCTGCTCCATAAGGAAGCAACAGGCTGTTCCTTTGACGGCGTGGTTTCCTCTGTGACCAAGGACAAGGTGCAGGTGGAAATACAGGGAGACGAGTGGAAAGGGGCGGATGGAAAGAAATGGTTTCTGTATTCTACCGTGTATTCTTCCCCTGACGGCACCGGCTGGTATTGTATGCCGGAAGTTGGGGACAGCGTCCGCCTGTATGTGCCGGAAAAGGAGGAGGACAGCTTTATCATCAGCGCGGTACACAGGGAGACAGATAGCGCAAGGCAAAATCCGGATTATAAGTCTCTGAAGACGAAGTATGGAAAGGAAATTCTCTTTACGCCGGATTCCATACTGATGACCAATCATCAGGGTATGATGCTGGAAATGAACGACAACGAAGGCATCACCATCACCAGCGATAAGGATATTGTGATACAGGCGGAGGAAAACCTGACGGTGGCAAGCAGCTCGGCGGCGCTGTTGATCGCGGCGGAGGATAAGGTTCAGGTGAAACAGGGCGGAACGACTATGACGCTGAGCGGGGATATCTCGTTTACGGGAGGGGAGTTCAGGATACAGTAGATTGGGACGTGACGTAGAGGAAGAGGAGCGTTATGAGTGAAAATAAAATAGGGAAATATCTGGAAGGTGACTATGATGGTCAGAGCGTGGGGGAAACATTGGCACAGGCATCAAATGATATAGCTGAGGCGGTGTCACTTGTGCAGGAAGTGGAACGAAAGCAGGAAGAGGCGAAAGAAAGTGAAACGAAAAGGATTCTGCGGAAAGATGAAGTCAGCGAGGAAGAGATAGAGAGCATAATGAATGATTATGCAACAAATGAAGAATATAAACAGTACCTTATGAATGGAGCAATTTTGCAGTGTGATCAGGCTTCGCTGGAGCCGTTTCCATTGCCGGGTGGTTCGGAAATAGAATTAGTATTGGATGAAAACGAAGATGGTGAAAGAAGAAAAAATATAGAATTAATTGTAACGGATGATCTTATGTTGGTAAATGATACACCGTATGCAACAGTTTTAGATGCAAAACAAGGCGAGAATATTTTTCCATTTAAATGTCACTGCAAAAAAGGAATAGATCGGGAAGCAGAATATTTGAAAATAAAAAATGATCCAAGCTGTAAAACGGAAGGCGTATGCAAGCATCTGATGAAACTAAATCGAGAATGGGATAATCTTCCATTAACAGGGCAATTTTATAAGACAAGAGATGCAACAATACATATTATGGAAGACTTAGACTTAATTATGGAAGATACACAATGTATTACCATGACATCAATGCTATTTTGTAAGCATGGAGGACTAATTACCCCTGTATCATCAGGGCAGATAATGGCAAGTCGGTTTGTAGGATATCTTGCATATGGGTGCAACTCGATTACCCAGAATCCGGAAGAAGGGTACTATATGCTCTATGATGGTCCGACTGTGGATAGCATAGGGGAAGAACACAAGTTTTCAGATATTTATAGTGGTAGTAGCGAATATTTGACAGGAGCACTTCAAGGATATGGGGGCAGTGCGGGGCTTAATACGGAAGCTGGTACAAAATATGAAGGAGCGGAAGATTTTTCTCCGAGGTATGGAGTTCTTCCGCATAATGGTATTATGAGACATACGATTGCACTTGGACCAACTCTTCAAAACCCTAATTTTACTTTAAACTCAGAAGGAGGAATAAAAGCTGATGAAATGATATATGCGGCATGCGTTGATGTGACAATAGAGTTCGAGGGGAAAACATACTATATTCCAGCGGTCATAGTGGACAGCAAAGAGCACTCAGCGCCAGATGGGCTTTACCAGACAAATGTAACATTTGCAAATAAAGAGGAAGTAGGCAGCCCTCCAGGGAATATTGTAGAGTGGTATGTTTATCAGGGATCTGGAGATAAAAATAAATCAGCAGGGTTAAGTAAATTTTCAAAAGACGGAGGAATCATCATATATAAAGACGAAAGGGCAGTAGAAAAAGATGACGAATCATATTAGGAAAAAGATAGTTATAATCCTGTTCGTCAGTGTAATTGTATTATCAGCATGCAAGGAAGGACAGACAGGTGAGGAGAAAGCATATGTTACAGAAGAGCATATGGAACTGAAAAGAAATGAGGGCGAAAAATCAGATCCTGAAAGAAAGGTAGAAATCCCACAACTAGATCAGTCGCTTCTGGAAGAAGTAGCAGGAATAGGAACAGAGTCAGCAAATGAATATTTTCTTGCCGCCTTGCAGTATCAGATATCGCTACCATGCAGTTTTGTGATGTATGCAGATGGATACAGCGTGATGGACGTAAACGAATTCAGGAATATAAATAAGGATAATATATCAGATGAGTATGGTGATGTGAGGTTGAAACATGTGGTAGACGCACATATGGCGGATGCTGCATTAGACAAATATATCCGTGAGTATGGGGGAGAAGATACAAAATATCATATTAGAAATGTACTCGAAGAAAAGCTGCAGACAACAGATAAAGCATTTCCCCACACATGTGTTGTTGAAGTGTTTAATGAAGATATAACTTTGACGGTAACGTATAATACTTATTATTGTAGTATCATCATTGTTTCAATAGATGGGATGGAGGATGAGGTGCCGCACACACAGGAATACCTCACATATCTTCTGCATGCATATAGATATAGGGACGACGTGTACACGAATCCCAAGCAACAGGAAGATTATTTTTGGATGTTAATAGATCCTGAAATGAAAAAGGAAAATTATGATTTTCGAAATGTAGACCCGGATGGACAGCAGCCGGATGGAAGAGGCAAGGTCTGCGGCATTTTGGAATATTATATAGCAGACCAGGTCATTGACAAATATATCCGGGTTTATGGTGGTACAGATGTAAGGTACAGGGTAAAGCTGACTGGCAAAGAGGAGGGTATAAGTGAAGGAACATACAAGTATACCATGCTGATCGAAAATGATGTTGATGATATGATACTTACGGTAGAGTACGACAGCGATACATGGTTTGCTGAGGTTACGATGGGAGAAAGAATATGCGATTCAAACCAGGAGTAATAGAGATAACCGACCGCAGCAGGGAAATTATAGAGTACCTCCAAAGCTGCATGGAGGAATATTTTCATCATTCATGTCAGGTTTTTCAGCGTGAGATAGAACAGCAGGGAGATCAGATTTGGCAGGAGCTTAAGCTTACAGTAGATGAGGTACTGGAACATACTGTTTTTATGCAAAAGCAGGGGCAAAAGGCTGACATCGGGTATCTCGTATTCAGCTTTTTAAGGAGCAGCATGTTTCAGGAAAATCCGGAGATTCGGGTAGAAACCCTTGACGACAGTTTTTATCTGGATATGCAGGAAACGGCGGCTTATTATTGCCCCTCTTTTTTGCAGGAAAGATATCGGGAAGATGCCGCCTGCTTGTGTCAGCAGGTTGAAAAAAAGTTTGTGAGGGCGCAAGCCAATGAGATATTCCTGGCAAAGGAGCAGTATATTGGCTATTACGAATCCTTTCTTTACCGGATGATAGAAAGTATGGCGGGGCTGATCATGAAAGAAGTAATCGAAAGCGATGTCCGCGTCGCCGATGATTTCAGGATCATCTACGGAGAATTTATGGACAGGGCATCGGTTGTATGCATAAAGGAGAACGGCAATGAAATTTTTTCTCATTGAAGTGGAGGAGGGCAATAGAATACCATACGGCGTCAACAGGAACCGGGCAATCGACATCAGGCTCCTTACCAGTGAGAGTTTTCACAAATTACCCATGTGGAACCTGATAGAAATGCAGCTTCCCTGGGAGCCTTTTTTACCGGATCTGCTTTTAATGCCCTGCGTCCTGCTGTCGAAATGCTTTATGGAAACGGCGCTAATGTACCAGCCGGATCTTCTCTACAAGGGGGTCAAGCTGTGGGATCAGAAAAGCGGGATCAACGCCACCTATTTTCTGCCTGTGATAGAGGAGGTAGAATGCTTTTCGGATCAATGCCGTTTCGGTAACATGGGAAACAGGGTAACGGAGCTGGTGTTGGAGGAGGAGAAGATCCGTTCATTTCCACTTTTCAGGATAAAGGGGTATGACAGGAAATGTTTGGTTGGGAGACTTGACTTTGTGGAGAGCCTGCTGATGAGAGGGGTGAAAGGGGTTACGATGACGGAGGTAAAGACGGAATAATATATATTTTATCCAAAGGTACAAATTGATAAAACCTCTTAAGGCAGACTTTAACAAAATAAGGGTTAAGTATTACTTCAAAATGAATTAAGGAATGACAGTATTGCGTTGTATGATACGGTCATTTTTGTATAGAAAGAAGCAATATTGGTAAAATATTCACGCAATCTCTCTTAAGTTAACTGGGACGGAATAACTCCTTTTTCTTCCCTGGTCTGAATCATTGTACGGATCAGGTCTTTTTCTAGTTCAATAGCATTTAAGATACCATTACCCTCCATTAAATATAAGACGCAAATAAAAGGTATTATATTCAGGCAATAAAGATGATGCAAAAATGATGCAAGCATCATTTATAATATTACCTGATAAGTTTGATTTATAATCCATGAAATAAATTAGTGAAGGGAATTAGGATAAGAAATTCCATGTATAATGTTAATATGAAACAAAGAGTATTTCTAGTACTTATATTTTGCCTGTGTGCAATGAATTTAATATCTTGCAAAAAGAAAATTGATAGTGATGTGACAGTGCAGAGTAATGTTGAACAGCAGGAAAGTGCTGTAAGTAATAGCGGCGGTACTGAAAATACCCTCAATGGGCTGCAAGTGGAAGCCTCAGGAGAATTTTGTGTCGTAGCCCAAATTCAAAATGAACATGCGTATAAAGAATTTATTGACCGGTTAGATAGCTATACATCTTATACGATGCTGAGGTTAAGGTTATTGGGGGCGGATACAGTTATTTATTTGGATGAGCTCTTAAAGCTGGGAAATTTTGAATATGTAACGATAGAAAATGGTGGCAGAATATTATTAAAAGATGCAGAGGAATTTAGGCAAAATAGCACGCTGAGAGAAGTGAATTTATTAGATGTAATTTCAATTGATGAAAAGGTATTCAAAAATTTCCCTGCTGTGGAGAGAGTGTTTGTCAATATTAATAATCGATGTGATGAAAATTTTCCCTTAAAAGACCTGCAAGGAAATATGGATTGTACAGATGTAATTATTTTTTGGGATTATCAAAAAGCAAACAGTATGAAAGGGTTTAGTATGCTTAATGCAGGCGATTACAGTTATGCCAGTTATGTGGTTTGTGAGCAGAGTGAACCAGAAAGCTATAGGGCATACATTATAGTAAAAGACAGGGAAACTCAGGGAGAAAGATATTTTGATATTCTAAGTATTCCACAGGAAAAGCCTCTGGAGATCACCCGGACGGAAGAGCAACGAATTGTTTTGAAGGACATAAATTTTGATGGGTATGAAGATATTGTTTTTTGTGAACAAGATATTATGTGGAGCGCATATCTTAGATGTTATGCATTCTTATGGAACCCAATAGAAGAACGGTTTCAGTTTAATGGAACGGCTCCATTTAACTTTGAGCATGTAGACGAAAAAAGGAGACGCATAACTTATTTATGTAGTGGTTCAGCTTTTGACGATGATTATTATATTTATGAGTATAATAATAACGAATTTATCGAAAAGCATCTTGAGGTTCGTTTTTTTCAAACAGAACCACATGTAATATGGCAGTACTATGAAGAAAATATTATGACGAAAAAACTGGATTTAATCTACCATGAGGAAGATGATGCAGACTATGCTGTTTATGAAGAAAACGGCAAGATTGTGGAGAAAAAACTATATGATAAGGGTGTTTATTATGCAGATATAGGAAAAGAATATTTTCCGGAATTTGATTTTTATACTGCTGGGTGATGGAGCTTGTATGAAAGGAAGAGAAAATATATTTAAATATTTAATGGTTATATTTGTAATAGTAGCTGTAATAATGTCATTATCTGGGTGCGAAGAGTGTTCCATAAATTATGAAAGTCCTATTATCAAAGAGGAACCGGAATGGTCAGCGGTTGCGGATAAAGAAAAAAACCGGAAATTGAAGTAACAAGCAATATAGGCATAGAAGTAAAAATTGACAGTCAGGAAACATATGAGGAATTCTTGTTTTTTCTAAAGGACTACAAAGAGTATACATCATTGAATTTGGATATGCAGGGAAAAAACATAATTATTTATTTGGATGAAATTTTAGTAGAAGGAAATTTTCTGTTTCTTGAAGTTAGTAATGGTGGAATTATTTCTGTGAAAGATGAGGCAAAATATGAGAATGATCAGCTGATTAGTTTGTGGTTAGATCATGTGTTTCAAATTGAAGAACTTAAAGTAGATAATTTTACAGCACTGGAAGATCTGACAATATGGATGGATGCTGAAATGAAGGTTACAGGCGTGTTTGAAGATATTTTTAATAATAGTTCCTGTAAGAGCATTGTAATTTTGTGGGATGATGAAAAAGATTTCAGTACCGTAATTGAGGAACAGTTTTTTATGGCTTTTTACAGAGTGAATGATGAAGAGTTCAGTTATATAAGTAAAGAATTTTGCAATCGTTTTCCAGAAGATACTCCGTATGTTGTTCTTAATGTTCTTAATAAAAAAAGTGAAAACGTAGAAATACTGGAGATTCCACAAGAAATGCTGCTAAGATCATCACGGTTTATTAATGGTGATTGGCAAAGGCTGCGATTGGAAGACATTAACTTTGATGGATATAAAGACATTATTTTTCTTGGCTATAATGTTGGAATAGAGCTATATCACGAATGCATTGTTTATTTGTGGGAACCTTCCAGAGAAAGATTTCAGCTAAACAGAACGGCGCCATTTCATTTTGACTGTATTGATGAAAAAAGGAAACGCCTGACTTACTCAAGCGGTTTTTCTGCATTTGATAATATAAGTTGAGGAAAAAATATATGTATAATATCAAGATGGGAACAAAGGCATTATTGGCAGCATTTTTCATAATAAGGGCTAGTTGGAACTATTGGCAGGAATTCAATCAGAATATTACAGATATAAGCCCAAATAAATCTGTTCAAAGAAGCATTTCATATGAGGCAGAAATAGAACTTGAAGAAATCCCAGAATTAGGGTATCGAAACATTTCGGATATCCGATTTGGAAATGACTATGTATATTATGATAATCTTTTAATATTAGGCGGCATATTGTACAAAAAACAAGCGGGGAGTTTCGTAAAACAGAAAGAAAATTTATCTGATTTATTGGGGGTTGAATATTTAAGGTACAAGCAATATAAAAATTTTATTATTGTAGAGGTAAGTGATCCGGAGTCTTTTCTAATTTATGATATGAGAACAGCATATAAGTACACTTATGCATGTGAACCAGGATATGAAATATTTAATTGGTGTATATACGACGGGAATCTTTTGTTTGATGAGTATAATAGAGAGGAGGGGAAGGATAGGCTTAGACAGATGGATCTTACGACAAAAGAAATTGAATTGATATATCAATGGGATAAGGGGAAATATCCTGAAGATATTAGAATTAGAGAGGACGGAATCATTACATATAGTTGTTCCTGTATGCCAAAAAAGCGAGAGTGCTGGCAGTTAAAAAAGGATGAAAATGGTATATGGCAGAAATCTTTGGTATGGAAAACGGATGAAAATCAATGGGAATATATATATGTATTGGATTTTAATCAATATGGTCTGATTATTTTTGGAGAGTTTTTTGATCCGAAAGAAAATTTTTCTTTTTATGAAACAGTAGTGATAACGGATAGCGGAGAAATGGTAAAGCTGGATGATGAATTATCAGATAACTGCATATTTATGGAGAATGGTTATCTGGATGGCAATAGGGCAGAATTGGAAAAGATGCCTTGGGAAGAAGGAACCATGGAAGCGGAATATCTTTCATTTTACCTGGCGGATACGGTTTCATTTTATGATTATGAAGGTAATTTGCAGGCTACATATCCGATGATAGATAAGAAGTGGCTGGAGCAGGGATATTACTTAAAGAGATTGATATACCATGACGAAAAAATAACTGCATTTTATGTACAGAATGAAACAGAGGAATTATATATCAGCCAGGTCAAAGCTGATCTGGGCAAGTGACTAAAACAGGAAATGATGAAACTGCCAAAAACAGAGAAACAGAATTAATGTGAAGTATATGCGATTCAAACCAGGAGTAATAGAGATAACCGACCGCAGCAGGGAAATTATAGAGTACCTCCAAAGCTGCATGGAGGAATATTTTCATCATTCATGTCAGGTTTTTCAGCGTGAGATAGAACAGCAGGGAGATCAGATTTGGCAGGAACTTAAGCGCACAGTAGATGAGGTACTGGAACATACTATTTTTATGCAAAAGTAGGGGCAAAAGGCTGACATCGGGTATCTTGTATTTAGCTTTTTAAGAAGCAGCATGTTTCAGGAAAACCTGGAGATTCGGGTAGAAACCCTTGACGACAGCTTTTATCTGGATATGCAGGAAACGGCGGCTTATTATCGCCCCTCTTTTTTGCAGGAAAGATATCGGGAAGATGCCGTCTGCTTGTTTGTGTCAGCAGGTTGAAAAAAAGTTTGTGAGGGCGCAAGCCAATGAGATATTTCTGGCAAAGGAGCAGTATATTGGCTACTACGAATCTTTTCTTTACCGCATGATAGAAAGTATGGCGGGGCTGATCATGAAAGAAGTAATTGAAAGCGATGTCCGCGTTGCCGATGATTTCAGGATCATCTACGGAGAATTTATGGACAGGGCATCGGTTGTATGCATAAAGGAGAACGGCAATGAAATTTTTTCTCATTGAAGTGGAGGAGGGCAATAGAATACCATACGGCGTCAACAGGAACCGGGCAATCGACATCAGGCTCCTTACCAGTGAGAGTTTTCACAAATTACCCATGTGGAACCTGATAGAAATGCAGCTTCCCTGGGAGCCTTTTTTACCGGATCTGCTTTTAATGCCCTGCGTCCTGCTGTCGAAATGCTTTATGGAAACGGCGCTAATGTACCAGCCGGATCTTCTCTACAAGGGGGTCAAGCTGTGGGATCAGAAAAGCGGGATCAACGCCACCTATTTTCTGCCTGTGATAGAGGAGGTAGAATGCTTTTCGGATCAATGCCGTTTCGGTAACATGGGAAACAGGGTAACGGAGCTGGTGTTGGAGGAGGAGAAGATCCGTTCATTTCCACTTTTCAGGATAAAGGGGTATGACAGGAAATGTTTGGTTGGGAGACTTGACTTTGTGGAGAGCTTGTTGCGGAGAGGAGTGAAAGGGGTTACGATGACGGAGGTAAAATTGTCTAATTTAAAATAGGCAGGAAGAGTTACAAGGGTTATTTATAGGGGTGTATTTAATTAATTTAAATATGAAAAATAAAGAAAGCGATTTATGTTGTTTTATTGTAGTTTAAATCTTATTATGGTATATTTTACTAAATTATGTGCGGAGCTTTTATGAAACTCTTTAGAATATCTCATTCTATAAAATGTATTAATGTTTGTTGGAGGTAACATGAGTCAGTTGAAAGATAAAGAATATAAAAGATTTGAAGATATAAAACATATAAGAAATGATGGGAGTAAATATTGGTCAGCCAGAGAACTGGCTCCTGTGTTGGAATATAATAAATGGGAAAATTTTTATAAAGTAATCAAACGTGCTATGATTGCCTGTGAAAACAGCGGTCATATTATTACAGACGATTTTCCTGAGGTCAGGAAAATCGTAAGTGCTGGTGCAACAAGTAAACCGGTTAAGGATTATGAACTTACTCGATATGCGTGCTATTTGATTGTACAAAATGGTGATCCCCGTAAAGAAGTGATTGCTTTGGGACAGACATATTTTGCTATTCAAACATATCGGCAGGAAGTGGCGGATCATTTTAGTGAACTGGACGAAGATAGAAGACGTTTAGTGGTACGTGGAGATATTAAACAGTGGAATCAGCTCCTTGCAGAAACGGCATATGACGCAGGGGTCATTACAAATGAAGAATTTGCGATTTTCCAAAATGCTGGATATATGGGCTTATACGGTGGCTTGGATGTTGATGATATACACAAGAGAAAAGGCTTGGAAATAGAACAAAAAATTCTCGATTACATGGGAAGTACGGAGCTTATTGCTAATTTGTTCAGAATATCACAGACGGAAGAAAAATTACGGAAAGATGAGATTACTGGTGCAAGGGCGGCGACAGCCACTCATTATAAGGTTGGAAAAGAAGTGCGGGGAGCTATCGAAAAAATAGGCGGTACAATGCCAGAAGATTTACCCACACCAGAAAAAAGCATTCAACAGATTGAAAAAGAACAGCTTGCACGATTAAAGGCAAAAGCAAAGGCGGGAAAACTAATGCTGGATGAATAATTGTAAACTGACACTGGTGGCTTGAAAATTGGGAGAGATGCAATATGCTATTGACTGTGACATCATTAATAGGATTGTTTGGAGAAAGCGTTAAGGGATATGCTGTTGAGAAATTTTTAGATATGTGTATTTCTGCTTTTACTTCAAAAGGAAAAAGTATTGAAGAGCAGTTTATTTATTGTGTGAATAAAGCGTTGATGCGGTTTAGTCAAAAGTATGGATTTGAATATAATATTGATAAAGAGGAACAGTTTTTTACAAATATATTTCAACAAGGCAAGTTTCTTTCTGATGAAATGCTTATACATATATTAAAAACAACTGTTTATCTGGAATTTAACGATAAATTATTAAATGAATGGCTGGATTTGTTAAACAGAACAATATCAGAAGAAGAATTAACGCTTTTAAGAGATTATATTTTGCTCAATGATAGCAAAAGCAGAAATAGAGAGTGTGTTTATCCAAGAATATTGACGGCTAAACCGCCGCTGCCGCCAGAAGAGTATTTGAGCAGAAAAGAGAGCGAAATTATAATAAAAAAGCTTAAAGATTCTAAGAAATTGGTTCTGGTAAATGGGATTGGCGGAATTGGCAAGTCTACCGTATGCAGAAAGATTTTTCATGAACTGAATCAGGATATTGTGAAACGTCCTTTAGCCTGGGTTGTTTATAATGATAAAGATTTATTGGATGATATGAAAAAACAAATGCTATATCCGAAAGATGGAGCTGACTGGGATAAAAGATTTACGCAATTTCTGGAACAGGATATAGATGAAGATGCAATTATTTTTATTGATAACTTAAATGTAACGGAGGATGAGGAAAAATATTTAACTCATTTAGCAAATGCAAGGTGCAATATCATATGTACCTCACGTATAGAAAAGTATGCTCACTATGAAACAGTTCCTATTGATTATCTGGACGAAGAACAATGTATAGAATTATTTTATAAATATTATAAACGTGAATATGATAAAAAACGGATTCATAATATTATTATGCGATCCGGCAGACATACATTGGTTATAGAAATATTGGGAAAGATAGGCGAAGCAGAGGGATATTCGCTTGAAGAACTGGAAACCAAGTTAATTCAAGACGGATTTGATTTGGAGGGGATTGCTTCTGTAGAGAATAAAGACGATACGTTGATTGGTCATTTGTGCAGAACTTTTAATTTTAAAAGACTGAGTGACATTCAAAAGGAAATATTATATTGTATGGCAATTCTCCCTGTTCAGTGGATTCCGTATGATTTGAGACGCTGGCTAAATCTGCAAAATAATTATAATTTTAATTATTTAATAAAACATGCATGGATTGAGCGCAGCGAAAATGGATATTATATGCATCCAGTCATAAAAGAAGTGGTAAAGAGAAGTCTGGATATATCAAAGGAATCGACTTTAAGGCTTTTAGATGGTATTGGAAATGAAATTGCGTATAATGAAAATCCCGATTTGGAAAAATCCAAATTATATATTTCTTTTGCAGAAGCAATATTAGATTTCTTAGACGGGATGAAAAATCAGGTTATTTCGCAGGCAGCATATAATATTTCCATGCTTTATGGTCAATTTGGGGAATTTGCACCGGCTAAAAAATATGTAGATTACACAATTGAAATTGAAGAGGAGCAAAAGAATTCAGAGGAACTTTTGGCTTCCGCATACAACCATCGGGGATTTATTGATTATTACTTGTTTCAAGATAAAGAAGCTGAGGCTGATTATACAAGTGCGTATAAATTGAGAATAAAGTCAAAAAACTATAAGCATATTGCAGAAACAACGGGAAATCTGGCACTATTGTACCAGGGAATGTGGGCTGAACTTAAAAATGAAGAAGAAAAGAAAAAGGGCAGGCTTTTAATTATGGCGGCTGCATATGAGAAAGAATCAATCAGGATGTTTGAACACATTTTCAAAGGTACTTTACACCCTAATTTGGCATCAGCGTATAATAATATGGCTGTGATATATTATAGCTTGAAGAAGTATAATTCTGCTGTTTTGTATTATAGAAAGGCAGAACAGATTAGAATACAGCTTTCAGATAGTATCAATCCGGGAGACCTGGCAGTTACATATAAAGGTTTGTGTGACAGCTATATTCAAATGGCTGAGCAAACAAATAAGGAAAGACAAAAGTTTATTTTCTATAAGATCGCACTAATAAATCTGAATAAAGGATTGAATATCAGGAAAAAAGAAATTGAAAATGGAAATCAAAGGTTGAATATTGACGAGATTTTAAAGACACGGGAGGATTTAGAGAATAAAATCAGGGTGTTTCAGATGAAAAATAAGTAAATTGTAGTGCTTTAGAAAATGGCAAATTTTGAATTTTCCTTAAGTTAAAATGCCACTGCATTTTTGAATCAGCAGTGGCATTTGAGTCATTGTTTTTTTGCTATTGGTACAATCTGCAAAGTATAGCCCAGAGGAGTCAGTATTCTCAGCAGGCTGTCAATCTGGGGGGAATGGACGGAAGATTCCATTACTTGCAAACAAAATATCGCAGGAAGTACCTCCAATCATGACGCAACGTATTCAGACGCACATTTCCCTTGGGGTGTGCAATAAGCCATTCAATTCCATCTTGAAGCACCGTGTATAGATCATAAATCCCTTTATATTTTAGCGGGTGTTTATGGTATAACTTCGTATTATATTCGATTGTAATTGTTCTTCTTAAACATTTTTCAATATAGCCCTTCATACAATCACCTTTTAATTTATAACTTATTTTATGTTATAAATCTAAAACAACATTTTTGCTTCGTATTTCCCCCCCCCCTTATAAAATTAGCATAATACATCTATTACAATTCAGGTAAGGAATAAATATGATGCAAAAATGATGCAAGTATCCTTTATAATAATATTAAAATATCCCAGAGCAAATGTTAAATTGGAAATATTGGAGGGCAGAATTGGAAAAGATGCTCTGGGAAGAAGGAACCATGGAAGCGGAATATATTTTATTTATCGGATATTTATATTGGTGTTACATATATGACAAATGGGACAACAAATTATAGATATATTGATGAGGGAGAAGGAGAGGTGCATAATTGAAAAAAATGAAATATCTGTGCTTACTAATTGGTTTTTGCTTACTCCTTGAAAGGATTCCAATTAAAAGAGGTATTACGATGGAAGAAGCTAATGAAAAATTGAATTTGGGTAATGCATATATTTGCTGGTATGCAGAGACAGATGGACCATTATGGGCAGTATATAATCAAAAAGGGACCCCAAAACAATTAGTGTATCTTGAAGGAAATGAACCAATTGATCATATTAATGGAAGTAGTTTTTTCTATTTTGCTAAAAATACTTTTTTAATTCAAGGTAAAATGAACGGAAAACGCTTAGTATGGGGGGAGGGAAATATACAGGATTATTATGATGAAGATATAGAAATTTGTAATAGACTAATACAATCAATAGAAGGAAATTATGAGTGCCATGACATTATAGTTGTTGAAAAATGGGATATTATAACACCGATTGATCGTGAAGTGAGTTTTTTGGCATCTCGCAATTATTTAAATATATTTGATTTTATAAAATAGTGATCCCTGTAAAGAAGTTGGTATTTGAGGCATTGGCTAAATCTGCAAAATAATTATAATTATTTAATAAAAGTGACCGAGTGATGAAAATTGTGGGAGGGTGAAGACTCAAGTAATTCCTATTTCCATCATGGCGCACAAGTTGGATTTATTTTAACTGGCAGAATAGGTGTTGCACTGGTCAGTTTCTTGACTTTAATTTTTCCTCCATCAGATGATAGATACGGTCAATGTCTGTATAAAAAAGCGGCATCCCAGCCGCCGCATTTACCCAGCACAATCTTAGTACATTTTTTATACCGGGCAACCTGTCGGCTGTAAATGTTCTGATATTTATCAAACTTGGAACTTACAGGAACCATCCAGTAAATTCTGGGATTTTGGGAATCCTGAATAGCAAGGTAATGAGGGCGGTAATTCCCACCCTCTTTGTTTGCCATCAGTGAACTGTCCTGCACTTCCTCGAAAAAGGCATCTTTGATGTGGTAAAAAAATCCAGATTGTATATTCATGTTTCTCCTTAATAGAAATCCCCACCACGGAGGGTGGGGATAAATGTTCGCACCGAATAATTTATATCCCGCACCATCGGTAAGCGGAAACATTTGACGCACTGAATAATTTATACCCCGCACCATCAGTAAGCGGCAACATTTTCTGTACTTTTATTATACGCAGAAAATGGGAAAAAAGCAATGACATATAAAAAATTTACAATTTGTTTGTTGCATGTTTTTCTGGATTTGGGTATATTATTAATAAGGAATTTTAATTGATTTCTTCATCACAATATGAGTCCTGTGACTGTTCTGACAGGACGGTAAAATAAAAGTGACAGAGCGATGAGTTGAGTGACGGTTCTGACTCAACGGTAAAATAAAAGTGACCGAGTGATGAAAATTGTGGGAGGGCGAAGACCCTCCCGTTTTTACTAAGGAGATATTATGCGTTCAAAAGAAGATTCGTTTGACTATCAGATATTGAACTTAACAAATAAATTTTATTCTGATTATCCAGATCCGCCATATAAAGAAATTATAAGAAAGAACGGTAGACCATATAATTGCTTATTAGTGCAGTCGCATTATGGTTATTTTATTTGTATTCCATATAGAGCCACATTAATCATAAATATGCCTTTAAATTTAAGAAAAGCATTTGATCTAAAAGAACCAACTCTGGATTGGATTATAGTAAAATAGTAATAATCAAAAAAGTGAATATATAGGGTCAACAGATGTCATCGTGGATAAGGATGAGTTTATAGAGACACGAGATAATATTAAATATATAAAAAATGATGCTCAAGAATATATTGATAATTATGTGAATTATTTAATGGGTACAACAGTAAAGTATGATAAAAAGGAATTTGAACGTATATATAGATATTCGACATTGCAATATTTTCATAATGAATTAGAAATAGTTATAAATGATAGAGACGCTGCCAATTAAGCAACGTCTTATTTTGTTTATTATGATAAAAAATATGAATGATTTTAATTAGACAGTGAAGCATGATGCAAAAATGATGCAAGTATCACTTATAATAAAATTAAAATATTCCAGAGCAAATTTGAAATTGAAAATATTGGAGAGCAGATTATGCGAGAGATCTTATGTTTGATAGCTGCCATTGGCGCTATGGCATTGTCCTTACCGAAAGCTGATATTCAGAAAAACAGTACAAACCCATATAGAGTGAGCATATATGAAGAAACGTTAAGAGCGGAAAGAGAGAAAGAAGTAGAATTGGTCAATACTGTTGTGAAGCAGAACGAGAGTATAATCATGGATTTTATAATCAATGATCCGCAGAAAATGAAATGGATTAACATTTCCCTGTTTGACTTTACGAATGATGGGGAAATGGAAGTGGTGCTGTCAAAAAGCTATTTAAATTTTTATACGGTTGTTACATATATTGACGTATATGATCAGAGTGGAAATAAATTGTTTGGAGTTTTGGGAGGCAATGGTCTTGATACAAACAGGATATATGTTGAAGAGGAAACAGATTCTTTTTACTTTTATACGCAGTTTCACTGGGGAGCGGATAACGACATGAATCTGTATAGTAAAATCAGAAAGTGGGAGAACTGGGAGGAGGAGTCAGTAGTCGTCGAATGGGAGACAAGAGGAGCGTATGAGCAGGAGCAAAATGAAGAGATAGGCTACGATATCCTGGATATTACCACAGAAGACCGGGAAAAGCTCTGGGAGAATGTGTATGAAGAGATGGTAAAGATCCGTGATGAAAAGAATGTGGATGTAGAGAAAAGGAAGTTTAAAGAGTACAAGCAGTACATTGAAGGTTTGGAAAAGAAGGAAATGGGTTCGCTGGGATGTATATATTGCATGGATGACCAGGTCATTATGGAGATCAGGGGGACAAGCAGCATATTGTGTTCCGGATGTGGCAATGCAAATCCGGAGGAACAGACAAGCGTATCCATTGATCAAATGGGCATTCAGGGACGGACGGAAGAAGAGACGAAATTAATTCAGAAAATACTCTCCGCAGATAAAGAAGAATTTCAGGGGTTTCTTACAACAGATTGGGAATTTCCACATGAGCAGGAGGCAATCATGATAACCGCTTATGATTTTACGGGGGACGGCAGGGATGAAATTATCGTATCCAAATTCTATGTAAACATTAGTGCGCCGATTTCTTACAATTTTGTGTATAACTGGAATGGGGAAAAGGTGCTGGAGTTTGTGGGAGGGCATCCATTAGACCTGCAGATTATTGCCAATCGGGGAGAAGAGGGAACTTTCTTATTGTATCATGGAAATCATTATTCTTCACATAACAATGCAAACATTTATACAGAAATCAAATGGAAAGAAGACAGAATAGCAGAAGAGGTTATACTTATGGAATTGGATCGAAGGGAAGGCGGGGCAGAAGGGAAAGAAGAATACTATATTTTTAAGAACTTTACAAAGGAAGAGGAAGAAAAACTATGGCGGGGCGCTTCGGGAGTAAATGAATTGACGAAGACGAAAGAGTATGTTTGGGAGGATGAAAAATTAGAAGAATATAGACAGTTGTTTGAGGAAACCAAGACAACGGAGATTTCAATGATAAGCGTTATTCTTTATTCAGACAGTGATGGCGGTTTTATTGAATATGTAGAAGGGGAAAAGGCGACTGTTCAGACAGGGAGGTAAAATAAAAGTGACAGAGCGATAAGAATTGAAATGGGAAAGACTGGAAAGATTTTGAAAATTTGCCTTATATTGTTTGACTTTGGATGCATTGCTTTTAGCCTTGTTTTTGTATGCATATTTATGATGCAAAGAGGAGAAATGAAGGCTTTAGAGCAGTTGAAAGAACAACCGGAGTCTAAACGCACCTACGATGTCGAGGGCTTTTTGGACGAGATAGAAGAAAAACGAGCAAAGCTTGAGGAAACAGAAGAAGCATATAGGGAACTTGAAAGAAAATGCAATGCAAGGATATGCCTGGAGGAAGCGGATATAGATTATGACGGTAAGGCATATATAGAGAAGCTTTTTAACATTAGAAAAGGTGAGCCTTATGTAGAAAGCGACTGGCTATCCCTGATCTATGAGGAGGATCAAGACAAACCGTCAGGCATTTATATTCAAAACCAATTATCTCAGGTGGGATTAGAAAATGTAGAATTGGGAATGACTTTTTCAGAAATTAAGGAGATCATACCGGAAAGCGTGGAAAAACAAGAATGGGATAATGGGACTGAGATTCGTTATTTATTGATTGAAGACGAAGAGTTCTGTTATTACTACATCGGAGTGGGAGGGGATGATGAAGCAGCAAAACTATATATTGAGCGGAATAAAGGGCAAAATAGCGAAACACAGAAAGAATAATTGGTTTGGGAGAAGAATGTTCCTGTTGGTTATGTTCAGTATGGCATGTATAGCAGGAAGCCTGACTATCTTTTTACTGACAAAGAATCAAAACGATCGGTTGACAGGTATGAGGAAATATATATCGGAAAACCATAATTGTGATTTGGGTGTGAACTTCCATCAATTAATGGAGAAGATGGAGTTATATCGAACAGAAGTACAGGAGCAACTGGATGAAGAACTGAAAAAACTGGATGCGGCACAAAAGGAATATGACTTTTTAGTATTACTGGAAAAGAAAGCAACTGGTAATGTTCGAGATAAATATGAAAAGTATTTTCATTTACCCCAGGGGAAATTGGCAAGAGCGCAGGCAGGGAGAGTAGGGCAGGAGGGGTTCCTGAACAGTCATTTTGGAGGTGCGGTGATTGATATTGATGAGGGGGTTTATGTGCAGTATTCCAGACCAGCAGAGCTGCCTGTAAGTGAGTCTTCATTGCCAACCAGTTTAATTGTTGAAAACCCGGACATTGATATGGGATTTATGAATGCGCGAGCCGGTATGAATTTTTTGGAAATTCAGGAGAATGCTTATACGGAAGAAATTCAAACGGGTTTTATGTATACCAGCACCAATAAAGTATATTATATAGAATACACTGATGATGCGTATCTATATCAGTATGTTTCAAATGAACAGGATGGGAGTAATTCTTGGTTGATTATTAGTCGAAACTGGAAAAAGAAATCAGATGATCTGGCGGAATACTACGGCAGTTATGAAATTGTGGAATTTTGTCCTACGCAATACTACTCTTCGGTAAAATATGATGTCATGCCTGAGCAGGAGGCGGATATGATGCTGGGAAAGGAAATAGTTATTACCCCTGAAATATTGATTACCTACGATACGGAGAGAAGGCTTGGCACGAGAGGAAAGGGATTTGGTGGAAACTATATAATAGAAAAATATGTGATTAACAATCCTCAGATCGATTGGAAGACGTTCACATCAGATATATTAGATTCTTCTTTAGTTCCTAATTATGATATGAAATGGGCAATTGAGGAGAAATATTACAGACAGTTGGAAGGAATTATAAGCGTTCCGGATTTGACCAGCCCTTATGGAACGCAATTTTTTTACACCTTGAAAGATGGAAACACATTGATTATGTATTCAACATTGACACATCAATACTTTATTTTGGAAAAAAGGAATAATAATATTGAGAATGAAAAAGAAAAGTTATCGGAAAAAGAGTGCGAGAATATATTGCAGAAGATGTATGGGGAGTATGAGATAGTTGAATTCCTGCCTACGAAATACTATCCTGCTGTTGATTCCGCCGGTTATGAAATACTCCCGAAGGAAGAAGCTGAAATGATGCTTGGAAAAAAGATTTGCATTTCGGAAGAATTATTTTCTTCTTACGATAATAAACGACTGCCCAATTCTGAGATTACAAACCGCCTGGAAGATGGATATTGGGTAGAAAAGATTGAAATTCAAGATCCCCAGTATCAGGTGGAAAAGAAAATGTATTGTGAAATATACGGTATACGCGACGATATTTTGCGGGATGAACTTCAACGGCAAGAGTACGTGGCGATAAGCGTGTATCCGGGATACGAAGCCTGTGGAGACAGAACGCTGCCCCAATTGCTTCAAATAGATGATAGCAGGGTGATTATGTATTCTATGGGGGAATATTTTTTGTTGGAAAAAGATTGTAGCTAAATCATGGGCAAACCAAAAGGCAGCCACAGTAGAATATTCCCCCACGCATTTCCAGTTTTCTCCCGGATAAAGAGAGATCCATATATAAGAATCCCCACAGGCAGCATCATAAACAGATTTCCGAAAACAAATCGCATAATTCCGTTGAGCAAAATGACAAATATGGAAAGGATAAAAAGTACTATGCTTTCGATGGAAGTATTATTTCCCAAAAAGGAAGGACCGCAATCCTGAATAAATGAAAATACAGCTGGAATTGTATAGATTACGTCATAATTGATCATCCCATGAATTGCAATAGCAATAAGAGTACAGAAAAATGCGCCTCGATTCCACAGCTTTGTCGGTTTCCTGAGAGCATTTATTTTATCTGCAAGAATTACGTAAAAAAGACCTTCTCCCAGCCCCATATAAAAGTGATCGCCAGATAGCCATAAGAAAATTGCCATTGGGATGGAAACGGCGAAACATCCCATGATAGAAAGTAAAGTGTTTCTTTTTACCAATCCATGATCAGACAGGCGCTCTTTATTTTTAATTAATACAATAATAATTCCCAGACAGGTCATTCCAAATTGGATGAAAAAAACAGGCAAAAGTCGAAGCAGCAGAGGATGAGACATATTTTGCTCATATTCCCAGATGGCATTGCCTGTAATGAGATACAGGATGATAAATGGAAAGCTGGCGGTCATAATTATGGTAATATCTTTTTTGATCTGTGATGTCATAGAAATACCCCCCCTCTATGAATTTGTAACAGTAGTGCAAAAAGCGTTCATATTGTACATGGCAAATGACAATAAATGTTATAGCAACGGCGTCATATACAGCGGCAGATAGGTAACCCCATTTTCTTCTTTTAGATTGCCCGTGTGGAGCACATAAGGGGTGTGCAGCTGTTCGTCATATTTGGCGCAAAATTTATGCAGGGAAGTTAAAGTATAGTTTTTGCCGGACTTTACTTCTATGGGAGAAATATTGTGCCGATTGCAGATTTTACTTTTGGCAATCAGAAAATCAATTTCCATTCGGCTGGAAGCATCTGTGCGGGAGGAATTAGAGTAAAAGTAAAGTTTATGTCCGCTGGCGACAAGCATTTGTGCCACAATATTTTCTACAAACATCCCTTTGTTGACTTCTAATTTGTCAAATAGCAGCTTTTTATAGATCTCTTCGCTGACAATTCCGTTTTCATCAAAAGCATGGCTGATCAGGAGTCCGGTATCCGCCATATAACATTTCAGAGTCATTCGATCCATGTTGAGTTTCAAACCGATATTGGGCGCGGTGGAACGATAGCATATGTTTACGATCATAGCGTCAGACAACCAGAAAATAGCATCTTCATAGTTGCGAAAACGCGCTTCTTTTTTCAGGGAAGAGAACCTGAATTTCTTTTCATGCTTTTGGAGCTGGGAAGGAATATCGTCAAAAATCTGTTCGATCTTCATTTCATACCCTTCGGCGTGTTTCAAAATATCTGCACGGTAAAGTTCCAGAATATCCCGCTTTACGCGGTCAACCCGGTCGAAGTCTTTGGACTGTATATAGGTCTCCACTGCCTGGGGCATACCGCCTACGATCATATATTGTCTGAAATAGTCCATTGCCTTTCTGTGGAGCGCCTGGCTCATGGGTTCTCGATCCTGAAAACATTTTACAATGAGATCCATCAACATGTTATTATCCATTGCCCAGAGAAATTCCTCAAAATCCAGAGGATACATTTTAACGTGACGTTCCTCGGAAGGAATTACGATATCTTTGACATTCTTTTTGATGGACATCAAGGAACCTGTTTCAAGATAATCATACCTGCCGTCAGCTACAAGGTATTTGATAGCAGCTCTTGCCCGCGGAAAAAGCTGGACTTCATCAAAGATGATTAAAGATTCGTGTTCGTACAGCCTGACATTGTAGTAGTTGGAAAGGTAGAGAAAGAAAGTATCCAGATCGTTCAGGTAATGCACGAACAGATCCGTGATTTCCTGTGGAACACGGTTAAAGTCAATCAAAATATAAGTTTTGTATTCTGCCTTTGCAAATTCTTCCGCAATATAGCTCTTGCCCACACGCCGCGCACCATCGATCAATATAGCGGTACGTCCGGCGTCTTCTTGTTTCCATTTTATAAGCGTATTATATATTTTTCGTTTCATGGATACTCCTCTGAACATGTACAGCATTATTTTATAAACATAGGATAACACGAAATCAAGATTTTATCAAAGAGATTTACGCACGAAATCAAGATTTTCGAGGTCTATAATTTGCACGATTTCAATGAATCTATACAGATCCATATCAATAAGCAAAATTTTTTACTGTAAAAAAATTTATGAATCAAAGAAAAATTTTGTAAATGGAATAATAAATATGATGTAGCAAAATGATGCAAGTGTGAAAAGCATAGTTGTATTTTAAAGGTTTATTGACTATAATGAAATCAGAAATGAGGTGATATGGGTATGATGGATATGCTGAAAAAAGAAGAAATTTATACGATAGAAGATGTGTACGCATTGCCGGATGGAGAGAGGGCGGAATTGATTGATGGGAAAATATATTATATGGCGCCGCCAAATACAAGGCATCAAATGCTTGTGATGGATTTGGCTTATCAGATAAAAGATTATATAAAACGAAATCAGGGTGAGTGTAATGTGTTTCCAGCACCATTTGCCGTATTTCTGAATGAGGATGATAAAAATTATGTGGAACCGGATATAAGCGTTATATGCGACAAGGAAAAAATTACTGAAAAAGGTTGCAACGGCGCGCCGGATTGGATTATTGAGATCGTATCTCCAAGCAGCAGAGCTATGGATTATTTTACAAAGTTGTTTAAGTACCGAACTGTTGGTGTCAGGGAGTATTGGATAGTCGATCCCACGAAGAATCAAATTTTGACGTATAGGTTTGAGGAGGAAATAATGGAACAGTACTCGTTTGGAGAAGAAATACAAGTTGGAATTTACGAAGGGTTTTCAATAAAGGTACAATGAAAGAAATAAAGTATATTGCCGGAATGAATGATTTTTTCAGGAATCTTCATTCCGGTTTTTTCAGGGAAAATGAATATGATGCAAAAATGATGCAAGTATCGTTTATAATGATGTTAAAAGCTGTAAATTTATGTCTGAAAAGGATAAAGGTAATGAAATGTAAACGGAAGTGGTTGTTTATCTTATTGTCCCTGTTTTTTATAGCTGGCATTATTTGGAGATGGCGGGAAAGAAGTGATAAGGATAGTGTCATAAAAGAAATATCTCAAGACATAGTTGGGAACGTAAAGGATAACAGAAAATTTCAATATCAGAAGGCTATTAAAAAGAATAAAAGGGTATCTTCTATCGAAAATAGAGATAGGGAAGTATTGGAGTTCGCAGGTAGAATAAGACAAGAAAACGTGGAGCAGATAGGGAATATGCAATCTCTAAAAGAATTGGCATTTTTTATTACAGATGAAAGCATAGATTTGTCTCCGTTATCGAATTTAAAAGATCTTGAGAAGTTGGAAATCCGTTCTGATGGGTGTAAAAATCTCAATACAAAGTCCCTCGGAGAGTTAAAGCAATTGAAGAAAATAGTATTAGATGCCTGTGAATTTGATATTTCTTTTATTGCTAAACTAACGAATTTGGAGGATGTTGTATTTACAAGATGCCTTATAGAAGATATAACGGTCTTTCAGAATATGACATCACTAAAAAGGGTAGGGATTGAATATATAACGGATGCAGATTTGAATTATTTGCATGAATTAAAAAATCTGGAAGATATTGATATTGGAGGTTCAAAAATTAGAAATATTGAAGGTCTGAAAGGATTGACAAAAGTGAAAAGTTTAGCGTTGGAAAGCTACGAATTTATTGATACAGAGAATGTTTTTGCCAATGATGTTTTTGTAGGGATGGATCAACTGACATTTGTATATATAAGAAATATAAAAATCAAGGATATTACTCCTCTGACGGAAGCAAAAAATTTAAGTGATGTTACTTTGATTAACGCAGATATTACAGACATAGAACCCTTGTCAAATTTAAAAAAATTAGAGGAATTGTGGATTGTTGGAAATCAGAATGCGCATATAAATGAGCAGGCAGAAAAATATTTTACCAATGGAGCAGAGGTACATATTTTGGAAGAAGAACCATACTGATCTGCCTGGAGGGCAGATGGCATTACAAAAAAGGATATCTGAATAAAATATTGGAAAGAGAAAAGTGAAATGGGAAAAAACTATTTAGCGGGGATTATATTATTACTTTTAATTGCACTTGTGAGCGGTCAGGAAGAAAAGAAGACAGGGCAAATTAAAAATAATTATTGTGCTATAAGAGAATTTACAGATTTAGATTATTATTTATTCTGTGATGTTGCTGTGAACAGCAAGAGAGATGCAAATGGTATTGACCATGAATATTTTATTATTGGAGCAAATACCCCAAGTATAGAAGATGGAAAAAGATTATATCAGGAATTTAATAAAGGGTACTTAACGAGAAGCAAAATAACAGGGAGAACCATTTCATACATTTCACCTGACTGTAAATGGGTCATAGCAAAGAAGGAACCAGTCAGTGGTGATGATCCTATAAGAAGGCAGATTTTGCTGTATGAAGGAAAAAAGAAAACAGAAAGGATGGATCCTTTTACAGCAATTAATCCAATTATAATCGTAAAAAGTGATAATGCGTATGCACAGATGGATGAAGAAATACACAGTAAGCTGGAAACATTAGCGGATAAAAAATATTTTGAGAGATATTTTATTAAGCCAATTCTTAATGAACAGGGGAATTTAGCTATTGGGGCGAAATTTAATAGCGAAATGGAAATATGGGATATTGCAGATGGAACAACAATATGGAAATTCAGGTTTACGGAAAACGAAATGCCTATGTCCAATTTGGATCTGGTGCAATTCTGGGGAGATAAAACAGAAGGAAAAGTAATTATTGAATATGATAGAAATTTTTATAAAATAAGCTATCCATCTAACGAGGTAGAATATATAGGAAGGGATATGTATTCTTTGTGCTATAGCCCTGATAGAAAATACGCGGCGTATTCCAGTTGTTATAATGAGAGAGCAATAGGGGATGAAGAAGCGGATGAACTAGAGAAAATTGCTCCGGGAATCTATATTATGGAGGTGTCAACAGGAAGGACGGCGTATATAGAACAGGACATTGATATGTGGGAACTGTGCAGGCGAGTATTTGTGTGGGTGGAAAAGGAAAATTTTGAGAAGCGTAATTGATTGATGAAAAAATATTTTATATGACGCTGTCAAATATAAGGCATCAAATGCTCGTATAAGATGAAAGCCACAAATTGGTATCTGAAAAGGATAGAAAGATGAAGCATCGACGAAAATGGCAGAAGATTTTTGAAAAATGGTATTATTGAGATGATTTCTGGAAGCGCCGGAAAAGAATACCATACCTTTTACCAACTGGAGAAAAATTCGGGAATTGCATGGTCTTTAGAAGAAGTTTACGATATTCCCGAAAATTGGGGAGAAGGGGAAGGGATGCTGTATTACAGAAGCGTTTACCCCGAATCTAAGGATGAGGAGCTTACAGAGGAAGAGTATTTCGATGTGCTGAACCAGTATGGGGCAACTCCAATAGAATTGGAGTGGCATACCGTGGAAGGATTTTGGAATCCTGAAAATGCAGCAGAATTAGGGAATTAAAATCATAGGGGGAGGATATGCGCAGAATAAAATGGGGGATGAAAGCTGTTATTTTTGTGGCGGCGTTATTATGTATTCCGATAAAGAGCCATGCATATTTCAGCAAAAACAGCGACTATATTCTAAAGTCAGAAAAGCCGGAAGGCAAAATGGCTGGAGATTACCTGGAGTTTGTCAGTGATGAAGTTTACAGGGTGGAGAGTGGAGATACCCTGTGGCAGATTGCAAAGTCTCATTGGGGGAGCGGTGCGCTGTATCAGCAGATCATGTTGGATAATCCTGATGTGATCAAAGCACCGGAGTTGCTTATGCCCGGAACAGAGCTTAAGTTGAAAAGAAAACTGTATACCAGGGTTGGAGTTGAGAATTTTTCAGATCCTGACTTATCTGAGAAGGTGGTGTACATAGAGACAGAAGCGTTTAAAATGAAGAGTTTTTCTTCGCCCTACCGGATATTTTTAAGTATGCCATATTTAAGCGATTTACAAGATGCAGATCCTTATGCCAACTGGGAAGAATTTCAAAAGGAGGTTGCTGCATGTAGTAAGGAAATTTGTGGAGAGCGGGTATCCGACCTTACATTTGAGAGGTATCAGATAACTGGTTTTGGGTTTTTGTGCAGTTATAGCTTTAGTTTTGATGCAGGGGACAGAGAGTATATGATTATTGCATCTTTCTGTTATAATGACACAACCAAAAGTGAAGCCTTTACTTTATATGATAAAGAATATTGCACGGAAAAGTGGCTGAAAGAAGTAAAGGGGAAAACTTTTTTTGAAGTTATTAGATATTTGGAACCGAATATGTTTTGTATGAAGACACAAGATTATATAGGGTGGGAGGATTGGAATTATCCGCAGCTTAGAAATCCTTTTACAGACGCCATGGAGCATTTGTACACGGGACCGCTCGAACAAGCGGAGCATGATCCCGATGACGTGATTCTCAAGTGGAAAGAACCGGCATTTGAGAAGTTGGTGCGTGAGGAGCTTGCCAGCCTGTGGCAACTTACACCGGAAGAAAAGCAGGCATTTATGGAGCGGGACATGACGGCAGGCGATTTAAGCAAAATAGAAAAGCTGAAGATCTCCTATTATCCGGAAAACACGGATACAGAGGAACTTTTGTGCTTGCAGTTGAATGAACATACAAAAAATGCAGAGAGGGAAACGGAAATAACAATAGAGCGCTCAGAAATGCCAAAACTGTTGAACACATTAGAAGATTTGAAAAATTTTCCTGAACTGAAAGAGCTGGAAATCAGATTATATGATTCCGACATCACGGATCTGTCCTGCATAGGGAAACTGACAAACCTGCAGATCCTTGACTGTAATATATGGTCGAAAGAAGTTCAGGTAGAAAATATAGATTTCCTTGGCAATTTGGTAAACCTGCGGACATTGTGCCTGGGAGGATGGGGATTGGGAGGAATGACATACTTTTTTAATGGCATCACAGATTTATCGGTACTTTCCAACTGCCCTCATCTGGCTTATCTGACTTTACTTACAGGAAATGTGGAAAGCTATGATTTTCTGAAAAAGCTGCCGGAAATTTATTCTTTCAGACTGGATTCCGCAGGGGATTGTATGAATGTAAAACCGGATGAGACGTTATTGCCTAACGCGTGTTTTATATCACTCTACGGTAAAAATGTACGCTTTGAAATTGGAGAAGGATATGGGAGGAGATACAACTGAAACCAGCGTGAATGTGATGCATAAAAAATTATTAAAGGCGGTAGTTATTGGGTTATGCATCAGCATAGGAGTTATTATATTTTATATTTATAGTTATGCAGTTGAGGAAAGAAGATACAAAGAAAGTGTAATTAATTTTAACAAGGAATTGACAGAACCCTGTCTGTTATTATATGGACAATGGGAAGTGACAAAATACATGGGAGGAGGGATGCCTGGATTTTCAAGAGGCAATGAACCTGTGGAATTAGGTGCAGAAGAAAAAAAGAGATTTTCCATTTTCCCAGATCACGTGACAGTGGATGGAAAGACTGAATATGGAGAAATTTATTTTTTATGTAGAATGATTCCGCAAGAATGGGTATACAGTTTTATTTCACCTTGGAAGTTTATGGGGAATGCTGAAACAGAATTGAAAAGCGAAGGACAGGATTTTTATTTATTAGGGAATATTTTTTTAAGCAATAAGGAAGTTGAAGAGCTTTTACCTCCAATCATTTGCAATAACAGGATATTTATTATGGATACGGATACTATTATCGTGGCAACTATTGAAGGTTTTTATCAGATAGAGAGGGTTAAAAATTCAGTATATTTTTTTCCATATCAAAACAAGTCAATTTTAAATACTGAAGGGGGATATTTAGACACGAAGTATCAATATGATTTGAAACTATATAGATTGGTATATGGTAAATGGAAAATTGTAAATTATATGGAAGATGAAAATGTATCAATGAAAAATAAAGAGGCAGATCAAATTGCTACGGAAATAGAATTCAATCCCGAATATCTCAAGATTGGGAAGAAGCAGGCAGACGGAGAGCTATACATTTTATGTAATTTAGTTCCTGAGGATCAGATAGAAAATTTTGTGGGAGAACAGCTATGTCCTGAAAATATAAAAAGAAGATTGAAAGAGCAGACGGCAGATTTTTATACAATTGCAAAGGTTCTGACAAAGCAAAATAATGAAAAAATGGAAGAGCTGAAACAACAGATACCGGGGGAAGGAAAAGAGATATATGTTATAGACAGCGATACTTTGGTAATGCGTGGTAATAATGGGTATTTTCTTCTGGAAAGAATAGGGTATATAGACGGTGTAAATGAAGAGGAATTGGTGGAATATATGGGAGAAATATAATCAGAGGGAATGTAATAATAATACAAAAACTACGCTGATAGAAAAGAGGGCAGGAATGAGGGGGAAAAGATGGAAGAAAAGCATATGCGTGATTGTTGCCGCATGGATTTTGTTTTTAAATTTTACATATGTACAAGCCAGAGAAAATGAGGCGGCAGGGGAAAGTCTTTTTATTGATTTTCAGGAAATGGATTATTATATGTTTTTTGAAACGGACGTGGGCTATGGAGTCAGCGGCAATTATTGCAGGTATGGGATTTATGGAAATATAACTTTAACGCCTCAGGCAGGAGAAGAACTATATTTTATGCTAAATGAAAAAGTGCTTGGAGAAAAATTGGCGCTTTATACACATGAGGAGTGGCATGATCATACAGAGGAGTTTATTCGAAACATTTCGCCTGACTTAAATTGGATTATATCAAGACAATATGTAGAACGGTTTGGAAAATATACAGACACTTTGTATTATAAAAACCAAAAACTGGATGAGAAAAAAGGTCATGACAGAGACGAGATTACTGTTTGGGAATGGAATAAAGAAAAAGATAAACAGTCCTATGAATTAATGAAGGAAGAAAAAATCAGTGAATGTGAAAAGGTGATTATGGATATATGGGGATGGGGGCATTACATTACTGGTTTTGCGCGGGAAGTAAGCTGCATGGATGAATATGGAGAACTGTTAGCTGTCTCTGATCCGGATAATCAAAGCATAAGGATATATGATACAGAAGGGTGGACATTGCTACATAAAATTACGATGGAAGAATTAAATGAGGATTTTCCTATTGAAATTTCACAAATAGAAGGAAACAGGGAAAGCGGATGGCTGTTGTTTTCTGATGGAGATAATGCCTATCGTATGGAGTACCCTGATGGAAAACCGGAGAAAACAGGAGAATTTATGTATGCTGTAACAATTTCACCAGATGGAAAATATCGAGCATATTGTACAGCTAACTGGGTATTGGAAGATGCATGTGGATTCAGAAGGATAAATTGCAACAGGTGATTGAGGAAACTTTCTAAAGGCTAAAGACAGGGGACAATTGTATTTATCAAAAATAAAGGTGGGGAGCAAAATTGAACAAGAAAAAATGGATTAAAGAAATTATAGGTGAAATGGTAGAGACGCGCGGTTTTGATTATAAAGGGCATGAAGTAGACGGCTTTTTGGAAGGGTATTCTTTTGAACGGAAAGAAGGAGATCTAAGACAATATATTAGTATTACTATTAGAGATGGCATGAGAATGATGTTAAATACAAATGCTTATAGGCAGGAATGGGTTTCACTAACAGAACTGACTAAGCCGAAGTTTGATTTTGACCTGGGAGGGTTCATAGATTATAGAAACGAGGAAGAATTTAAAGAAATTTTGTACTATTTTCGGGACGTTTTGGTTGAAAAGGGGTTTGATGTTCTGGAAGAAAAAAGCAAGCCCACAACTGAAGTGAGACCAAAGAAAGAAACTTATTGGAAATTGTATACAGAACATGAAAAATTGAATAAAGAGTATTGTGCGAAATACGGGTTAGATGAAACAGGCTCCGTTAGAAAATTGATGAAAAAAATCAGCGATATTATATTGAAAACAAGAAAACAGAAGTTTTTAGAGGTGGAAGAGATGCTGGTAGGGCTTGCCGCGGTATATGGAAGCCGATTGATTACAAAGAGAGAAGGAGAATGGGAATGGGATGAAGTGCATTGTTCCTGTATCATATGTGATATGTGGTGTGATAGATATAAAGGCGGGAGCGCTAACCCTTTAGTGGAAATGATTGATTATTGGGAGAATGGGAAAGAAGATATAGATAGGCTGTTACAGGATTTCAAACAGTTTTGGAATGAAGAAATTTTCTAATTAAAAAGTATTTGAGATCTTTGCAATGGAGGTATTGAATGGATAAGACAAAATGGATACAGCAGATTATAGGGGATATGGTGAAAGACCATGGATTTGAGTTTGAAAAACATATTGGGAATATCCATGCGGAAGAATATGTTTACAGACGAGAAAAAGGAGAGGTATGCCAGTTCATTATTATAGATGTGTCGGAAATGGGTCTGCGCCTGGAATTAGGCACTGATGCGTATGGATGGGAAGACTATTGGTTTATGGCAACGGGTATGATCGAATGCCCATTTATGATCGAAGAAGGGGATTTCATACAGTTTGAGACGGAGGAAGAGCTTAAGAAAATTTTGCATCATTTCCGAAAAGTACTGCTGGAAAAAGGCTTTGAACATTTGGAAGAGATGAGTATACCAGTTACAGAGGTAAGACCGAAGAAGTGGACTTACCGAAAGTTATATACAGAGCATGAAAAGTTAAGCAGGGAGTACCGAAAAAAATGTGGTCTGGAGGAGACGGCATCTTCCAGGGATCTGGTTCAGAAGATCAGCGATATTATTTTGGCAACCACAGACCAGGAGTTTTCAGAGGTGGAAGAAATGCTGGTGGGGCTTGCAGCTGTATATGGTGATGAGATTTTGAAAAAATGCGGAGGCGGATATGATTGGATAGAAGGCTGTAGTATGTGTGTTTTATGGACAGAGAAGTGCTCCTTTACCCCATTAGATGATATGATAAATTATTGGGAAGATAAGAGAGAAGATGTAAATCGGCTTTTGAGAGGATGGGTTATAAATTAGGGATTTAATAATATACCTGGTATGGCAATGTTTTTGATACGACAAAATTTCAGGAGAAATTATGATAATAGTGACTACTATGTTACAAAAACGGTGCAAAGATGATGTATAATGGTCTATAATGAAAATAGGATGAAGGAAAGGAGATGATTCCAATGCAGATAATATCTTGTTGTTCGTGGCTAATTTTATTCATGAAAAAGGAGGAAACAGATGAAGAAAAAAATTTTATCCATGATCACATGTATTGTCGCAATGGTAATATTAACGTCTCCGATGTCTGTGTTTGCTGAAGAAGGGCGATATGATGCAGAATACGCAGCAGTAGGTTTGGGCGTATATGCAGATATGGGAGTTTATGCTCCGGGAACATATATTATTTCCTCATCGGATTTGCCCGATGCAGGAAGCAACATACTTGACGGACTGAGTCTTATGTGCAGTATTCCAATTATCGGAGATAAAATTCCCGGTTGTCAGTATGTAGACTGGGGTGAAAAGCTTTTGGCGGTAATGCCAGATGTCAGGTACAGTGTAAGGCTTACGGATGCAGAAACCGGCGATTTTGTTTGGGAAGGCGAGTTGACAAGTGGGCAGGATGACTTGTATCTTGGCGATGATCATTCAAGCTATAAGGTTGAAATGAAACCTACATCTGGAATAATTCATTTTGTGTATCTGGCAAGAAAAGATTAATACTGCGCCCCGGAGTACAGGCATATTTTTATACCAGAGAGATTGATTTAAGCAGCATGAAAATAAGAAAGGAAAACACAGGGGCGTGACCATTGCACTGGTAATGTAGATTGGTTATCCTCTGTGTTTTTCCGATCAGGGTGTCTTCATGGAATATTTTTCATTAACTTGAATTAGTTTTGTTGGATGATGGTTTGGTAAGAGCCAGATGGAATACCATGTTTGAGGATTATTATCAATATGCAGCAGGTTGGGATAAGAGCGGAGAATACTATTTTTATGTGGAAATATTCCCCAGAATAGGAAGCAATAATATCAGAGTTAAAGTCTATAACTTAAGAACAGAGAAGAGCAGATGTGTTTATTTAGAATTCAAATCCCATGGAAGTTTTGAATTTGTCAGGAATGCAGGCACATAGGAGAATAATCAGGAACAAAATGAAAACCCAAAATGTTTTACAAAAGCACAATAATTTATCAAATCGAATTCGCAAAAAACCATTTGTAGGCGCATTAGTGGTCGTGGTCGGCTTATTTCTCTTTTGGTGGATATGGGGCAATTATGACATGAATTACTGGAAAAATATTGGAGACAGCTACAATGCAGTTTTGCAAAAATTTGGCGAACCAATAAAAGTTGAGATCGATACAACGTGCTTTAAAGCTTACTTTGAGAATATGAATGTTGTTTGCTATGATAATGGAAGTACATATTTGGCAGAGATAACAGATCCGGATATTAGATTTGGAATTCTAAAGATCGGAGTGGGAACCCCCAAAAGGGTTGTTGAGGGAATATATCATTTTAAAAGGAAATTTATAGATCTTGATGAAAATGAATTTGGGGTTAATGATGGAGTTGTCTCCATTACATTTGAATATGATGAAAATGATTGCGTCAAAAAAATGTATTTATGCAATTGGTACTGGTAATTTATGAAAGCTTATTTTTGGGATTTTATCGGGGGTCAAAAATAAGGAGATCTGATGAAGAAGAACATTATTTTGCTTATAATCTGTATTTTGTCCATCAGGTTTGGTTTCATGCTGATGGATGCTTATGAGTATAGACAGGAAAGAGAAGTAAGGATTCATGAGGTGGAACAGTTCTTCGCTGAAAATGGGCGTGAGATAACCGTTAAGGGCGCATATATGGGAGGAAGAGAATCAGGCGGTCCTTTTTTATATGGGTGGTACTGGCTGGTTTTTGACATTGGCGTTGAGGAAATTCTCCTATACTATTATGAGAACGAAGGGGAAGTACAGGGATATCTAAAAGATTTGGACGATATAAGAAGATCGCAATGCCATCTTTCTTCCCATTTTGTCTTTTGGTATTATGGTGAAACTGAGGATATAATTGAAATCATTGACTGCTTTTGTGAGGAATACTAAATACTGCCGGAAGTGATATAAGTAATTGTATGAAAAAAAACCAGAAACTGGATGAGAAAAAAGGTCATGACAGAGATGAGATTACTGTTTGGGAATGGAATAAAGAAAAAGATAAACAGTCCTATGAATTAATGAAGGAAGAAAAAATCAGTGAATGTGAAAAGGTGATTATGGATATATGGGGATGGGGGCATTACATTACTGGTTTTGCGCGGGAAGTAAGCTGCATGGATGAATATGGAGAACTGTTAGCTGTCTCTGATCCGGATAATCAAAGCATAAGGATATATGATACAGAAGGGTGGACATTGCTACATAAAATTACGATGGAAGAATTAAATGAGGATTTTCCTATTGAAATTTCACAAATAGAAGGAAACAGGGAAAGCGGATGGCTGTTGTTTTCTGATGGAGATAATGCCTATCGTATGGAGTACCCTGATGGAAAACCGGAGAAAACAGGAGAATTTATGTATGCTGTAACAATTTCACCAGATGGAAAATATCGAGCATATTGTACAGCTAACTGGGTATTGGAAGATGCGTGGATGACTATGCCATATGAAAAGAGAGATAGCTCTGAAGCCGAGTTCTATCGCAGATGGGATAGGGTACCTTCAGGCTGGTATGTGGAGGAATTGGAGACCGGAAATAAGACCTATATTCCGGTGGAAACGTGGAAGCAGGATGGCAGAAGACTTAATGGGGGAAGATGCGTGTGGATTCAGAAGGATAAATTGCAACAAACGCTTATGAACAGAGATGAATTTCGGTAGTGGATTGATAGTATATAGAATCCGAATTCTGGGCAGTTTTGAATTTGTCAAAAACGCAGGCGTACAGGAAATATTGTATATAATTCAGGGAGTTATGCAGGGAAATCGCTGATAGAGAAAAGAGTGGAAATGTGGAGAGACTGTGTATGAAGATGTTAACACTAAAAGTAATTTTATTTTTGGGAATAACTCTGTTTGGAATATTAGCGATTACTTTTCCTTTGAAAGCTTTTGCCAGTGAAATTGAAATGGAAATGATAGCGGATGATACCTATTATCAGGATAAAATACAATATTCCGGCGAGTGGACTTCCAGAGGAGAAGCAATACGTTCATATGACGTTTCTGATCAGGGCTGGGTTGCAATTGCATTTACCAAAAATAAAATTGGCATCTTTGATGAGAATATGAATTTTATATCTGAACTTTCTTTTGAAACCAGCGGTGTTTATGGAGTATTGTGGTATGGCGAATCAATATTAATTATGGATAATACTCCGCATAGGGCGATAGAGTGCGATATTTATGGAGAGATCATACGTGTATTTGATGTTAAAGGACCTGATACATATTGGTTTGATATTGTAGAGAAACGTATGCGAAAGTGGGAGGGATGGAGATATTATTGCATGAATAAAAGAATGAACAGTGATTCAGTACATTCTACATATTATATAGCGCTTGAACGAAAGTCAAAAGATGGAAAAAAAGAAATATTATATAAATCAGATCGGAAATTAGATGCAGGAGAGTCAGGCATTTTAATTGCAGGCGGATGCTATTTATTTGTGATACTGGCGTTTGTGTCTTCTATTCTTTATGCCTGGAAGGCACCAACAAAGACAAAGGAAAAACAAAATTGAATGTTTTTGGTTCATAAAACGCTAAAATAACAGATATTGGAAAAGAAAGGCAATATGTATTTTAGGGGAAGATAGGATATATGCGAATAACAAAATTGATAAAAGAAACAGTGGGTACAGATTTGGAAAAAAAGGGATTTGAGTATGTAAAGCAGAAAAGTGGGGTTTGGTGTTTCAGAAAAGAGGAAGACGGCTGGTTTCGGTGGATTTATATTGTTCATTCATGGAATGCTGCAGAAGTCTGGGTAGAAATTGCAGTCAGCAGAAAAAAGAATGACAATTCCCTGACAGGATTTGGAAGAAGTTATTTTGATAAAGAAATCACACAAGAAGAGGAAAGAGAAACTTATTTTGACGAGGAAACCTTTAGATATGCACTTGAAAGGCTTCTGCAGCAAATCGAAAAAGAACTTATGCCAAGGTTTAAAGAGCTTGTTGAGCGGGAGCATAAGTGGGAAATTACGCCTGCCATGCAAAAACGCGTTTATAAGGAAAGAGAAAAAATGGCAAGAGCAATACTGGATTCTTATGGTATGTCAACAATTAGGGAAGATGAACTTGTCCTGTTTACAGTAGCCATACTCGAGGCACATAGAGAAGCCACGCTGGATGAATTTGGGGAAGAATTGATGGGGCTTGCTGCTTTGTGGACTGAAAGTCTTATGAAAAATATAGAGGGATGTAGATGCAAATGGAATAAACGATGGAAAGTATGCAGGCTTGGCTATCCCAATATTTCCCTAAGCCCGCAGATGGAGAGAAGGATCAGGTTTCTAAGGCTCTATTTCTTCTTATATGAGTATGGTTACCCATTAAGTACAATAAATAGTGCGTGGCAAGGAAAGTGTATGGAGACAATACATTCATGGTACAATACTCTTTTTGTCTTAAGAAGAAAAGTGAAAAAGGCAATTGAATTCAGGGAAAATTCGAAAATAGAAGTAATGACAAAGCGAAATGAAGGTGCTGTAGTTGAGGATATATTAATGCCGTTTTTAAGTAAATATGGCTACCAGTATGGCTCTTGGCAGGGCTTAAAGAATGGGTATATGTGCTATCGTATAAAGGAGGCGCAAAGGCAGGAAATATTGCTGAAGAGAAATTATAGAACGGGAGAAATGTGGGTCAGCGCTGTTACCCATTCGGGGAAAGAATTGCAGTTGCCTGATATTGAAGAAGGGCTGGGGCTTTATGATGGAACCGAATATTGCGAATATCTGCTTGAATGGAATTACAGGAGGTTTGAAGAAGCAGTAATGAAATTGAGGGATCAGATGGAGCAGATCTTCATGCCGGCTTTAGAAAATGAAGAAAATTACCTCCTGAAATGGGAACTGACACATGAGATGCGGAGAAGAGAATTTTTTGAAAGAAAAGAATTATTAGAGAAAGTAAAGGAGATGTATGGCGAGGAACATTTTCCTCCCAAAGCTTTGCCTGCTTTCATTAAAAAGATTTTGCAGGAAAATGAGAATAAAACCATGGAGGAATTTGGAGATATTCTTTTAGGTTTGGGGGTTATGCTGGGGGAAGCGGCTATTTCCGAAATAGAAGGGAGTCACTGGCTATGGGATAAGGAAAGGTCGAAATGCATTATTGCGTATGGAAATGAAGTAGCAGGGATAGACCCGGCATTTGCCTTGAATTATGCATGGCAGAAAAGGAAACCTGAAAATGTGGATAGACTGTGGGAGGTTCTAACAGGGAAACACTGATAGAAAAACTATGTTACAAAAACGATGCAGAGATAATGTATAATGGTCTATAATAGAGGCAGGACGAAGGAAAGGAGATGATTCCAATGCAGATAATATCTTGTTACTCGTGGTTAATTTTATTCATTAATAAGGAGGAAACAGATGAAGAAAAAATTTTTATCCATGATTACAATGTGTATTGTTGCAATGGTAATATTAGCGTCTCCGATGTCTGCTTTTGCTGAGGAAGGGCGATATGATGCAGAATACGCAGCAGTAGGTTTGGGCGTATATGCAGATATGGGAGTTTATGCTCCGGGAACATATATTATTTCCTCATCGGATTTGCCCGATGCAGGAAGCAACATACTTGACGGACTGAGTCTTATGTGCAGTATTCCAATTATCGGAGATAAAATTCCCGGTTGTCAGTATGTAGACTGGGGTGAAAAGCTTTTGGCGGTAATGCCAGATGTCAGGTACAGTGTAAGGCTTACGGATGCAGAAACCGGCGATTTTGTTTGGGAAGGCGAGCTGACAAGCGGGCAGGATGACTTGTATCTTGGTGACGATCATTCAAGTTATAAGGTTGAAATGAAACCGACATCTGGGATAATTCATTTTGTGTATCTGGCAAGAAAAGATTAATATTGCGCCCCGGAGTACAGACATATTTTTATACCAGAGAGATTGATTTAAGCAGCATGTAGATTAGAAAAAACACAGAGGCGCTGACCACTGCATCGGTAATGTAGATTGGCTATCCCCTGTGTTTTTTCGATCAGGGTGTCTTCATGGGATATTTCTCACTAGCTTGCATCAGTTTTGGTGGATGATGGCTTGGCTCTATGTATTTGTGAAAAATGTGTAAAGGGAGGGAAAAAAGTGGAAAAAGAAAGATACAGAATGATCCTGTTATGGGTATTATTAATAACCGTTATTTTTATGATACCGACCCACATAATACCATCTGTCATTTATTTAAAAGATAAGATGATAGAGAAAAATATGCCTCCCATGGAAGATTTCTATTTTTTAGTGTATGAAGGACTGGAAAAACCTCAACATACAATTATCTATAAATATGATGTACAGCGTGATGAGACATACGAGGTTGGACGGGTAGCAGGATATTTTCACAATGGGGAAATAAACAGCAAGAAGGAATATATCACAGGTCTGAGAGGTTCTTTATTCAATGAAGAAAAACCTGAAGCAGAGTTTGGCGTTGTGAGATTTTATTTAAAGGATGGGATATCAGAAATTTTGCTTAGTGATGAGGAAATGCATACTTTTGAAAAGGGAAAGATACATTGGCTACTATCTTATATAGGAGATGATGGAGAAAAAGTATATATACATTATTATGGTGTGGAAGATATCAGCAATGTTTTTATTTCATACGATTTAAGGACGGGAGAGAGAAAAAGAGCCAGTGTACCTGGTGGAAAATACAAAGAAATTCTTGATATAAGTGAAAATGTAGTGTGGGGAATAGATGATTCTGTAATTACAAGATACGATATGAGGACAGGCGAGATTCGAAAAACAGCTGAAAATGCAAGGCGTGCGTATATTTCTGACGATGAAACAAAATTGGTGTTTACTCGACCAGGTGATTATAAGCATATGTATTTGTATGATGTGAAAAGCAGAGAAGAAAAAGGTATTTTGAGAGCTGGATGGAATACAATGTTTCTTGAATATTATCAATATTCGTCGGGGTGGGATAAAAGTGGAGAGTACTATTTTTATGTGGAGGTATTTCCCAGAATAGTGGGCAGTAATATCAGGGTTAAAGTATATAATTTAAGAACTAAGAAGAGCAGGTGTGTTTATATAGAAACCAACTCTCGAGGAAGCTTTGAATTTGTCAGAAATGCAGGCGCATAGGGGAATAATCAGGAACAAAATGAAAACCCAAAATGTTTTACAAAAGCACAATAATTTATCAAATCGAATTCGCAAAAAACCATTTGTAGGCGCATTAGTGGTCGTGGTCGGCTTATTTCTCTTTTGGTGGATATGGGGCAATTATGACATGAATTACTGGAAAAATATTGGAGACAGCTACAATGCAGTTTTGCAAAAATTTGGCGAACCAATAAAAGTTGAGATCGATACAACGTGCTTTAAAGCTTACTTTGAGAATATGAATGTTGTTTGCTATGATAATGGAAGTACATATTTGGCAGAGATAACAGATCCGGATATTAGATTTGGAATTCTAAAGATCGGAGTGGGAACCCCCAAAAGGGTTGTTGAGGGAATATATCATTTTAAAAGGAAATTTATAGATCTTGATGAAAATGAATTTGGGGTTAATGATGGAGTTGTCTCCATTACATTTGAATATGATGAAAATGATTGCGTCAAAAAAATGTATTTATGCAATTGGTACTGGTAATTCATAAAAGCTTATTTTTTTGATTTTATTGGAGGACAAAAATAAGGAGATCTGATGAAGAAGAACATTATTTTGATCATAATCTGTATTTTGTCCATCAGGTTTGGTTTCATGCTGATGGATGCTTATGGATATAGACAGGAAAAAGAAGCCAGGATTCATGAGGTGGAACAGTTTTTCGCTGAAAATGGGTATGAGATAACCGTTAAGGGCGCATATATGGGAGGAAGAGAATCAGAAGGTCCTTTTTTATATGGGTGGTACTGGCTTGTTTTTGACATTGGCGTTGAGGAAATTCTGCTATACTATTATGAGAGCGAAGGGGAAGTACAGGGATATCTAAAAGATTTGGACGATATAAGAAGATCACAATGCCATCTCTCTTCCCATTTTGTCTTTTGGTATTATGGTGAAACTAAGGATATAATTGAAACCATTAACTGCTTTTGCGAGGAATACTAAATACTGCCGGAAGTGATATAAGTAATTGTAAAGTACGAATTTACATAATATGGCCTACTACATAAGGAAGCGATAAATATGGAAAGAAGAAAAAAGCAATATTGGCTTTTAAGTATGATAGTGATCATAGTAGAGATGGCAGCGCTTGCCCTGTCTTCCAAAGATCAAATAAGAGAATTGTCAAAAAGAAGCATTTGTAATAAAGTGGTGAAGCAGGAGGAAACTTTATCCCAGCTAATTGGAAGGTATATGAAAGAAGACCGGAACCTGTTTATCCATTTAAGTCAGGAAAACGGGGACGTAATTCCTTATAAGCAGTTAAAAGATAAAGAAATAACAAAAACATTTAAACAATTTAAGCTGATAGGCATTGATTATAAGAAAAACGGAGATATGGTTTTTTATGTTTATCCGTACTTGGATCTGCTTATAGAGGGGTATATCAGTGGTTTTTACTACAGTGAGCAGGATGAGCCGATCAGCGGAGACGGAGAAGAGATCGGCGATCTGGAATATGAAAGCGATGGTTTATACTATCACTGGTATAAAACGGAAAAGATAACAGATCATTGGTGGTATTTTGAGGAGATCATTTCCTTTAGCGGAAAGGCAACGGGGAGGAAAAACGTATATGGGCAACATGAAATATGAGCCGGCGGATATTGAAATCTATATCCAGGAAAAATGGGATATTGTTGTTTTGAAGATTGTAGGGACAAAACAGGAGGAGATATCTACTTGAAAAAGGAAATAAAATGGTTCTGCTTACTAATTTGCTTAAATTTATTCCTTGAAAGAATTCCTGTTAAAAGAAGCATTACCATGGAAGAAGCTAATGAAAAATTGAAATCGGGTAATACATATATTTGTCAGCATGAAGCGACGACAGGATCATCATGGTCAGTATATGTTCAAGAAGGAGAAATTCCGCGACTGGTATGTCTTGAAGGAAATGTACCAATTGATCATATTGACAGAAACAATTTTTTCTTCTTTGCTCATAATATTTTTTTAATTCAAGGTAACATTATCGGGAAGCAATTAGTAGACGGAGAGGGGAATATTCAATATTTTTATGGTGAAGATATAGAAATTTGTAATAAATTAATGCAGTCGGAAGAGCTATATGATAGCTATGACATTATAGATGTTGAAAAATGGGATATTGTCAGCCCGATTGATCGTGGAGAAAGCTGGAGGTTTTGGGCATCCCGCGATTATTTAGATATTTTTGATTTCACCTATTAAAAAGAACACATATTTCACAATTTTTATAACGGAGGTTACAGTGAAAAAGGTGCAAGGAGGGAAAATGAGCAATAATACAATTCAACCAGTATACAGTGACAAGACCATTGATATTGCCGCATTGTTAAATGATGATTATATTATTATATGCGATACAAACGTTTATTTGGGGTTGTACAGATTTTCACCGGACTATGCGAATTTCGCATTAGAATGTCTGAATGCCGTCAAGGATTCCATTCAGCTTCCATATACGGTAAAAATCGAGTATGAACGTCATTATCAGAGTATGTTTCGGAAACGGCAGGATGCGGTGGAAAATGCGGCAACGGATCTGATCGATCTGGCAAAGCTGCAAAAAAATAAATTATTAGGAAGTTTTTCCACACTGGTCATGAAACAATTTCCTGATGTGGAGGAGATACAGCAGGAAATAGAAGATAAATATGAGGAAATCGCAAAGCTGCTGAGCGATTATTTTGAAGACAGAAGTGTGTTGGGACTCCTCCAGGGCAGCTGGGACAGGGACGTTGTGAAAGAGCTGATAGATGAGATATGTGATAAGGGTCAAATCATGGCGGACTTTACCAGGGACGAGATCTACAGGATTTGTGATGAAGGAGAAAAACGATATAAAAACAGCATGCCGCCGGGATTTAAAGACAGAAGAGGGAAAGACGGGATCAGAAAATACAGCGACTTGATTTTATGGAAAGAAGTTATGAAATACGCCCATGATGAGCAAAAGAACGTGATATTTGTCACTGATGATGTGAAGGCGGATTGGTGGAAAACGGGGACGTATGAGTTTTTACCTGAACTGGTAAATGAATTTCAGCGGAAAAGCAGATTAAGGGAAAGTGAAAACAATGGAATTGCCGGGGACGCTCTGCAAATCGTTCCTTTTGTATCCACAGATTTTTATGAGGCTGTATCAGGCAGTCTGCATGTTGTGAAAAGCGACGCGGTGGATCAGGCATTGCAGATAACGGAAGAGTCTTACATTGAAGCGATAGCGGACAGGGCTTTTGATGCTGTTTTTATGAAATTGCAATATTCAGGTACAGATTATATAGATACGTCCATTCTGACAGACGTAGGGTCGGAGGGAATTGAAGAGTGGGAAATAGAATCCTATGATTTTTTGAAATATGAAATGCTGGGAAGAGCAGACGGCATAATTGAATACGATCTTACATATGAGGTGGAATTAAGCGGATATTCTCATGACTATTGGGGGCGGGACGATGATACCAGGGAGATTGTGGTTTCACCGCCATTTTCACACCGTGTAAAAGGGATGCTTGTTGTACGGGTGATCAGAACGGTAGATATATTTATGGATTTTGAATATTCGGATGAGTTCGATTCTGCTGAAATTGTGGACGCTGATTTTGAAGAAACATATTTTCAGTCATGGTATGATGAGCAGTGAGAAGGAAAAGGAGAATCCTATATGGGCAAAATAAAGTACGAACCTGCGGACATTGAAATCCATATCCAAGAAAAGGGCGTTGTGCTAAAGGAAAAGTCTCTTATAGCGTTTGACAAGGTAACCTGCAAGGTTTTGGCATATGGAGCAGAAGCGGAGTCAATGACAGAAATGGAGAATGTCTGCGTAGTATCCCCCATGCGCCAGGGAATGATTATAGATTACACTGTGGCGCTTGAGATGTTTCGGCATTTTATCTACAAAGCACTGGGAAAAAAGCCCTTATGGAAGCCCCGCATCGCTCTTTGTGTGCCCCAGGGCATAACGGAGGTGGAAAGGAAAACCATAGAAGACGTTATGATGCAGATAGGAGCCAGGGAACTTTTTATAACAGACTTTTCCATGGAGCGGTTTGAGATGGAAATGCCGAAAGAATACAGACAGTATAAAGTAATTATTGGCATCACAAAGGAGAAGCCTGAAAGCTACATTTCAGAGGAACTTGCAGGGATTCTGGAATATGCCAGGCAGCAGGGAATTTCAAAAGAAAGGGTGGAACAGCTGTTGAGAGATGCAGAAATGGAATAACCAATGCAAAGCTTTAAAGCTCTCCCTAAAGCTCTGCCGTAAATTTGAATATTGCGGAAGGACAATGGCAACTGATATAATGAGATGCAGAGAAAATAACAAAAGAAACTGGCGATTTCGAATACGAGGTGAATGATATGAATAACGAATTTTTAGGTTTTCTTTTGGAGCGTTTTAAAGTAGAACGAAATAAATTTGACAGATCCGGTGTGTATGCGTATACTCAGCGTCTGCTTGCTTATAATTCAAACAAAATAGAAGGAAGTACGTTAACAGAGGAACAGACGGCATCCTTGTTTGATCATGGAACATTGCCCAGATCAGATGATTATTATAGAGCGAAAGATGTGGAAGAAATGAATGGGCACTTTTTGATGTTCAATAAAATGTTGGACACATTAGACGAACGGTTGTCACAGAAGCTGATAAAACAATTTCATTATGAATTGAAGTCAGGAGTATTTGAAGACCGTGCCAGTGGATATGCCATTGGCGATTATAAAAGACGCCCCAATATGATTGGTATGTATCAGACTGTAAGACCAGAGAACGTGAAAGATGAGATGGATCATCTGATGGATTGGTATTTGGGACAAGCCATAAATCTCCCTGTGCTGGCTGAATTTCATGGACGATACGAGAGTATTCATCCTTTCCAGGATGGGAACGGAAGGACTGGCAGGCTGATTCTTTTTAGAGAGTGCTTAAAAAATGGAATCATCCCCATTGTAATAGAAGATGTAAACAGAGAAGAATATCTGGATGCATTAAAAGAATACAGAGAAGAAAAGTCTCTCAATAAACTAATAAGCTTATTTGAAAAAGAGCAGCAGTTTTATTTGGAGAAATGTAGATATTTTATGTAGTATGGATTTATGATGATATGGAGTGGTAAAATATAACTTTTCAGAAGAAAAAAGTAAAAAACTTAAAATATTGCTTGCATTATTTTAGAATTTATAATAAAATAATCAAGTGCGATACATGTAGCAAATAGATATTTGTCGCTTGGTTCGCATTAAGAATGGCTCGTTGGTCAAGCGGTTAAGACGCCGCCCTCTCACGGCGGAAACAGGGGTTCGATTCCCCTACGAGCTGCGACTGTTTTTAACAGCCCAACCCTAAAGGATGCCGAAAACCAGTATTTATGCGGTTTTGGGCATTTTCTTTTTGTCAAAAAGGGCAGGCTGTTAAGGCTGGGAATTTTCTGTCAATGTCAAAATAAGAAAGTATGCACCAATCTCGATAATTGAATAGATTTTACGTCTAAGCTGTGGTATACTCTTCTATAAGGAGGTAGGAATATATGACAGATAATGAGCTTTTACTTGCAATGTCAGATATGCTTGACAAAAAATTAAAACCTGTCAATGATAGACTCAAAAAGATTGAGCTAACACAAGAAAATGATATTCTTCCACGTTTACAAAATATTGAAGCTTGTTATACAAGTACATATAAACGTTATCAGACAGGCATTGAACAGATTGAAGCTATGCAGGCAGATATTGACGTTATAAAAAGTGTTATTCGTGAACATAGCGAAAAACTCCAAAAATTAGCATAATTTCAATTACATAGATCATGTAAGGTGTAAAGTCTATTGAATTATTAAGGCTTTACACCTTTTTAAATTTCCTTTAATGGTATATCAGAAATAAAAGTATTTAACTTAAAGGATAAACAGAAGTTTATCTAAAAGATGTGGAATTAAGGAAGGATCACAGAAAATGAAAGATTGCTTGCAGTTATTTGCACCAAAAACAGCAGACTGGTTCAGAGAAACATTGGGGGAACCCACCCCGGTACAAAAGGAAAGCTGGCCAGCCATTGCCGCCGGCGGGCACGTGCTGGTGTCTGCACCCACGGGAACGGGCAAGACTCTTTCCGCTTTTCTGGTCTTTTTGGACAGGTTTAAGAAAATGGCTTTGGAGGGGGCGCTGAAGCAGGAACTGCAGCTGATCTACGTATCGCCGCTTAAATCTCTGGCGTCGGATATCAGGGAGAATCTGCGAAAGCCGCTGATGGGAATCCAGGGAGAGGAGCTTGTCCGGGTGGCGGTCCGCACCGGGGATACCACTCAGCAGGAGAGGCGGCAGATGATCAGAAAACCGCCCCACATTCTGATCATCACGCCGGAATCCTTATATCTGATGCTCACCAGCAAAACAGGGCAGAATATGCTCTGCACGGCAGGGGCTGTGATCATAGACGAGCTCCATGCACTGATCGATACCAAGAGAGGCGCTCATTTGATGCTGTCGCTGGCAAGGCTGGATCTTTTGTGTCCCAGCCCCCTGCAGCGTATTGGGCTGTCTGCTACTATATCCCCTTTGGAGGATGCTGCCCGTTATCTTGCGCCGGAGAAAGTTCAGGTGGTGTCACCTTTTATGAAAAAGAAGGTGAAGCTTGAAATTCTCGGTTCTTACGTGGATAGCAGCAAAAGGAAAAAAGACCCGGTCTGGCAGGAACTGTCCAAGCTGGTATACCAGTATTGTCAGGGGAAGCGGAGCGTGATCGCCTTTGTGGAGGGAAGGAGATATGCGGAGAAGCTGGCATATTATGTAAACTTAATTGGAGGGGAAGACTTTGCCCGGGTGCATCATGGAAGCTTGTCCAGGGAGCAGCGGGGAGAGACGGAGGAGGCGTTAAGGGAGGGAAAGCTGCGGCTTTTATGTGCAACCTCTTCCATGGAGCTGGGAATCGATGTAGGGGAGATCGATCAGGTATTGCAGGTAGGCTGTCCCCGCACCATTTCCGGCACTTTGCAGAGACTGGGGCGGGCAGGGCACAATCCTGACCGCACCAGCGTCATGTATCTGTTTCCCAGAACCCCGGCGGAGTGCATCTTAAGTGGAATGACGGCGCAGCTTGCCAGAGAGGGGGAAGTGGAGCGCATGAATCCGCCCAAGGGATGCTTTGACGTACTGGCGCAGCATCTGGTTTCCATGGCGGCGTTTCAGGGCTATGAGGTAGATGATGTGATGAAGATTCTGCCAAGAGCCTGGTCTTTCTCCCAGGTCACAAGGGAGGATGTAAAGGCGGTGCTTGGGATGCTGGCAGGGGACTACGAACACAAGCGAGAGGTGCCGGTCCGCCCCAGAATTCTGTATGACAGAATCCACGAAAGGGTGGAAGGGGATGGCTACAGCAGAATGCTTGCCATATCGGCAGGAGGAACCATTCCTGACAAAGGGCTTTATACCGTGCGGACCCAGGACGGAGTGAAGGTAGGAGAGGCGGATGAGGAGTTTGTCTATGAGAGTCAGAAGGGAGACCGTTTTATTTTAGGCGCATTCGGCTGGAAGGTGGTGGATATCGGCAGGGATACTGTGACGGTGACCCAGGCGCCGGTGGAGGGCGCAAGGCTTCCCTTCTGGAAGGGAGAATTGAAGGGGAGAAGTAAGGAGACAGGTATCCTTTTCGGGAAGATTATGCGCGGACTTGGGGAGGCATGGCAGGAGAGAAAGCTGATGGACGCCCTTACAGGGCTGGGGCTGGACGAGTCGGCGGCGCGGCTTTCGGAAGGATATTTGAGCAGACAGATCGCTGCCACGGGAGGACTGCCCGATGACAGAACCATCGTAGCGGAGCATTTTCGGGATCAATCCGGCAACAGTCAGTTGATGATCCATTCTGTTTTCGGACGGCGGGTCAACGCCCCGCTTTCTCTGCTTGCAGCGCAGGCGGCGCAGATGGAGATGGGGATGAATGTGGGGAGCGTGGACGAGGAAGATGGTTTTTTGCTGTATGCTTACGGAGATAAGGCGCTGCCGGAGGGGATTCTTGGCAGAATCGATCCGGATACGGCGGAACCGGTTTTGTCTGCTCTGCTTTTGTCCGCACCGATATTTAACATGGCGTTCCGCTATAACTGCGGCAGGGCGCTGATGATGGGGGCGAAGGGGAACAAGCGGCAACCTCTATGGATGCAGCGGCTGCGCAGCGCAGAGATGCTGGATCAGGTGGCAGGGGAGAAGGAGCATCCATTGATCCGGGAGACCAGGCAGGAATGCATGGAACAGCTTTGGGATGCAAAGGGAGTCCGGGAACTGCTGTACATGATCCGGTCAGGTGCGGTGGCGGTGCGGGAGGTTTATACCCAGAGCCCTTCCCCTATGTCATTGCCCTTACAGTGGAGTCAGGAGGCGGCAGTGATGTACGACTATGCGCCTACGCCTCAGGGAATCCATAAAGCGGTGGAGGAAGCGTTAAAGCAGGAGGAGCATCTGATTTTACCCGGGACGGAGGAACTTTTGCAGGTTCAGACAAGGGAAAAGCTGCCGGAGGATGAGAAGCAGCTCCACACCCTTTTGATGACGGAAGGCGATCTGGCGGCAGGGGATCTGGAGGTTCCCATAGAGTGGCTGGAAAGCCTGCACAGACAGGAGCGGGCGGTGTATCTGGAGCAGGGGCTTTGGATCGCGGCGGAACAGCAGGAGGAATACCGGGCGGCGCTGGAAGAGAACGGAAGGGAAGAACAGCGCCGGATCGTCCGCCGGATGCTTCGGTACCGGGGCGGGGCAAACCCAAGGCAGACGGCGCTCCGCTATGGCTGGACAATGGAGACAGCAAGGGATGTATTGGAAGAATTGTGTGCAAAAGAAGAGGCAGTGCGGCAGGAGGTATCTGCTGATACAGGGGAGCCGGAAGAGCAGGAGAAGGTTCTTTATTATCATGCCCAATTGTATCAGCGAGCCAGAAGGAAAACCCTGAAAAACCGCAGGGAAGAGATCAAAACCTGTAAGCCTCAGGCGTATGCATCTCTGATGGCATCATGTCTGAAACACTCGGCGCCGCCGGGGGAGGCGTTGGAACGGGCGCTGGATTCTCTTATGGGAATTTCCCATCCTGCTGCGGCATGGGAAGAGATCCTTCTGCCGGGAAGGGTGCAGGGCTATCGGGAAAACCTGCTGGACGGCATTCTCTCCAAGGGAGATATTTTCTGGTATATGGAGGAAGGGGGAAAGCTGTGCTTTGCCAGGACAGACCAGATAGACTGGGACAGCGAACCGCAGATAGCGTGGGAAAAGCTTTCGGAAAAGGAAGAGCTTCTTGCCAGGGCGCTTTTAAAAAGAGGCGCCAGCTTCATGCAGGCGCTGGGCAGTGTGCTTGGCGGGGAATCGCCTTATGACACCCTGCTTTCCCTGATGGAAAAGGGAATTGTATCCGCAGACAGCTTTGTGCCGGTGCGTCAGTGGATTGCCAGAGAGAAAATCAGAAAGTCAACCGCAAGAGTGCGTGTGGGGGCGCGGGTAAAGGCGTTAAGCGCAGGGCGATGGGATCTGGTCAGACCCCTTCGTCCGCTGGGACTGGAGGAACAGATGGAGCGCTGCTTTGACCGGTATAAAGTGCTGTGCCGGGAAACGGCGGCAGCCTGTGGGCTTTCATGGCAGGAGGCGTTATCCCGCCTGCGGATCATGGAATATACAGGGCAGGTGAGAAGGGGCTACTTTGTGGAAGGGCTTTCGGGCGCGCAGTTTATCAGGGGGACGGACTTTGGAGGAATCACGACTTTACTGAGGAATGCAGGGGAGGAGCTTCTATGGATGAACGGGGCTGATCCCATGCAGGTGTGGGGCAAATTGCTGCCTCATCAGACGGACAGAGCCTTTCTGAACGTGCCGGGAAGCGCTGTGGCGCTGCGAGGCGGTGTGCCTGTGGCGGTTTTTGAAAGAAACGGCGGAATTCTGCGGGTTTTTGAAAAAGAAGCTTTGGAAGAAGCGCTTGAAGAATTTGTAAAAATATATGGGAAAGGGCAGATCTTTACCGGAAAAAAGAGAATTCTTGTGAAAGAATATCCGGAGTATTCAGTGAAAAGTCTGGAAAAAAGCGGATTTTCCAGGGAAGTACAGGGCCATGCGTTGTATCGATAGGGGTTAGAATCCATAGATGCACAAATCTAAATCAGATCGACCAACGCATGTGCCAGCCCATCATGGTCATTGTCAAAGGCGGTAATGGTAGTTGCCGCCATTTTAATGTCTTCACTGCCGTTTACCATGGCAATTCCCATTCCCGCAGCCTCGATCATGGAAATATCATTCTGGGCGTCGCCAGCAGCCACGGAGAAATAAGGATTGATATTTAAAAGCTCACAAAGAATCTTTACAGCGGCGCCTTTTCCGGAGGCAGCAGGAAAAAACTCCAGGTAGTAGGGATTGGAGTAGATCATGCTGATCCCCGCTTCCTCTGCCCATGGCAGGAGAGAGAGACGGAAGTTTTCAAGTCTTTCCGGGTCTTTTATTTCAACGGCAAGGCATTTACAGGGACCTTCCGTTAACACATCCAACACATTTTCACAGACGGTCACAGGGGAGAAGATGGCTCTTCGATAAAAGGTCAGTTCTTCGTCTTCCCGGGGTGTCACGATATGGGTGTCGGAGTAGGTGTGGACATGAACGCCGGCTGTTTTTGCCTCCTGCATAATGTGATCAACCTGTTCCAGGGTCAGCGCGATTTTATACAGGGTTTCTTTCCGGTCGTAATCGTAGATCTGTCCCCCGTTGTAGCCGATCAGATACATGCCGGGGAAATCAAGGTGAAGGGATTCCTTTACAGTTGCAACGCTGTCGATGGCTCTGCCGGAGCAGAAGGCAAGCTTGTGTCCTGCCTGTTGCCATTGTCCCAGCACATTCCGGGTGTAATCGCTGATGGTTTTGTCCGTGGTAAGCAGGGTGCCGTCCAGATCGGTAAAAAGGATCTTGGTGTGTTTTAAACCTTCGGGATGCTGCTTCATCCATTCTCTCCTTCGATTGATTTTTTCCAGTACTTCCTGAGGGATAAAAAGCTTTCCGTAGCCGGTTGCAAGATCCAGCCCGGGCTTGGCGCTGCCGTGAAAATCGGAGCCGCCGCTGATGCAGAGGTCATATTTTGCAGCAAGAGCGCGCATTTGCCTTTCGTCCGAGGGCGAGTAGGTGCAATAGATGGCTTCCAGCCCCTGAAGCCCCATATCCTTTAAAAGGGCTACCAGACGTTCCAGTCTGGCGCTGCCCATGTGATAAAGCAGAGGATGGGCAAGAACGGGAAACCCGCCCGCTTTTAAGATGATCTCAACGGCGCGCATGGGGGTAATCTTTTTTCGGGGCACAAAGCAGGGACAGCGGTCGCCGATGTATCGGTCGAAGGCTTCCTTCATACTCTTGGTGTAGCCGTGATTCAGAAGATATTTGGCATAGTGAGAACGGGTGATCACGCAGTTTGGAAATTCTTCCAGCAATTCCTCATAGGTAACGGGGATGCCGTGTTCCGTAAGCCGTCTGCACATTTCCTGATTCCGGATGGTTCGCCCGTTCACAAAGTTTATGAGCCGCCGCTTGAAAAAGTCGCTTTTATAATCAATATACAGCCCTACAATATGGATATCCTGCCCTTCATATTCAGAGGAAAACTCAATGCCGGGAATGACTTCGATATTTTTCCCCTTTGCCGCCGCCAGCGCCTCGTCGACGCCGTCGGTGGTATCATGGTCGGTGAGGGCAAAGGCGGAAAGCCCCTTTTCCACAGCATAATCTACCAGCTGGGAGGGGCTCAGGCTTCCGTCAGATTTATTTGAATGCACATGCAGGTCAACAATATTCATAATAACACCAGTTTAATTTTCGTCTTCTTCCGCCTGTTTGGTATAAACAGTGCGCTTTCTTGCCATTTCATCGCTTTCCAGATATTCGTCGTAGGTAGTGATCTTATCGATCAGGCTGCCGTCAGGAAGGATCTCCATAATACGGTTTGCCGTGGTCTGTACAAACTGATGGTCATGGCAGGCAAAGAGGGCAACGCCGGGAAACTTGATCAGCCCATTGTTGAGCGCCGTGATGGATTCCATGTCCAGGTGGTTGGTAGGCTCATCCAGGATCAGGCAGTTGGAACCGCTGATCATCATTTTGGATAACAGGCAGCGAACCTTTTCACCGCCGGAAAGAATCTTTACCTTTTTCACGCCGTCTTCCCCGGCAAAAAGCATACGTCCCAGGAAACCGCGCACATAGGTGACGTCCTTCACAGGAGAGTAGCCGGTGAGCCAGTCTACGATGGTATAATCATTGTCAAACTCGGCGGTACTGTCCTTAGGGAAATATGCCTGGGAGGTGGTCACACCCCACTTATAGGTTCCTTCGTCCGGTTCCATTTCGCCCATAAGGATCTGGAACAGGGTGGTTTTGGCAAGCTCGTTGCCGCCTACAAAGGCGATCTTATCATTATGACCTACAATAAAGGAAATATTGTCAAGAATTTTTTCACCGTTGATGGTTTTGGAGATACCTTCCACGGATAAAACTTCGTTGCCGATCTCCCGTTCAGGGCGGAAATCAATATAAGGATACTTACGGCTGGAGGGTTTGATCTCATCCAGTTCAATTTTTTCCAGGGCGCGCTTTCTGGAAGTAGCCTGTTTGGACTTGGAAGCGTTGGCGGAGAAGCGGGAGATAAATTCCTGCAGCTCCTTGATTTTTTCTTCCTTTTTCTTGTTTGCCTCTTTCATCTGTTTGATCAAAAGCTGGCTGGATTCGTACCAGAAGTCGTAGTTTCCGGCGTAAAGCTGAATCTTGCCGTAGTCGATATCGGCGGTGTGGGTGCACACCTTATTTAAGAAATAACGGTCATGGGACACTACGATCACAGTATTTTCAAAATTAATGAGAAATTCTTCCAGCCAGGCAATGGCATCCAGATCCAGGTGGTTGGTAGGCTCATCCAGAAGGAGAATATCAGGATTGCCGAAAAGCGCTTTGGCAAGGAGCACCTTGACTTTTTCATTACCGTTCAGATCCTTCATGAGAGAATAGTGGATATCGGTGTCGATGCCCAGTCCGTTTAAGAGCATGGCAGCGTTGGATTCCGCTTCCCATCCGTCCATCTCGGCAAACTCCCCTTCCAGTTCGCTTGCCCGGATGCCGTCCTCGTCGGTAAAATCTTCCTTGGCGTAAATGGCTTCCTTTTCCTTCATGATCTGGTACAGACGTTCATTCCCCATAATGACCACATCCATAACAGGATATGCATCATATTTGAAATGATCCTGTTCCAGCACGGAAAGACGCTGCCCCGGGGTAATTGCCACATCCCCGTTGGTGGTTTCCAGCTGACCGGACAGGATCTTTAAAAAGGTAGATTTGCCGGCGCCGTTGGCACCGATCAGCCCGTAGCAGTTTCCTTCCGTAAATTTAATATTCACATCTTCAAATAAGGCTTTTTTGCCTACTCTGTAAGTTACATTGTTTGCACTGATCATTTTTCGTAAACTCCTCTCGATCCAAAATCATTTTCGATACATCACACCTACCTATTTTACAGAAAAATAGGGATTTTGCAAGGAATTTATGGAAATCAATGGTTTATTATTGGATTCAATGATAAAATAAACATATCAATTGGAAAAAGTGAGGAACAGGTATGAAACTGAATTACAGACGAACCTTTTTTATTGGACTTGCCTTTCTGTCCATCAGCGCGTTCTGGCAGATGTATGATAATATCATACCCCTGATCCTGCAGGGGACATTTGGTCTGGGAGAAACCATTACCGGCGTGATCATGGCGGCGGACAATGTGCTGGCGCTGTTTTTGCTGCCCCTGTTCGGAAGTATTTCGGACAAGGTGGATACCAGGATCGGAAAAAGAATGCCTTTCATTACAGGGGGGACAGTTCTTGCGGTATTCTTTCTGCTGCTGCTTCCCATAGCGGACAGAAGCACAAATCTGCCCCTTTTTGTGGGCGCGCTGTTTGCACTGCTGATCTCCATGGGGCTGTACCGCTCTCCGGCGGTGGCGTTGATGCCGGACTTGACGCCCAATAAGCTTCGAAGCAAGGGGAACGCCATTATTAACCTGATGGGAGCGGTAGGCGGCGTTTACACCCTGATCATGATCAAGCTTCTGGTGGGAAAAGGGGAGCATCCGGATTACCTGCCTTTGTTTGTCAGCGTGGCGGCATTGATGGTGATCGCCGTAGGGGTTCTTCTGATCACCATCAACGAGAAAAAAGTTAAGGCAAAGATGGAAGCGGAAATCAGAGCCTATGAGGAAAGCGCCGGTGTGGTGGTGGAGACGGAAGATGTGGTGGAGCAGGAGGCAGGGGAAAAGGCGCCCATGCCCAAGGCGGTAAAGCGAAGCATGATCTTCCTATTAGCCTCTATTTTTCTCTGGTTTACAGCTTACAATGCAGTTACCACCGCATTTTCAAGGTACACGAAAGTGGTTTGGAAGATGGAAGGGGGCGGCTTTGCAGACTGCCTGATGGTTGCCACCGTGGCGGCGATTATCAGCTATATTCCCATTGGAAATATTTCCAGCAGGATCGGAAGAAAGAAGACCATCTTAGGCGGAATAACTTTGATGAGCGTGTGTTATTTTGCGGCGATTTTTGCCAATGCCTATCATCCGGTGATCAATGTGGCGTTTGCAGCTATCGGAATCGGATGGGCGGCAATTAACGTAAATTCTTATCCCATGATCGTTGAAATGAGTAAAGGCTGCGATATCGGAAAGTTTACGGGAACCTATTATACCTTTTCCATGACAGCGCAGATCTTTACCCCTATCTTGTCGGGATTTTTACTGGAGAATGTTTCTTACCGTACCCTGTTCCCTTATGCCCTGTTGTTCTCCGTGCTTGCCTTTATCACGATGGGACAGGTGCATCACGGGGATGCAAGACCGGATAAGAAGAAAAGCGTGCTGGAAAACTTTGATGTGGACGATTAAAAGGAACAAAAGAAAATTTAAAGACAGGTGATTAAAAAATGACAGCTTTGTATATAGTACTTATAGTGGCGGCATCCCTTGCAGTCCTTTACTTTCTGGCGATCATGCCGGGGTTTGGCAATCGAAAGGAAGGAAAGAAATTTCCGGGCGTCTATTATGCCCACAGGGGGCTTCATGACAATGCTTCGGACGCGCCGGAAAATTCCCTTGCCGCGTTTCAAAAAGCGGTGGAAGCGGGCTATGGAATTGAGATGGATGTCCAGCTTACCAAAGACAAAGTGCCGGTGGTATTCCACGACTTCACTCTTGAACGGATCTGTCAAAAGCCGGGCAAGGTATACGATTATACCTGGCAGGAACTAAAGGAGTTTACCCTCTGCCACAGTCAGGAGAGGATTCCCAAGTTTGAGGATGTGTTGAAGCTGGTAAAGGGGAAGGTTCCCTTGATCGTGGAGTTGAAGGTGGAGTGGACGGATACCTCTGTCTGCCCGGCGGCGGATGCTCTTTTGCAGGAATATCAGGGACTTTACTGTGTGGAATCTTTTAACCCAATGGCGCTTTTGTGGTACAGAAGACATCGCAATAAGATCGTAAGAGGACAGCTTTCCGATGGTTTTACAAGATCCGGTGAGTTTCACGGAGTTTTATATTACCTTTTGCAGAATTTGATGCTGAACTGGCTTACCAAGCCTGACTTTGTGGCATACAATCACAAATATGCAGATGTGGCGGCAAGGAAGCTGTGCCGGGGACTGTACCGGAATATGGCGGCGGCGTGGACCATCAAAAGCCAGGAAGAGCTTGAGCGGGCAAGAAATCAGTTTGATCTTTTCATATTTGATTCCTTTATACCGGATGCCAAGTAATTGTGTTGAAAAAAGCATATCTTTTTTTGAAAAAATAGTGCAAGATTGCCAGTGGTATGTTATAATATTGGACGAGGATAAAATTGGTTCTTTATCCAATATTTAGAAAGGGCAGCAGAGTGCACCTCCTATTTTACAATAAGCCGACTCGCTAAGCGTGGCGGCGTTTGTTGTTGATGGTGGCTGTTGTCTTAAAATGAAAGAGGGAGAAAAAGAGTATGGCAAAATGGGTTTATTCTTTTGAAGAGGGAAGCGCCGATATGCGCAACTTGTTAGGCGGCAAGGGTGCAAATCTGGCTGAGATGACCAACTTAGGTCTGCCGATTCCCCAGGGCTTCACGGTGACCACGGAAGCATGTACAGACTATTACACACAGGGAAAACAGATTTCAGATGAGATCAAAGATCAGATCTTTGCGGCACTTGCTCAGCTTGAGGAAAAGCAGGGCAAGAAATTTGGCGATACGGACAATCCCCTGCTGGTTTCCGTTCGTTCCGGTGCAAGAGCCTCCATGCCGGGTATGATGGATACGATCCTGAACTTAGGTCTCAATGACGTTGCAGTAGAGGGATTTGCAGCTAAGACCGGAAATCCCCGCTTCGCTTATGATTCCTATAGAAGATTTATTCAGATGTTTTCGGATGTGGTAATGGAGATCCCCAAATCCTTTTTTGAGAGGATTCTGGATGAAATGAAAGAAGGAAAGGGCGTCAAATTTGACACCGATCTGACTGCAGAGGATCTGAAAGAAGTAATTGCCAGATTTAAAGCAGTTTACAAGGACAAGATGGGAGAGGATTTCCCCCAGGAGCCTAAGATCCAGTTAATGGAGGCGGTAAAGGCCGTATTCCGTTCCTGGGATAATGAGAGAGCCATCGTATACCGCAGAATGAACGATATCCCCGGCGATTGGGGAACCGCTGTTAATGTACAGGCAATGGTATTCGGAAATATGGGCAATACTTCCGGAACCGGCGTTGCCTTCACCCGCAATCCTTCCACAGGGGCAAAGGGCATTTACGGCGAATATCTGATCAATGCACAGGGCGAGGATGTGGTTGCAGGTATCAGAACGCCTCAGCCTATCACTAAGCTGGAACAGGATCTGCCGGAGTGCTATGCGCAGTTTATTGAGATTGCTACAAAATTGGAAAATCATTACCGGGATATGCAGGATATGGAATTTACCATTGAAAACGGCAAGCTGTTTTTCCTGCAGACCAGAAACGGCAAACGTACCGCCCAGGCAGCGCTGCAGATTGCATGTGACCTGGTGGACGAGGGCAAAATTACCCCTGAGGAAGCGGTATGCCGTATAGAAGCAAAATCATTGGATCAGCTTTTGCATCCTACCTTTGATCCCGAGGCGCTTAAGAGCGGGCTTGTGATCGGACAGGCGCTCCCCGCATCTCCCGGCGCGGCGGCAGGAAAAGTATATTTCACAGCGCTTGAGGCAAAGGAAGCCCATGAAAAGGGCGAAAGAGTGATACTGGTACGTCTGGAGACTTCCCCTGAGGATATCGAGGGAATGCATGCAGCGGAGGGTATTTTAACAGTCCGCGGCGGTATGACCTCTCATGCAGCGGTAGTAGCCCGCGGCATGGGAACCTGCTGTGTATCAGGCTGCGGCGATATCTCCATCAACGAGGAAGAAAAGGAATTCCAGCTGGGCGGACATGTTTATCATGAGGGAGATTACATTTCCCTGGACGGCTCCACCGGAAAGATCTACGACGGGGATATCAAGACCCAGGAGGCTTCCATCAGCGGTAACTTTGAGAGAATTATGGAGTGGGCGGATTCCTTCCGCAAGTTGAAGGTCCGTACCAATGCAGATACCCCGGCAGATGCAGCAAATGCCATCAAATACGGTGCGGAAGGTATCGGCTTATGCCGCACGGAGCATATGTTCTTTGAGCCGGATAGAATTCCCAAGATCAGACAGATGATCCTCTCCAGAACAGTGCATGAGAGAGAAAAGGCATTAAACGCTTTAATCCCCTATCAGAAGAGTGATTTCAAGGCGCTTTATGAGGTAATGGAAGGCAGACCGGTTACCATCCGTTTCTTAGATCCTCCGCTTCATGAGTTCGTTCCTACAGACCAGGGCGACATTGATGATCTTGCCATCAGCATGATGATGACGGCGGAAGAGGTACAGGAGGTATGCGACTCCCTGCACGAATTCAATCCTATGATGGGACACAGAGGCTGTCGTCTTGCCGTAACCTATCCTGAAATTGCAAGGATGCAGACCCGTGCGGTAATGGAAGCGGCGATTGAAGTCAGAAACGAAAAGGGCTTTGACGTAGTTCCTGAGATTATGATTCCGCTGGTAGGCGAGAAAAAGGAATTGAAGTATGTTAAGGATGTGGTAGTGGAGACAGCAGAGCAGGTAAAGAAAGAGAAAAATTCCGATATTGCATATCACATCGGAACCATGATCGAAATTCCCCGTGCGGCTCTCCTTGCCGATGAGATCGCCGAGGAGGCAGAGTTCTTCTCCTTCGGTACAAACGACCTGACCCAGATGACTTTTGGCTTCTCAAGAGACGATGCCGGCAAGTTCCTGGGCGACTACTACAAGAAGAAAATCTACGAATCCGATCCCTTCGCAAGACTGGATCAGAGCGGCGTAGGGCAGCTGGTACAGATGGCGGCTGAAAAGGGAAGAAAGACCAGACCGGATATCAAGCTTGGTATCTGCGGCGAGCATGGGGGAGATCCCTCTTCCGTGGAGTTCTGCCATAAGGTTGGGCTTACTTATGTTTCCTGTTCACCGTTTAGAGTGCCCATTGCAAGGCTGGCGGCAGCGCAGGCGGCAATAAAAAAATAATGCCATAGGAATTTTTGTACTTGCAGGCGAAAGTATGGAAGAATGGCTTAAAATCAAGGGATTTTGAGCGTAGAGGGGTTCACCGGAGTGGTTGGTGGGCCTCTCTTTTTTGCGTTTTTGATGCCGCTGATAGGATGGCGATTGGGGCAAAATTATACTATCACGCAAAAGTCGGCAGTTTCCGTGATAGTATCCGAGTTTTGCGTGAAAGTATAAGAGTTTCCGTGTTTGTATGGAGTTTCGCCTGTTTGTAGAAAAATGCTGTTGAAATATGGGGAATATTATCGAATCCTGTCAGGGTGTCTCCTTCCCCGGCAGATACGGACACGGAAAGTCGGGAAAGCCCGTAAACACGGTACTTTTGGCACTACATAGGTTTCAGAATTACATTATTTCCGTGTGCTTTTAAGGGCATTTTTACATTTGTGGAGATATAAACATTTGTTCTAGGGTAGTTTTGCCTGATAGTGTATACTCGTAGGCAAAAGTCGGTTATTATCACGGAAACTCGGATACTCGCAGGCAAAACTCCATACTATCACGCAAAAGTCGATACTCGCAGGCAAAACCCATATACAAACACGGAAACTGCCCGTATTATCACGGAAACACGCTGGGAGTTTTCGTGATAATATAAGGGTTTCCGTGATAATATACAGAGTTTACGTGTTTGTATATGGGCAAAGCGGTAAAAGATGAATGAGAAAACGAGAATTGACAAAAATGAGCTATGCTGGCTCTTTTATTTTGCAAGAAAGTATGTTAAAATATATTTTGTATGTGAAAACAAACATAAGGAGGAATCATGGAGCAGGTTTCATTGAAGATAGGAGAGCGGCTGAAAGAAATCCGGAACACAAGGCAGCTCACGCTGGATGATGTTGCGGAACTGACTGGCGTGAGTAAGCCCATGTTGGGACAGATCGAGCGCGGGCAGTCCTCGCCCACCATCAACATTTTATGGAAGATTTCAACAGGGCTGAAAATTCCATTATCCTTTTTCTGTAAACAGGAGGAAGCGGAATACATGGTCGCCGGGCTTGATGGGGAAAATGTGATCACGGAGGAAAACGGAGGAATGCGGGCATACCCGCTGTTTCCTTTTGACCCGATGCGGAACGTGGAGGCGTTCTATATTGAGTTTGATGCAGGAGTGCAGCACGAGTCGTTTCCTCATGTGGCGGGTGTGGAAGAATATATTTTTATGGTGCATGGGACATTGAAAATGGTAATGGGTAGGAAGGAAGTGGTGCTGCAGGAAAAGCAGTCAATACGCTTCCGGGCGGATGTTTCCCACGGATACCATAATGCTTCCGAGAAAGTCTGTACCGCTTATAATGTGATATTTTACCCAAACAATTAAAGGAGGAAACGAAAAATGTATGAATTGGTTCAGGTCAGTGAGAAATGCTATTACATAAACTGCCCGGCGAAGATAGGCGTCTATGTGGCGGACAGGGAGAATGTCTATCTGGTTGACAGCGGGAATGACAAGGATGCGGGGCGGAAAGTCCGGCAGATACTGGATAAGAACGGCTGGCATCTGGCGGCGATCCTGAATACCCATTCCAACGCAGACCATATCGGCGGGAACAAGTACCTGCAGGGGCAGATGGGATGTAAGGCCTATTCCGGCGGCATAGAGACCGCTTTTACAAAATACCCGGTCTTGGAGCCGTCCTTCCTTTACGGCGGTTATCCGTGTAAGGACTTGCGGCATAAGTTCCTGATGGCGCAGGAGAGCGATGTGATAGATTTTTCAGATGAGAGCTTCCCGCAGGAGGTTGAGGTGATACCCCTGCCGGGGCATTTCTTTGACATGGTGGGGTTCCGTATGCCGGACAATGTGGTGTTCCTTGCGGACTGCATCAGCAGTAGGGAGACGTTGGATAAATATGCGGTTTCCTTCATTTATGACGTTGGCGCTTATCTGGAAACGCTGGATAAGGTGGAGTGGATGGAGGCGACCATGTTTGTCCCCGCCCATGCGGATGCCTCTGCCGATGTGAAGGGACTTGTCCGTTATAACAGGGATAAGGTGCATGAGGTGGCGGACAGGATTCTGTCCATCTGTGGGGAGCCGATGTGCTTTGAGTGTATTTTGCAGGAAGTTTTCAAAGGCTATGGTCTTTCCATGAACTTTGAGCAGTATGTGTTGGTTGGCAGCACGGTGCGTTCCTACCTTTCGTGGCTGAAAGATACTGGGAAAGTGTCGGCTGAATTTCAGGACAATATGCTGCTGTGGCAGAGGGTATAATTTTATGACTCGGAAACAGTCCGGGAGGCATACAGGCGAAGCACGGAAAATCTGAAATCCTATATGCAGCGCCAGTGGAGCCTTGTCGGGGGAATGGCTGGCACGTTCAGGGAGATGGAACGATACTCCCCAATGTGATAGGTACTACCCAAAAAGTAACTGCTTGCTATTTTGGCAACGATTCCTTATACTGTCAGCGGAGGTGACAGGCATGGTTCGTTTTTATATAGTCAGGCATGGGCAGACGCTTTTGAACAGCTTAGACCGGGCGCAGGGATGGGCTGATTCACCGCTCACCGAAGCAGGAAAGCAGATGGCGGCTGACATAGGGCAAAGATTAAAGGGGATTGATTTTGATGCGGCTTATGCCAGCGATATGCTCCGTGCCGTACAGACGGCAGAGATGATCCTGGAAGCGGGCGGAAAGCGCAGTGTGCCAATAGATAAGGACGCAAGGCTTCGGGAATGGTGCCTGGGGTGCATGGAGGCGGAGAACAATGCAGTTTTCGTAAAGAATGTATCGGATTGGCTGGGAGGGATAAATTCTTTTGCAGAACTGAATCAGCGGCTTCCTGATGTGGCGGTTGCCATTTATGAACATGACACGACAGGAATGGCGGAGCCGTTCCGGACAATAGAAAGCCGCCTGAAAAGCGTATTTGCGGATGCCGTCCAAAAGGACGGGATGCAGGAAAGCACCGATATACTGATAGTGACGCACGCCTTTGCCATTAAGACCATATTCCACCTATTTGCACCAGAGCAGTTAAGCGGATTGGGGAAGGTAAAAAACGCATCGGTTTCCCGGCTTATATTTGAAAACGGGATTTTCTCATTGGAGCCGGATATACAGTTATGAAATGTCAGCAGGAAAGCCAGTCAAGGTTCTCCTGCTGATTTTTTTGTGCAGCATGACGGCTGGATGTCCAGCCCGTCCAAAAAGCCCGCGCCCCAATCGCACATGGCATTCAGTACAGGAATGATGCTGCGTCCAAATGAGGTGAGGGAGTACAGCGTCCTGGGCGGCTTGTCCGGGATGACTTCCCGGTGCAGCATCCCGCATTCCTCCAGATCATGTAGCTGCTGCGACAGCATTTTGGGTGTCGCTTTCGGGATCATGCGCTGCAGCTCCATGTAGTGGAGCGGTTTTTCTATCAGATACCAGAGGATGAGCGGCTTGTATTTCCCGCCAATCAAAAAGAGTGTGGCTTCAACCGGGCAGTTGAACTGGTCTTTTGAATATTTCATTACATACCTCCAACTTTTAATAACTACCCTTTTGGGAAGTATCTACCCAAAAAGTGCAATCTTGCGGAATTCCTGTGTCCTGCTAAAATGGGGACAACGGTTAATCAACACGTTCAGTATATAACAGAAAGAGAGGATTTGCCACTATGGATTTTATCGAAATTGCAAAGAAGCGTTATTCCGTCCGGGGCTATAAGGACAGAAAGGTGGAGGAGGAAAAGCTGAAAAAGATTCTTGAGGCTGCCCATGTTGCGCCGACTGCGGCCAACCGCCAGCCCGTCCGGCTGATTGTCGTACAGAGCAGTGAAGGGCTTGCGAAGATTGGAAAAGGGGCGAACCTTTACGGAGCGCCGCTGGCTATCATCGCCTGCGCTGACCACGGAAAGGCATGGGTGCGCCCGTTTGATAAAAAGCAGACCGCCGACATAGACGCCTCCATACTGACAGACCACATGATGCTGCAGGCAACGGAATTAGGGCTTGGCTCTGTGTGGATATGTTACTTCAAGCCGGATGTGATAAGCAGGGAATTTGGGCTGCCGGATAATCTGGAGCCGGTCAATATCCTTGCTGTCGGGTATTCGGACGAGGAAGCGGCAGATCCGGAGCGCCATTCACAGACCAGAATCCCAGTGGAAGAACTGGTATCTTATGAAATGATATAGGTAGGCGGGGTATAATGAAAGGAAAAGGGCTGTGCTATTTGAGCCCTTTTCCAAATACTTTTTATTGCCTCTGGTATTCCTGATAGGTCTTTCCCCATTCACATAACTTACCTAAAATCGGTTTCAGGGTGCATCCTATTTCGCTAAGCGAATATTCAACCCTCGGAGGGACTTCCGGGAAAACAGTTCTCAGGATGATTCCCTGTTCCTCCAGTTCCCGGAGCTGCTCCGTCAGTGTCTTGGTGGTGATGCGGCCTAAGAGCCGCTGTAATTCATTAAAACGGATTGCGCCTTTGGAGAGATGCCATAATATTTTCAGTTTCCATTTTCCGCTAAGGATATTCAGCCCAAGTTCGACCGGGCATTGTTCATCCACTGCCTGCACCTTTGCCATTATGTATTGCCCCTTTCCACGCACGGTTTCAAAAAGGAAACCTTATTTCAAAAAAGTGCGTACTTGATTTTAGCTTTCCTTAATGCTAACGTCAATATACCAAAATTGTCAAGGAGGTTCTGAAAATGGTGATAGACAGCCACGAACATATCATGTTCCCCGTGAAAATGCAGTTGGATAAAATGGATGCGGCGGGAGTAGATAAGACGGTATTATTCTGCACTGCGCCGCACCCGGAGAAAGCCGGCACATTAAAGGAGCTGGAAGAAGAAATGGTAGCTTTGAATAAGATTCTGGCAGGAACTAACAGCAAGGAGGATAACATCCGCCGCCTGAAAAAGAACATCTCAGAAGTTGTGGAGGCCGTAAAGGAATACCCGGAACGCTTTTTGGGATTCGGCTCCGTTCCTTTAGGGATGGGGTTGGAGGAAACGGAAGAATGGATTGATGCACAGATTACTTCCAATTCACTGTACGGGATTGGCGAGTTTACGCCCGGAAACGAGCAGCAGATCATGCAGTTGGACACTGTATTTCAGGCATTGATGGCTACAAAGATTTATCCAGTTTGGGTACATACCTTCCACCCGGTCACGATGGACGGGATAAAACTTCTGATGTCCTTATGTAAAAAATATCCCGACATTCCCGTTATCTTCGGACATTTGGGTGGCTCAAACTGGATGGAGGTCATAAAATTTGCGAAAGAGCATGGGAATGTATACTTAGACCTTTCGGCAGCTTTTGCCTCCATTGCCACAAAAATGGCATTGGCCGAACTGCCGGAAAGATGTCTGTACAGTTCAGATGCGCCTTACGGGGAACCATATTTATACAGGCAGCTCATCGAATTTGTAAGCCCGGACAAACGGGTGGCGGAAATGGCATTAGGGGAAAACATATCCCGGTTACTGAAACTGCACTAAAGAGAAATGAGGAAAGGGCTCACAGGCCCTTTTTCTTATTAATGGGCTTTAGCCCGTTGAGCACATCGGAGTTTCTCCCAACGGAGAAATGCAGATGTGCGAAACAGAAAACCACCTGCTATGCGGGTGGTGCCCCAGGTGCTTATAGCACGATCACCTTTCCGTAGTATAATAGAGGTGCTCAAGCCACTATTATTAAGAAAGGAAAGGTGATCAAAATGGCCAATAAGACCAACGACCTGGCACATACAAAATGGATGTGTAAGTACCATATCGTCTTCACTCCCAAGTATAGACGAAAAATAATTTATAATCAATACAAAGAAAGTATAAGGGATATATTAAAACAGCTATGCGCGTACAAAGGAGTGGAGATCATAGAAGGGCATCTTATGCCCGACCATATCCATATGTTAGTGAGCATACCGCCCAAATACAGTGTGTCGCAGTTTATGGGGTACTTAAAGGGAAAAAGCGCACTTATGATATTCGATAAGCATGCAAACCTGAAGTATAAGTTCGGAAACAGACATTTCTGGGCAGAAGGTTACTATGTGAGTACAGTAGGACTCAACGAGGCAACCATAGAGAAGTATATACAGGATCAGGAGAAGTACGATATCATGCAGGATAAATTAAGTGTGAAGGAGTATGAGGACCCCTTTAAGGGGTAGCCGGTAATACGGTAGCCCTTTAAAGGGCAGCAACGAGTCAGGGACACAGTGGCTTGAGCCTTGCGAAAGCCAGCGTCTTGAGGCGCAGGTCGGTGACACCCCCTTATAGGGGGAGGACAAACCACCCGTTTTACGGGTGGTCCTGATTCAGAAAACCGCTTGGAAAGCGGGGGAAACAGAGTTAATATGCCTACACGGCGGTTTGCGTTTGTGCCGCCCCTATATCGGACGAATGGCGAAAAACTT
>CAMWCA010000005.1 GCA_947172705.1 uncultured Lachnospiraceae bacterium
TCCCCAGTGCTTTCCGCCGTGCCCTCCCTCCAACCCCTTCCGCTTAACGCCGCGCCCCCGTTAGATTTGATAATTTAAAGCAACTGTGATATACTACCCATGCATAAAATGGAAACCTCTGGAAGTCCTTTGGATGGTGAAAGGAAATTATGAAAAAGATTATATATAAAAGTCAGGCAATTCAAAGCGTTTTATTGATCATAGCGGCATGTCTCCTGATTTCCCTCTGGCCTTTTCGGATCTGGCGGGAGACCATAACATCCAGTGTTGCTCCCGTAACAGGCACTGTAACAGGAACCATCAATGAGGAGAAAACCCTTTTACAGGGGATTATAGCGCAGTATGACCATATGGATACCATCGACGTTTATCTGGATGAAAACAGCGAGGGAGAAAGCTTTTACCTGCGCATCCTGGACGAAGAATGGCAAATGGTATGTGAAGAAAAAACAGAGATCCACAGGGAAAAACTACCCGGCTTTCAGTCCGTGCTCATCGACATCGATATGGAAGTGGGGAAGATGTATTACGTGATCCTCCAGGGAGACGAATCGGAAATTTTTGCAGGCTATGAGATGATATCGCCGGAAGAACAGCCCTATATGGGAACCATGTATTATGCCGACGACCAGCAGGATGGCGTAGCGCTTGTGGCAAACTACCATTATAGTATGCCTCTCCGGAAAACCAGAGTTCTCGCCTTTGGCGGACTGATCCTGGCGGTAACGGCGCTTTTACTCTTTGTACTCCGACTCTGGTATCGAAAGAAAGAGGACAGGCTGGTTACAGTAGAAAGAGTGTTCCGCTTTGTTATGAATCCCCTTGTGGCGGCAGGGACTGTTTTTTGTCTGGTTACCATACTGCTGGGGGCATGGGGAAAGTATACCCTGGACAATACGGTGTATTTTGTCAGTGTGGTTCTGCTGGGGCTGATCCTGTTTTACGGAATCAACCACAACCGAGACGGTCAGAAAGCGATATTAACTTTTGATTATATAAAGGGACATCTGGGGGATCTGATCCAGTCCCTTGCCATTGCAGGCGCCATTGGAGCCTGCTGTGAGTACATGAGCGGGTTGTATGATATTCACCATGCAGTGGCGGAGCGAAAGGAAATGCTTTGCTTTTCCCTTGCAGTGATCGCCATGTTTAAGTGGAAGGAGATCGTAAATCTGTACAATGCCCTTTACCTGATTGGAGCAGGGATTTTTGGCGCATATTATTTTAAGACTCATCTCACGGCGGAGATGGACGAGGCGAATGTACAGGTGTTGAAGTATACCGTGTGGATCGGGGTCCTGCTGGGGCTAATTCTGATTCGGACGCTGATCGGGCTGCTTCAAAGGAAACTGGCAAGGCCCGCTTATCTCTTTGGAGGAATGCTGGGGGTCTTTTTTGCCGCCCTGATTATTTTCAGAAACGGCAGATGGTGGGGCGTGGCAATGGTGGTTGCCTTTACTCTGTTTTATCTAAATTATGGCATGTGGGAGAATAGAGAAAGACTCTTGATCAATATTGCAAGAGGGATTGTATTTCAGTTTCTCTATGCCACCGGCTTTGCGCTGCTACACAGGTACTATACCAGTTATGGAAACGCCAGATATACGCATATTTTTCATACCGTGACAATTACAGCGGCATACCTTACCATGGTGGAGTGCGGGGCAGCGGTTATTTTATTTGAAAAGCTGAAGAAAAGCCATAAATTAAAAGATTGCTGGAAAGAATTGATACTCTTTGGGGTGGTGTCTTCCTATTTGCTTTTCACTATGTCAAGAACCGCTTTTTTTGCCGTAGGCGTTGCGCTTTTATTTGCGCTGGTATTGATGGCGGGCGGAAAAGGAAAAGAATGGTTATCGCATATGGGAAGAAATCTGGGGTTGGCGTTTTTGGCAGTATTAGTATGCCTTCCAATAACTTTTACGGCGCAGCGTAATATTCCCATATTGATCAGCGATCCATTTCTTTACGAAATTGAGCATTCTATGAATTATCCTGAAGAGGACATGCGGGGAAGAAATTTTGGCACCTATAACTTTATCAGAGTAGGACGTTTTGCCGATGTTTTTGCCGATAAGATTTTTGGAATACCGGATCATACGCTGGATCTTTATGGGGAATTGGCGGAATATGAAAGAATCCACTGGTATGATGAATATGTACCGGAGGAAACGGAAAGCGGAGAGGCGCCGGCAGAGGAAGAGAACAAAGAAGATGATTATACAAACGGGCGTCTGGACATTTTCAGATCCTATTTGCAGCAGCTCAATCTCACAGGGCATGAAGAAATGGGAGCGGTTCTTGAAAATGGTGAGATTGCAACCCATGCTCATAATATTTACCTGCAGGTAGCGTATGACCATGGTATATTTGTAGGAATTCTTTTCCTGTTTGTGGGCGCCTGTATTTTCATCAGAAGTTGTTTGTATTATTGCCAAAAGAAGGATAAAATAAAATATGCGGCTTTGCCTGCGGTGATGACGGCGGCAGTGGCGGTAGCGGGCATGGTGGAGTGGATCTTCAACTTAAGCAATCCCTGCACGCTGGTATTGATGCTTGCCATCACACCGCTGGTATTTCATGAAGGTTAGAATGATGAATAGAGAAAATAAGAAGCAAAGACGTCCCTTTAATGTAAAATTGTTTTACAGGAGAACCTGTCTGATCATTTATGATATCATCAGTGTGATCATGGCAAGCTATCTGGCGCTTTTGATGCGTTACAGTTTTGACGTGTCCCAAATACCGGATCATTTTTTAGTGCCTATTACCCGGTTTTTGCCTGTTAATATTTTGATTACGCTGACTGTTTTGTACATTTTCCGAATGTACAGCAGTCTTTGGGCGTTTGCAGGGGAAACGGAACTGCAGAATCTGGTGGTTTCCAGTGTGGTGTCTTCTTTGATTCAGGCGGCGGGCATTCAGTTTTTCAGAGTGCCGGGGATGCAGGCGGTACCCAGCAGCTATTATTTTCTTTATGTTTTTCTGCTGATCAGTTTTATTTTTGTGAGCCGGTTTTCTTACCGGTTTTTCCGAAGTATGAAGCATAAACAGCAGAACAAGAAAAACAGTATTTCCGTTATGGTCATTGGCGCGGGAGAGGCGGCAAATCTGATCATTAAGGAGATCGTAAACAGCAATTTTTCCACTATGGTGATCCGGTGTATTATTGATGACGACAAAGGAAAGTGGGGAAGATTTATCCAGGGCATTAAGGTGGTAGGGGGAAGGGATAAGATCATCGAATGTGCGGATATTTACGATATCGATGAGATCATTGTGGCGATGCCCTCCATCACCAGGCAGGAGATGTCCTCGATTCTGGATATCTGCAAGGAGACAAGCTGTAAGCTGCGCTCTCTGCCCGGCATGTATCAGTTGGTAAACGGCGAGGTGAGCATCAGCAAGCTACGGGATGTGGAGGTGGAAGACCTTCTGGGCAGAGACCCCATAGAAGTGGATCTGGATTCTATTTTAGGCTATGTAAAGGGAAAAAAAGTATTGGTAACAGGCGGGGGAGGCTCTATTGGCAGCGAGCTTTGCCGTCAGATCGCTTCCCACAAGCCGGCGCAGCTGATCATTGTAGATATTTATGAAAACAATGCCTATGATGTGCAGCAGGAGCTTCAGATCAAATATCCGGAGCTGCCTTTGGTGGTGCTGATCGCATCGGTGCGTAACACCAATCGGGTGAACTGGATCTTTGAACATTATAAGCCGGATATTGTTTATCATGCGGCAGCCCACAAACACGTGCCCCTTATGGAAGTAAGCCCCAACGAGGCGGTAAAAAATAATGTGTTTGGCACCTGGAAGACCGCACAGGCGGCGGCGTTTAACGATGTAAAGAGATTTGTCATGATCTCTACCGATAAGGCGGTGAATCCCACCAACATTATGGGGGCAAGCAAGCGGATCTGCGAGATGATCATCCAGACCTTTAATAAGCATTACGATACGGAATTTGTGGCAGTGCGGTTTGGAAATGTGCTTGGAAGCAATGGAAGCGTGATCCCTCTGTTTAAAAAGCAGATCATGGCGGGAGGACCGGTGACGGTTACCCATCCGGATATTATCCGGTATTTTATGACCATTCCGGAAGCGGTTTCCCTGGTGCTCCAGGCAGGGGCATATGCAAAGGGAGGAGAGATCTTTGTGCTGGATATGGGAAAGCCGGTGAAGATTCTGGATCTTGCCAAAAATCTGATTCGTCTTTCCGGATATCGGGTAGGGGAAGACATTCAAATAGAATTTACAGGGCTTCGCCCGGGAGAAAAGCTTTATGAAGAGCTTTTGATGGACGAAGAGGGAATGCAGGAGACGGCAAATAAACTGATTTATATTGGGAAACCTATTGATATAGACGAAATGAAGTTCTTTATGCAGTTGAAAAATTTGCAGGAAGCCTCGAAAAGTGAAAGTGCGGATATCAGACCTATGATCAGGGAGATCGTGCCCACCTATCATTATCAGGAGTAGGACGGAGGAAAAGAAAATGGCGGAGAAAAGGATCTACTTATCTTCCCCCACCATGCATGGTGAGGAACAGGAATTTGTGAAGGAGGCGTTCGATACCAACTGGGTGGCGCCCCTTGGACCAAATGTAAACGCCTTTGAGAAAGAACTGGCGGAATATGTGGGAATACCTCATGCCTCAGCGCTCAGCGCAGGCACGGCGGCGATCCATCTTGGCTTAAAGATTTTAGGTGCAGGAGAGGGGGACGTGGTGTTCGTGCCCAGCCTGACTTTCAGCGCCACCTGCAATCCCATTGTATATGAAAAGGCAACGCCGGTCTTTATTGACTCCGAGAGGGATACCTGGAATATGGACCCTCGGGCGTTGGAAAGGGCGTTTGAAAAGTATCCTCATCCCAAAGCAGTGATTGTAGTGCATCTGTACGGTACGCCGGCGAAGCTGGACGAGATCCTGGAGATCTGTAACCGTCACAAGGTTCCCCTTCTGGAGGACGCTGCGGAATCTCTGGGCAGCACCTATAAAGGAAAGCATACGGGGACTTTTGGAAAGATCGGTATCTATTCTTTTAACGGAAATAAGATCATCACAACCTCGGGAGGGGGGATGCTGGTGTCGCAGGAAGAGGAGTATACCAAAAAGGCAACCTTTCTTGCCACCCAGGCGAGAGATCCGGCGAGGCATTATCAGCATTCCCAGATCGGCTATAATTACCGCATGAGCAACATTACCGCGGGAATTGGCAGGGGTCAGCTCCGTCATCTGGAAGAGCACAAGGCATTGAAACAGGCAATCTACAGACAGTACCAGGCGGCATTGGAGGATATACCGGAGATCACCCTCAATCCGTTGGGGACGGACGGGGATGCCAACTGCTGGCTCACCTGTATGACCATAGATTCCAGGTCTCATGTGACGCCGGATATGGTAATGGACGCATTGGGAGAACAAAATATTGAGACCAGACCCATCTGGAAGCCCATGCATCTGCAGCCGGTTTTTGAGGGATATGATTTTATCACCCAAAAGGGAAGTATGGAAAAGGGCGGAAAGGATGAAAGCGTGGCGGCGGATATTTTTAACAGAGGTTTATGTCTGCCCAGCGACATTAAAAACACGGCTGAGGATATGGAAGAGATCATTGGCATTGTGCGCAAGTGCTTTGGAAGGTAGGTTATGTACAAGAAATATATCAAACGGTTGATGGATATTGTATTATCCCTGGCAGGTATTATTGTGCTTTTCCCCATTCTGCTTGTTCTGTGGATTCTGGTGCGGATAAAACTGGGCGCTCCCGCGTTGTTCACCCAGCAAAGACCAGGGAAAAATGAGAAGATCTTTAAGCTTTATAAATTTCGGTCTATGACAGATGAAAGAGATGAAGAGGGAAATCTCCTGCCAGATGAGGACAGGCTCACCGCCTTTGGGAAAAAGCTGCGAAGCACCAGTCTGGATGAACTTCCGGAGCTGTTTAATATTCTGAAAGGGGACATGAGCGTGATCGGTCCAAGACCTCTTTTGATTAAGTACCTGCCCCTTTATAACGAGACCCAAAAGCATCGTCACGACGTGCGGCCGGGGCTGACGGGGCTGGCGCAGATCAACGGGCGCAACGCCATTACTTGGGAAAAGAAGTTTGACTATGATGTGGAATATGTCAATCGGCTGTCCTTTGGGCTGGATCTCCGGATCTTTTGGGGGACAGTGCGGGCGGTGCTGAAGCGGGAGGGCATCAGCAGCGAAAATGATGCAACCATGGAAGCGTTTACAGGAACACCGGCAAAAGTTCCGGAAGAAAAGGGAGGAAACCCATGAACATTTTATTTTGCAGTGTAGGCAGAAGATGTGAGCTGTTGAAGGATTTTCGGAAAACGCTGGGAAGTGAGCTTAAGATCGTGGTGACGGATAACAGCCAGGTGGCGCCGGCCATGGCGTTTGCGGATAAAGCGTATCTGGTACCGCTGATCAAAGATCCTTCTTATATTCCCATGATTTTGGATATTTGTAAAAAAGAGGAGATCCATGCCGTGACCACCCTGATCGATCCGGAAATTATGCTTCTTGCGGAGCACAGGGAGGAATTTGAGGCATTGGGAGTGACCGTTCTTGCGCCTTATGAGGAAACTGCGAGACTGTGTTTTGACAAGTATGCAATGTATCAATTTCTGGTGGAAAATGGAATTCATACAGTGAAAACCTTTGGCTCCTGCGATGAGTTTATGAAGGCTTATCAGAAAGGAGAAATCGACTTCCCCGTATTTGTAAAGCCCAGAACCGGAAGCGGGAGTGTGGGGGCAAGAAAAATTGAGACGCCGGCACTGCTGAAGCAGGTGACAGATGAGGATCAGAGCCTGATCATTCAGGAACTTATGACGGGAACCGATCTGGATGCGGATGTGTATGTGGATACGATCAGCCATCAGCCTGTCGCCATGTTTTCCAAACGTAAGCTTTCCACCACCATAGGAGGCGCCAACAAGACGATTTCTTTCAAGGATGATGCACTTTTTGATTTTATTAAAAAGATTTTGTCACTGATGCGCTTTAACGGCCCTTTGGATATGGATTTCTTTTATCAGAATGGGAAGTATTATCTTTCGGAGATCAACCCGAGATTTGGAGGGGCATATCTGCACGCTTATGGCGCAGGGGTGGATTTTATCAAGCTGATCAGGGAAAATGTTGCAGGAAGAGAAAACCCTGAGCACATCGGCGGTTATGAGGAAGATGTTGTAATGATGATGTACGACAGCGTGGTAATACGAAAGAAAAGCGAAATAGAGGCATCTGTTCAATGAAGATCTTAATTCTGAGTAATTATGCCAACGGTCTGTACCTGTTTCGGAAGGAAATTCTGCTGGCTTTTCTGGAAAAAGGCTGGGAGACGGCGGTAGGAGTGCCTACGGATGAAAATTGCAGAAAGCTGGAGGAACTGGGGGTAAGGGTAATTCCCACTGAATTTGAGAGAAGAGGAAACAACCCCATTCACGACGGAAAACTGTTCGTGGATTATTTTGGGCTTCTTGGGAAAGAAAAACCGGATGTGGTGCTGACTTATACCATCAAGCCCAATTTATACGGAGGGCTTGCCTGCAGGCTGCGGAAGATACCTTATCTGGTCAATATAACAGGGCTTGGCACGGCGCTGGAACAGCCAGGGATGCTGGCAAAGATCCTGCTGAAATTTTACAGGCTTTCCGCCGGGAAGGCGTCCTGTGTTTTCTTTCAAAACCAGGGAAACAGGGAGTTTATGACAAAGCGGGGAATCGGCGTAAAGCGCAACAGGCTTTTACCAGGGTCCGGCGTGAATTTGGAGGAGCATCCGTTCTCCCCTTATCCATCAGAGAAAAAAGGGATCGTGCTGCTTGCGGTTCTGCGTATTATGAAGGATAAGGGAATCGGGGAGTATCTTGAAGCCGTCAGGCGGATTGCCGGAGAACATCCGGATGTCTGTTTTACCCTTGTGGGGGAGTATGAGGAAGAAACCAGAGGTATTTATGAACCCAAGATAGAGGAGCTTTCGAAAAAAGGGATTCTCCGGTATTTGGGTCATATTGATAATGTTCCTCAGGTGATGGCGGAAAGCCATGTAATTGTCCATCCTTCTTATCATGAAGGGCTTTCCAATGTGCTCCTGGAAGCGGCGGCGTGCGGCAGGCCTGTGCTGGCAAGTAATGTGCCGGGATGCAGGGAAACCCTCAGGGAGAATGACACGGGGCTTTTGTTTGCTCCCAGAGACACGGAAAGTCTTGTGGAGACGATCAGAGCGTTTTTGCAGCTGACAGAGGAAGAGCGCCGGGAAATGGGAAGACAGGGCAGAGAATATGTGGAGCATACTTTTGACAGAAGGAAGGTGCTGGAAGCTTATTTTGAGGAAATTCAAAAGGCGGGCTGTGGTCAGTAACACAGGCGAGTCCGCTAGACAGAAAAATATGCCGGTGATATAATAAGAAAAGTATTGACACAGGAGGAAAAATCATGAGCTTATACGAGAACATTTTGGAGGGAAAGGATAAAATTTCCCTGGTAGGTCTTGGATACGTTGGTATGCCCATAGCGGTAGCGTTTGCTAAAAAGGCAAAGGTGATCGGGTATGATCTCAATGAAGTCAAAATTAAAATGTATCAGTCAGGAATTGATCCTACAAACGAAGTTGGCAATGATGTAATCAAAAACACAACGGTAGAGTTTACTTCCGATGCCAGCAGATTAAAGGAGGCAAAATTTCATATCGTAGCGGTGCCTACTCCTGTGAATGATGATCATACGCCTGATTTGTCGCCGGTGGAGGGAGCAAGCAGAATTTTGGGACAGAACCTGACCAAAGGTTCTGTGGTGGTATTTGAGTCAACGGTATATCCTGGCGTGACGGAAGATATATGTGTTCCGATTCTGGAAAAAGAGTCAGGTTTAAAGTGTGGTGTGGATTTTAAGATCGGCTATTCCCCTGAGCGGATTAACCCTGGGGACAAGGTGCATCGTCTGGAAACCATTGTGAAGATCGTTTCCGGCATGGATGAGGAAACCCTTGATACCGTGGCGAAGGTATATGAGCTGGTGGTGGAAGCGGGGGTTCATCGCGCGCAGTCAATCAAGGTGGCAGAAGCGGCAAAGGTCATTGAGAACAGCCAGCGGGATATCAATATTGCATTTATGAATGAGCTTTCCATTATTTTTAATAAAATGGGAATTGACACCAAATCAGTACTGGAGGCGGCGGGGACAAAATGGAATTTCCTGAAGTTTTATCCGGGGCTGGTAGGAGGACATTGTATCGGAGTAGATCCCTATTATCTTACGTATAAAGCGGAAGAACTGGGATATCATTCCCAGATCATTTTGTCAGGGCGCCGTATCAACGATGATATGGGAAGGTATGTGGCGGAAAGTCTGGTAAAGAATCTGATTAAGTCGGATATTCATGTGAAGGGAGCAAAGGTGGCAATTCTTGGCTTTACCTTTAAAGAGAATTGTCCCGATACCCGTAATACAAAGGTGATCGACATATATAAAGAGCTTGGAGAATATGGCATTAAGCCCATTGTTGTAGATCCGGCAGCAGATGCCCATGAGGCACAGCAGTTGTACGGTATTTCTTTTGAAACTATGGATGCAGTAAAGGATATGGATGCGGTGATCGTAGCAGTGGCACATACACAGTTTTTAAGCTTTGACAGGGAGACCATAAGCAGTTTCTATAATCCTGCCCATAAAAAGAAAGTGTTTGTGGATCTGAAAGGCATCTATAACAGGGAAGAATATTCCTCAGAGGATTTTCTATACTGGAGATTGTAGTGATAAGGAGATAAGAGAATGGGTTATAAAGAACTGAAATTCGATGAAAATGCAGTATTTCTTGTGACAGGCGGAGCAGGATTTATCGGCTCCAACCTGTGTGAAGCGATTTTAGACATGGGGTATCAGGTAAGATGCCTTGACAATCTTTCCACAGGGAAATATGAGAATATTGAACCTCTGACAGCAAATCCCAGGTTTACCTTTATCAAGGGAGATATCAGAGAACTGGAAACCTGTATGGAAGCAACTAAGGGAGTGGATTTCGTTTTAAATCAGGCGGCATGGGGCAGCGTTCCCAGAAGCATAGAAATGCCCCTGCTTTATGAGGAGATCAATATACGTGGTACTTTGAATATGATGGAAGCTTCCCGGCAGAACGGCGTAAAGAAGTTTGTCTATGCGTCCAGTTCTTCCGTGTATGGCGATCATCCGGTACTGCCCAAGAAGGAAGGAAAAGAGGGAAAGGTGCTTTCTCCCTATGCGCTTACCAAAAAGGTGGACGAAGAGTACGGAAGGCTTTATAAGGTTCTCTATGGTCTGGATACCTACGGCATGAGATATTTTAACGTTTTTGGCAGGCGGCAGGACCCGGAGGGAATGTACGCCGCGGTAATCCCCAAGTTTATCAAACAGCTGATGGAGGGAGAAGTGCCTACCATCAACGGGGATGGCAGGCAATCCAGAGATTTCACCTATATTGACAATGTGATCGAGGCAAATCTGAAAGCCTGTCTTGCACCATCGGAAGCCGCAGGCGAGGCGTTTAATATTGGAGCAGGAGGAAGAGAATTTCTCATTGATGTATATCATGATCTGTGCAGGGCTTTGGGGAAGGAAGTGGAACCTCATTTCGGTCCCAACCGTGCCGGAGATATCAGGGATTCCAATGCGGATATCAGTAAAGCCAGGGAGCTCTTAGGGTATGATCCCGAATATGATTTTGAAAAGGGAATCAATCTTGCTATTGACTGGTATAAAGAAAATCTCTAAAGAATGTAAACGAACAATTTCACAGGGAAATTAGGCGAGGGCTGTATGAAAATAGCAGTGAGACTTGATGATATAACACCTGATATGGATTGGGAGTGCTTTTTTAAGTTCAAGGCGCTCCTGGATCAATATCAGGTGAAGCCGCTTATAGGGGTGATTCCGGATAACCGGGATGAAACGATTAGGGGAAAGGAAAAGAAAGAGCAGGAAGGAAACGTACCGGAAAACTTTTGGGAATATGTTAAAAAGCTGGAAAAGGAAGGCTGGGTGATCGCCATGCACGGATTCCGGCACGTGTATTCCACCAAAAAGGGCGGTCTGTTTCCTCTTAACGCCTTTTCCGAATTTGCAGGTGTTCCTTATGAAGAGCAGGAGGAAATGCTTTTCGTGGGAAAGAAGCTTTTAAGGGAAAAGGGAATTGAGACGGAAATTTTTATGGCGCCTGCCCATTCTTACGACCAAAATACATTGAAAGCGCTGAAAGCAACCGGGTTTACGGCACTTACAGACGGGTTTGGAGATAAGCCTTACTGCTGGAAAGGGCTTAAATTTTATCCTATTTCTTTTCAATTAAGTCATTCTTTTCGGAAGAAAGAAGGTTATTCCACTATGGTGGTTCATACGGGAACCATATCGGACGGAGACTTAGAGCAGTACCAAAGCTATTTTGAAAGAGAAAACGTCCAGTGGATCTCCTATGGAGAATATCTCACACAGAAAGCGGCGGAGAGGGGATTTGGAGCAAGATGGAAGGAATATTTGATGGCAATGGGGAAGCATTGGCTGGTAAAACTTCGCAGCAGATAAACGGCTGAAAGAAATCATCTACAGGAGGAGAAAATGGCAGAACCGATTCGGATATTACATGTGTTGGGAAATACCCAGCTTGGCGGGGCGGAAAGCAGAATTATGGATTTATACCGCCATCTGGACAGAGGCAGAGTTCAGTTTGATTTTCTTGTCCATACAGACCAAGAAGGATATTATGATCAGGAGATCCATGCATTGGGGGGACGGATTTTCCGCGTTCCCCGTTTTCGGCTGTATAATTTTTTCACCTACAAAAAGGCATTAAATGCCTTTTTTCAGAAGAATCATGAATTTCGCGCCGTACAGGGGCATATGACCAGCACAGCGGCAATTTATCTGCCCATTGCGAAAAAGACAGGTGTTCCCATGACGATAGCCCATGCCAGGAGTGCGGGAGTAGATAAAGGGATAAAAGGAATACTGACTCGATGGATGCGGAGGAATCTTTCCCGAAAGGCAGACCGCTTATTTGCATGTTCAAGGCTTGCAGCGATTTCGGTATTTGGAGAAAAAGCTGTAAAAGAAGGTAAAACTACTTTTATTCCTAACGCCATCGATTGCCCTGTTTTTACCTTTTGCCCTGAAAAACGAGAAGAAATCAGAAAGCGTTTGGGGATAGAAAATCGATATGTGATCGGACATGTTGGAAGATTTCATTATGCTAAAAACCACAGTTATGTGCTTCGGGTATTTGCTTCTCTTTGTGAAAAGGAAAAAGAAAGATCTTATGTATTGCTTCTCTTAGGTGAAGGTGGCGGTATGGAGGCAGCAAAGCAGCAGGCAGCAGGGCTTGGAATTTCGGACAGAGTGCTTTTTCTGGGCAATCAGCGTAATGTATATGATTATTACCAGGCGATGGACTACTTTTTATATCCATCCAGATATGAAGGTCTGCCGGGAACCATTGTAGAGGCGCAGACGGCGGGACTTAAGTGCCTGATGTCGGATACTATCTGTGAGGAGGTGGCGGTAACGGAACTGGTTACTGCTATGAGTATACAGGAACCACCGGAAAAGTGGGCGGATGAGATTTGCCGTACCGGTGATTATAAGCGCAAAAGTCATGTACAGGAAATGAGAGAAGCAGGTTTTGACGTTAACAGCCAGACGGAAAAGATGATGTTCTTTTACGAGACAGGAGAATGGGAATGAAAAGGAAACTGATGCTGATTTCTCCGATGCTTCATCAGGGAGGATTTGAAAGAGTCTGTGTGACGACCGCACGTTTGTTGGAGCCACATTTTGATATAACTATTGTTATTTTTGATTCCGCTGACATCGCGTATGATGTGAGCGGACTTCATATTGTGGACATACAAATGGGAGTGAAAAGGGGCGTTTTAGGGAAAGCTTTTAATATTCTGAAGCGTTCACACAGAGTCAGGCAGTTGAAAAAACAACTTAAACCGGATGTTTCATATAGCTTTGGACCCAGTGCAAACATGGTAAACGCATTTTCCAAAACCGGAAAAGAAAAGGTATGGCTGGGGCTTCGGAGTTATATGGATGTAAGAGATAAAGGAAAAATAAAGCTTTTTACTAAATTTGCCGATCTGATTATCTGCTGTTCAAAAACCATTGAGATCGAACTAAAAAATAAATATAAATTTAATAAAACAACAACTCTCTACAATCCTTATGACGTAAAAACGATTCAAAGGCAGGCAAAGGATGGGAAGATATTGATTCCGTGGGAAGAATTTGACAGTCAGGGAAGAGAAATACGCTGTCTGGCATCTATGGGAAGAGAAGATGATTTGAAAGGATTTTGGCATATGCTGAAGGTATTTTCTTTGGTTCACAGTCAGATTCCTGAAGCCCGTCTGCTTATTTTAGGCGAAGGCTCTTTTGAAGAATACAGGAAGCTTGCCGTAGAATTAAATATATCGGATGAAATTTATTTTGCCGGCATGCAGAGAGTTCCTTACAGATATCTTATGAAAGCAGAAATTTATCTTCTTACATCGCTTACGGAAGGCTTTCCCAACGCTCTGGTGGAGGGGATGGCATTGGGGTTAGCTGCGGTCAGCACCAACTGTCTGACAGGACCTGCTGAGATTCTGTTAAAGAATTATGAAAGTGCACCGGAAAGTAAAACTGCCAGTTCCGAGATTTATGGAGATTATGGCATTCTTCTCCCACCTATGACCGAAGAAAAGGATCTCGATTCCGGTCATATTCTTCCTGAGGAGGAGCTTATGGCAAAGGTGATATTAAAGCTTCTCACAAACGACGATCTGCTCCAAAAATATCAGAAGGCGGCTATGGATCGCGCGCAGGATTTTACGTATGAGCGCTATGTGCAGCAAATTCTGGATTTGGCTGCCTCCCCTGTGCCTTCGCCCACTTGTGAACCCCCGGGAAATATGATAAAATGAACCAATTGGGCAATTTCTCATTATGATTTTGACAGGATCAATGTAAGGAGTACAGAGCATGCGTAGAATCATGTTTCATTTAAACTGTTTTGAGCAGGGAGGCACAGAGCGGGTGGTATCCAATCTAGCCAACCGTCTTGTGAAAGAAGGATACGAGATCATTGCGGCAACAGAATGGCAGGGAGAGGTAGAATTTGCGTTGGATGAACGTGTTCGGAGGGTGCATGTAGGTCTGAAAAAAGAGGAGGAAGGAAAAAACCGTTTTTTTAAAATATGGATGCGCTTTCAACGCCTGAAGAAGTTGATTAAAAAAGAGCGCCCCGATATTATTCTTTCTTTTACCCGTAAGCCCAACTACCGTGCGCTTACTGCTGCACTGGGAACGGGAATTCCTGTGATTCCAGCGGTGCGGCAGGACCCCAAATCGTATTATACGGCTCTTTCCGATAAAGTTTTGATGCCATTGCTTTATTCTTTTGCATCAGGGTGCGTGTTTCAGACAAAAGAGCAGGGGGAGAGTTTTCCGGTATCTGTACAGAGAAGATCAAAGATTATTCTCAACCCTATAAATTCCAAATATTTAAATATTCCCAAACCGGAAAAAAGGGAAAAACTGGTCGTGCAATCCGGGCGGCTGGTAGATTTTAAGAATCAGGCGATGCTCCTTGGGGCTTTTCTAAAGGTTCATGAAAAGCATCCGGATTATAGATTGAAGTTATATGGAGGAGATTCCCTTGACGGAACTAAAGAAAAGCTGGAAGCCATTATAAAAGATCATAATGCAGAAAATTATATAAAATTGATGGGGGCAAGCGACAACTTGGAGAAGGAACTTCCCCAAGCCGCTGTTTATGCCTTTTCTTCTGATTATGAAGGTATGCCAAACGCCCTTTTGGAGGCGATGGTTTTGGGCTTGCCTGTAGTTGCAACGGATTGTCCCTGCGGTGCGCCCCGCATGGTGATTGACCATGAGAAAAATGGACTGCTGATACCGGTAGGAGATGAACAGGCGATGACATTGGCAATTCTCAGGCTTATTGAGGACAGGGAATTGGCGGAGAGGCTGGGAGAACAGGCACGGCTTTTAAGTGAGAAAATTAATGAGGATGCAGTGGTTTCTCAGTGGAAAGAATATATTGAAGAGGTCATTGCAAGGGTAAAGAGGTAATTTATGTGCGGAATATGTGGTTTTGTTTCAAGACAAGGCATTACATTGGAACAGCTTAAAAGAATGAATGATACCATGTATCATAGGGGACCGGACGATTCTGGGGAGGAAATTTTTCCCATGAAAGAGGGCTATCAGATGGGCATGGCGCAGAGAAGGCTGGCTATTATGGATCTTTCGCCTTTGGGGCATCAGCCCATGCACTCTGTTGACGGACGGCTGAGCGTGATTTTTAACGGGGAAATTTACAACTTTGTAGAATTGCGCGGAGAACTGAAGGATTATCCTTTTTCCTCCAATTGTGATACGGAAGTGATCATTGCTGCTTACTTAAAATGGGGCATTCAGTGTCTCAACCGTTTGAACGGAATGTTTGCCATCTGCCTTTACGACCGGGAAAAGGAAGAAATTTATCTGGTAAGAGACCGGATTGGCAAAAAGCCTTTATATTATGAGATAGAAGGAGAAAATCTGATATTTGCGTCAGAGTTGAAACCCCTGATGGAAAGAAAGGGATTTCAGCGCAGGATTCGCCGGGAGGTGTTGTCCAGATTTTTATTTCAACAATACATTAACGCCCCTGACAGCATATTTGAGAATGTGTATAAGCTGGAGCCGGGCAGTGTTTTGTCTTTTCATTATGGTAAAATAAAAAAATGGAAGTATTGGGATATCAAAGAGGTTTATCATAAAATGCAGGAAGCCCCTGTGGCGGATTACGGACAGGCAAAGGGCGAGCTTAAGGAGTTGCTGAAAAAGGCAGTTTCTGCCCGTATGATTGCAGATGTTCCATTGGGGGCATTTTTAAGCGGAGGATATGATTCTTCTCTGATGACGGCAATTGCCCAGGAGCATTCTTCAGAGCCGGTTAAGACCTTTTCCATTGGCTTTAAGGAAGATCAATATAATGAAGCAAAATATGCTGCGGAGGTTGCGCGGCATCTGGGTACAAAGCATACGGAGCTTTACATTGAAGAAAAGGAAATGTTTGATCTGGTGGAAAGTATTCCTCAGTTCTATGACGAGCCTTTTGCAGACTCCTCACAGATTCCCACCATGCTGGTTTCCATGCTTGCCAGAAGAGATGTTACGGTGGCGCTTTCCGGAGATGGGGGGGACGAATTTTTCTGTGGCTACAATATCTACGAAAATGTACGGCAGGCGCAGTTGCTGGATGGGCTAGGCGCACTGACCCATGGAATATGCGGTTTGCCGGGATTAAAGCAGGCGGGATTGGAGGATCGGCTTCCTTTTCGGGTGAAGGTGATTGCAGGCAATAGAAATAAGGAAACAAAAACTCAATTTGGAGCAAGCAACTATGTTGTGCGCGCTAACCAAATGGTATTGGGAGAGGGGATACCCTGTCATTATCCGGTAGAAGGAAGGTATGCCGTGTCAAATTGGCAGATCAGAAGAATGCTGCTGGACATGGATACCTATCTGCCCGGCGATATTCTGTGTAAGGTAGACCGCGCCTCTATGAAATACTCCCTGGAGGCACGATGCCCGATTTTAGATAAGGATGTTATGGAATATTCCTTCCGGATGTCCCATGAGATGAAATATGATAAAGGAAACAAGAAACGAATTCTGAAGGATATTGCCTATGACTATATTCCAAAGGAGCTCCTCGACAGACCCAAAGTAGGATTTGGCGTTCCCCTTGACAAATGGCTGAGAGGACCCTTGAGGGAACAGCTTCTGGATATGTGCAGCAGGGACTATCTGAAAAGGCAGGGGATTTTTGACGGAGATTTTACCGCTGGCATGATTGAAGAATACGTAAAAAAGGGGGATGGAGGACCGGCAACCGGTGCCAACTACTCCAAGCTTTCCTGGTCATTCTTTGCCTTTCAGCAGTGGTATCGCTATTATTTTGAAGAATAGAGGAAAAAATGAAAACGCAAATGCATATTGCCATGCTTGCCGGGTCTTTGACCAAAGGCGGTACAGAGCGGGTTATGGTTAATCTTGCTGAACATTTTGTGGAAAAGGGTTATCGAGTAACCATCGTGACACAGTATCGGCGGGAAAATGAGTATCCGCTAAACGAAAAAGTAAAAAGAATTCTTTCTGATATTACGGAAGAGGAAACCACAGGAAACCGAGTGATGAATTTCAAGCGGCGTTTTATGAAGCTGAGGGGGATCTGGAAGAAGGAAAGACCTGATATAATTCTTTCCTTTATCGGGAAAAACAACATGATGGCGATTTTAACCTCCCGCTTTTTGCATATACCTGTGGCGGTTTCTGTCAGGGCAGACCCTAAGGAAGAGTATTATAACGGGTGGATGCGTTTCGGGGCGCGCCGGTTGTTTAAGCATGCAGAAGGCGTTATCTTGCAGACACGCAGGTGTTTTGAATTCTTCCCCAAAAAGGTTAGAGAAAAAGCCGTTATTTTGCTGAATCCTGTCCATGAAAGCTTTTTCCGGGAGCGATATGAGGGAGAACGGGAAAAGGTAATTGTGGCAGTGGGACGGGTGGATGAAAATAAAAACCATGAAATGCTGATCCGTGCTTTTGCAGGACTGGCAGAGGAAAATCCTGATTACAAGCTGGTGATTTATGGAGAAGGGGATTGCAGAAAGAAATTAATAAAGCTGGCGGATGAGTTGGGCTGCGGAGAAAGAATTTTGCTTCCGGGCAGCATTGACCATGTAGCGGAGGCAATTTACAAAACACGTGTTTTTGTGCTTTCCTCCAATACGGAAGGGGTTCCTAATACATTGATTGAAGCGATGCTTATGGGGCTTACGGTGATTGCCACAGACTGTCCCTGTGGTGGTCCGGCGGATCTGATAGAGGATGGGGTCAACGGCTTTCTCACTCCCGTTGGCGATGTGAAAAAAATGAAAGAAAAAATGCAGTATTTAATAAATAACTTGCAGACAGCAGATGAAATGGGCATTGAAGCAACAAAGACAGCTGCTCTTTATTCAGCAGAAAAGGTATATGGGGAGTGGGAGAAATTTCTGCTATCCTTATGTAAAAATAGTGATAATACACGCAAGACATGCAGATAAAAAAATATTGGAGATGGGAAAATGTGCGGAATAGCAGGGTTTTGCAATCTGAAATACGACCGTAGTAGTAATATTGAAAAAATGAAGGAAAAACTGTTTCACAGAGGACCTGATGCAGGAGGAAGTTTTTTTTCGGAAGACGGGCAGGTAACCTTTGGACACAGGAGGCTTTCTATCGTGGATTTGTCAGAAAATGGTGCCCAACCCATGATTTCACATAGCGGTCGTTATGTAATTACGTACAATGGTGAAGTTTATAACTATAAAAAGATAGCGAAGAAACTTCTTGAGGAAAAAAAGGTGGAGGCTTTTAAGGGTACTTCTGATACGGAAGTTTTACTGGAAGCGTTTGAGGCGTACGGCGTAAAGGAAGGGATTTCCCTGTGTAAGGGCATGTTTGCCATAGCTCTTTATGACCAACAGGAGCAATGTCTGTATTTGCTTAGAGACCGAATTGGAGAAAAACCGTTGTATTATGGGCAGGTAGGGGAGGCGTTTGCATTCTCTTCGGAGTTGAATGCGCTGCGGGCGCTTGAAGGTTTTCGGAATCCTATCAATACCGAAGTACTGGATTTATATTTTATTCACGGCTATATTCCGGCACCTTATTCTATTTATAAGGATATTTACAAACTTGAGGCAGGGACAATATTAAAAATTAAATTACCATTTAATAACATGGAACAAATAGAACTGGAAACCTACTGGTCTGTAAAGGAAACGGCAAAAAGAGGTCAGGCAACCCTTTTTAAAGGTTCGGTGGAGGAAGCGGCGGATGAACTGGAACGTTTGTTAAAGGAATCCATAGCGGAACAGATGGTGGCTGATGTGCCTGTAGGCGCCTTTTTGTCAGCGGGGATCGACTCCAGCACCGTGGTTGCGTTGATGCAGTCTTTGCATAAGGGTAAGGTAAAAAGCTTTACCATTGGCATGGCGGAGAAGGATTATAACGAGGCAGTTTACGCCAAAGAGATTGCAAAGCATTTAGGAACGGAGCACACGGAGCTTTATATTACGGAAGAAGATGCCAAGGCGGTACTCCCCAAGCTGGCGGAAATGTATGGAGAGCCGTTTGCGGATTCGTCCCAGATCCCCACTTATCTGGTGAGTAAAATGACCAGAGAGCATGTGACGGTTTCTCTAAGCGGAGATGGCGGGGATGAGCTTTTTTGCGGGTATACTTCTTATGCGTCTGTGGAACGGATCTGGAATAAGATGAAGGGATTTCCCTATTGGCTGCGAAAACCCTGCAGTGAGCTGGTGATACATTCTCCTTTAGCAGGAAAACCGATCTACAGAATAAAAGGAAAGCTTCTGGGAGCCAGGGGACCATCGGAATTGTACGTGGATTCTTATGAGACAGATCCTCTGACGAAAAAAATCAGCCTTGCTCCTGCTGGATGCAGCTATAAATACAGTGAATATGACCCTGGGTTTCTGGAAGAAACCAATCATAATATTATGCTCATGGATATGCTGATGTATCACCCGGACGATATTCTTGTGAAAGTAGACAGAGCGGCAATGGCGGTTTCTCTTGAAACAAGAGTTCCCATGTTGGATAAGGATGTGGTGGAATTTGCATGGAGTCTTCCAATTGTATATAAGAAAGAGGGGAAGACAGGAAAAAAGGTGCTGCGGGATGTGCTTTATCGATATGTGCCAAGGGAAATGATGGAACGCCCTAAGAAAGGCTTCAGCATCCCTATTGAAAAATGGCTCCTGCAGAAGGATATGCGGGAATGGGCGGAAAGCCTGATCGACAGAAAGCTTCTCCAAAAGCAGGGGATTTTAAATCCGGAGGTGGTTTGGAAAATCTGGCGTGACTTTACAGACAAGGGCGAATGGAGGATACAGATCTGGTATATTCTAATGTTTCAGGAATGGATGATGAAAATAAACCTGTAATCGTCCCAGAACAGGTTTGTCTGCCATCAGCAGCAGACTGATATAAAACAGTGCCATATTGTAGATGGTGTAGCGAGTCTGGCAGAAGATGACCAGAGAGACCAGCCCCACGTTGAGAATTATGGAAATAAGAGTCAGAAGGGAAAAGAGAATGATCTTCTGATCCTTCACAACGCGGATATGGTAAATAAGCAAAACAATATAAAGCAAATAAACCAGAAGGCTGTACCAGTTCAGGATAGGATTTCGCTGTGCTACAGTGGTAACCAGTCCGGAAAGAAAATTGTCTGCAAAGGTGCTGAGAATCTTGGACATATTATGTGGGATGACAGAGAAATTGATGGTATCCATGATTTCATCGGCATATACGTTTAAGGCGACAATGTCCTTTCCGTAACGTTCTTTTGCAAAAGCATTGATCATGGGCCACATGGTATCGATCTGAATGCAGTCATAATAGTCTCCAAAATGAGAGACACGGTCAGACCACCCCTTGCCTGCTGCGTTTTTTAAGTAACCTTTTTCTGCACAGACATCATAGATTTCTTCAAACAGCTTTTGAACAGCTTCATCCTCAATATAAGCGGCATCCTCCCGTTGGGCGGTATAAAAAGCCATGGTGGTGATAAAACGGGTGTCACCGGAATGTCTTGCGGCCTCTCCACGAAGGGCAAAATTGTAGCCAAGATCCAGCAGCTGACAGCTAAGAAGAATGCCAGAGGCGCATAGAAAGGCAGCTCCCAACCCTTTGGGAAGCTGTTTTTTATGACCATAAACAATCAGTTGGCAAAGAATCAACAGAGCAAGGGAAAAGATCATTTGTTTTCTGGTGGAAACCAAAAGAAATACCAGAACGCAGCACCATAGCAGTTTCGTTCTGGAAGGTTCCAGGACATAATCCATCATCCAGCGGAAAAACAGCAGATAACCGGAGATAGCAATTCCTTCCGTTAAAATGCTGTTGGAGTACATGGAGCCTCTTTGGGCTGCAAAACGGCATAAGAGAGATACGGCGAAGGATAATAGGAGAGTCAACAGGGGAGTTACCTTGTGAAGACGGAATTTCTTTCCCACAAATACACTGAAAGACCAGGCGGCCACCGCGGCAAGAATACTTTGGAGAAACGCCGCGGCGGTTAAATAAAAGTCAGCGCCTGTTCCGGCGAAGACAAATCGTAAAAAAGCCAGAAACATGGGATAGAGAGGTTCTCTGGAAATATTCATTTCAATATAGCTGGGGGAATCCACGCAGATGACTGCACCATCATAAAAAGCAAAAAAGAGATAAAAGCCCAGGCTGATAATCAGTAAAAGATTAGAATAAGTGCGTGTTAGTTTTTGACTTTCGGTATTGGGATGCATGATTTTCTCCTTAATGATCCTGCGGCTTATTTCCCCAAATAATGATACAATTTTTTTCTTTGGTCAAAGGCTCCTCGGGGATAACGGAAGAACCGGGGATTTTTTTCAAAAGCGCTTCCAGGCTGTAACCATCCAAAACATCGCAGGAGAGGGAATTCCATGTGATATAGCCAGCTCTTGATTTTAAAATCACTTTATCCAGATAAATGTCCTGAATATCCCGTATCAATTCAGAAAAAGCATAGTTGCTCATAACAAAGTCGTAAGACGAGTCTACTTCAATGCGCGTCCCGTCCACAAATTTTACTCTGTCGATAATAGAATTCCCAAATTTGCCAAGATACTTCTTTGCCAGTCCCAGTACTTCAGGAAGATCAAAAAGGGAATAGGATTCAATTCCCGCCAAATAACTTGTAAGGATCCTGCATTCGCCAGCGTAACCAATGCCGATCTCGGCAACTGATTTGATTGTTGGGATATCAAACAAAAGCGCAATATCCTGTAAAACTTTTGCGTAACGAAGGGTGGTGGGGGAAAAGTCCATATCCTGACCATTTACGTTGTATGAGAAGGTAACGGGATTGCCATACTGGTCATTCCGTTGAAAATTGTGCCAATCCGGATCGGAAAATTGCAGTTGTTTTCTCTTTTGGATTATATCCAGGTATGCCTGTCCCTGCACTTGGGAAACATGTTCTAAAATGTCATTATACGTAGGGTTTCGCCTGAAATCCTGAAAAAATCGTTCATTTCTGGATGCCATATAACAGACCACCGGATAGGAATTGTCGTCTGATATGCTGGTCTTTCGCCCCTGTGCTACCAATTTATGATTATAATATTTATAGAGAATTCGATCCATGTAATGCGTATATAAAGCTTTTATTTTTTTGATTGCCTGAGCCATAAAGCATCCTCTCCTTTTATTGTTAGAAAAATAAACTTATGGAACATCTTAGCATACTTTTGTACCCCCTGCAACAGCCAACGGCAAGATGCCGATGCCGGGGCTCCTCCATAATCTGGACTGAGACAGGAAACCATGGTATAATGAATCAGATTTACCGCCGTCCATAAAGAACTGGAAGCAACAGGAGGAATAAAGAATTGTTCAGGGAAAACGATAATTGTTTTAAAATAATCCTGAAATCAGCATTGTTGTTGATTGCAGGTATTGTCGCTGGCTTTTTTGCATTATTGCTTGTATATGCGCTTCCAAGAGGAAAAATGAAAGAGCATGTGCTTGAAAATGCGGATTCTTATACTGAAAATTATATGCTGGTAGATGGATATAAATCTACTCTCCTGGATATCCATACGGATATCGTAATGCTTTCGGCAGCAATATGTCCCGCTTCGGATAATTTGATTGCCGATATGATGTTTGCTCCGAGACGCCGCCTTTTGGAAAACGATGACGATTCCCAATTGACAGCCAATTATACATGCGAAGATGAAAGCCTGGTAAAATATAGAAGGTACCCTCGATACTGGCATGGCTATCTTGTGATTCTCAAGCCGCTGCTCATGCTGTTCAGTGTTGCGGATCTGCGCCTGATTTACTTTTTTGTGCAGTCCATTCTGCTTCTAATTATTATGGCAGGTCTGATAAAGAAAAATCAGGTTTCTTTTGCCGTATGCTTCGGGCTTGGTATACTGGTTATCAATCCTATGGTTACGGCGCTTAATTTTCAGAATGCATCCATATATTTTATCCTCCTTTTATCTCTCTTATTTTTGATCTGTTCCGGGAAATTGGAGGGGGATTATCTGATCAGGAAAGAATGCATGGCTTTTTTTCAGATCATTGGCATGTCTGTAGCGTACTTTGATTTTTTTACCTATCCTGTTGCAGCATTAGGCGTTCCGCTGCTGTTTTTGTTATATTTTTCCGATGGGAAGGATGTGAAAAAGAGGATTGGGTATGTAATGCTCCATTCTGTCATGTTTTTTGCAGGGTATATAGGAATGTACCTTGGGAAATGGGCGCTTGCCACCCTTCTTACGGATGTGAATGTTTTTAAGGATGCGTATGATGAGATTATGATCCTGTTGAACGCAGGCAAGGTTGAGGGGGAAGAAATTACAATTATAAGCGGTATGGCGAGAAATTTGGTTCATTTTATACAGCCGCCCTATCTGCTGTTGATCGCAGGGGGAATGATATATGCGGCTGCGGTTTCGGGAAAGGCGAAGCTTACGCTGATATGGGCGCGCAGAAGTATTCCTGTGCTGACGGTAGCACTTTATCCCTTTTGCCATATGCTTGCATCTGCCCATTCTTATTACCATTATCATTTTGTGTATAGAGAATTTGCCGTTACGGTACTGGCAGTATTATTTATGATTCTGGACATTAAAAAGAGCGCAAATATCGCCTGTGTTTCTTGTAGGCAGAATGAAAATGTGTTAAAATCAATAGATTAAGGATAATAAATAAGAGGTATATACCATGAATATAATCAGGATGTCCGGAGGTTTGGGAAATCAGATGTTTCAGTATGCATTGTACCTGAAGCTCCGTTCATTGGGAAAAGAAGTAAAATTTGACGATATCAATGAATACCGAGGCGAAAGCACGCGGCCTATTATGCTTGCACTGTTTGGCATCGACTATCCAAGGGCAACATGGGATGAGATCGTAGGGTTTACAGACGGTTCCATGGATATATTAAAGAGGATCAGGAGAAAGCTTTTTGGCAGGAGAGCCATTGAATACTATGAGGAAGGATTTTATGACCCCAAAGTGCTTCAGTTTGAATCCATGTATCTGCGGGGAAATTTCCAAAGTGAGAAGTATTTTGCAGATATAGGGGACGAGGTAAGAGCGCTGTACCAGTTTCCCACCTTAGAAGACATGCATCTGCCGGAGGATCTTTATGGGAGTACCAGGGCATGTCTGGATGCCATAGAAGCCACCGAGGCAGTAGGACTTCATATGTACAGAAGCGATTCGCGCAGGGAGGAAGAGTTGTATGAGGGGATTTGCACGGAGAAATACTATGAAGGCGCGGTGCGCTTTTTGCAGGAAAAATGTCCTCAGGCAACTTTTTTCATTTTCAGTAATGAGCCCAAATGGGTGAGGGGCTGGGTGGAAAACCTGATCGGCAGTCAGATCAGGGAAGGCATGAGCCGAGAAGAAATAAAGGCAATGGAAAAGCGGTTTGTAATGGTGGAGGCAAATACGGAATATACCGGTTACCTGGATATGCTTTTGATGAGTAAATGCAGGCATAACATTATCTCTAATTCCAGCTTTAGCTGGTGGGCGGCGTGGATCAATCACAATCCGGATAAGCTGATCGTTGCCCCGGATCGATGGGTGAACGACAAGGAAAGCAGCGATGTTTATACGAAAGGCATGACACTGGTTGACGCTCAGGGCAGAGTGAGCGGTATCGTAAAATAAAAGGACAAGGAAGAATTTCCGGTTATGGATATTATCAGAATGACAGGCGGTCTGGGAAATCAGATGTTTCAGTATGCGCTGTACCTGAAGCTGCGGGCTATGGGGCGGGAAGTAAAATTTGACGATGTTTCCGAATACCGGCTGGAAAATGCACGACCTATTATGCTTTGGGTATTTGACATTTCCTACCCAAAAGCCAGCCAGAGGGAGATCAATGAAATAACGGACGGCTTCTTAAAGTTCTCCCACCGCGTCAGAAGAAAACTGTTTGGGAGAAAATCTCTGGAATATCATGAGAAGGACTGTAATTTTGATTGTCAGGTACTGGAAAGAGATCCGGCTTACCTGACCGGTTATTTTCAAAGTGAAAAATATTTTAAAGAGATAGAAGAGCAGGTACGGAAGGCGTTTGTTTTTTCAAACCGTATTTGGGAAAAGCTGGATGCAGGAATTAAGGAAAAAATGGAAGGGTATTTGGAGCAGATCCAAAATACCTTGGCTGTGTCCGTTCATGTGCGCAGGGGTGACTATCTTACGACCAGCGGGGTGTTTGGCGGAATCTGTACGGAGGTTTATTACAGAAGAGCGGTAAAGAGAATGCTGGAATCTTATCCGCAGGCTCTTTTTTTTGTTTTTACCAATGATGTTGGCTGGGTAAGAGATTGGATTCCCGGATTTTGCAGGGAATTGGAGCTGGCGGATACGGACAGGTTTATTGTGGTGGAAGGCGCCACAGAAGATACCGGCTATATTGACATGCTGCTGATGAGCAAGTGCAGACATCATATTCTTGCCAATTCCAGTTTTAGCTGGTGGGGCGCGTGGCTGAATCCGGCGAAGGACAAATGCCTGATCGCCCCTTCGGTGTGGTTTAACAATCAGGATAGCAGGGATATTTATACAGAAACCATGATCAAAATTTCTCCGGAGGGCGAATTGATAAAAGATGAAGCAAAATGATCCTTTGATTTCCGTTATTGTGACTGCGTATAATATTGATCAATACCTTTCCAGATGCGTGGACAGCCTGCTGGCACAGACTTACAAGCATATGGAAATTATTTTGGTAGACGATGGGTCGGATGACCAAACCCCTCTGTTGTGCGATGCTTATGCGGAAAAGAATGCGTCTGTTTCGGTGATCCACAGGGAGAACGGTGGTCCTTCCGCTGCCAGGAATGCAGGTCTGGAGATGGCGCAGGGGGAATATGTGGGGTATGTGGACGGAGACGACTGGATAGAGCCGGACATGTATGAAAAGATGCTGGGCGCATGCCTGGACACAGGTGCGCAAATCGCCATATGTGCTTACAGACAGGTAGGAGAAGGCGCTGAAGAGATCCGTCCTACCGGCAATATTCTGGTGCTTACCAGGGAGAAAGCGTTGGATCTGTATATCAACGGGGATTCCCAGTATCATATTTATCACTCGGTATGGAGTAAGCTTTTTGAAAAAAAGGTGATTCAGGATATCAGATTTCCGGAGGGACGGAAGTCGGAGGATATTATGTACACAACATGGGCGCTTACCAGAGCGTCTGAGTGTGTGTTTCTGGATACCCCATATTACAATTATACAGTGGATCGAAAGGGGAGCATCATGAACAGCCGGCTTCACCAGCGGCGGTTTGAGGATGAGATTCCCTTCTGGAAAGAACAGGCGTCTTACCTTCATGGAATCGGGATGGAAGAACTGGCGGACCAGTCGAAATATCAGTTTTACCGTAAAATGCTGTTCTACTACATTGATTTCAGAGACCGAAAAATGAAAAGCTCCGGCAGGGAATTGATCGCTTTTTTGCGGAAGGAGAAAAAGGAGATCAAAAGAATTTACCGGAAATCTTATGTGGCGGGAGGGGACAGAGTTAGAATGAAGCTTGCCCTGTGCCTGCCCGGCGTCTATTACAGAGTGGTTAAGTTATATGATAAATGGATTATTCCTCTGCGGCAGCACAGTGTCTGAATCCGCCTCTCCGTTATGATAAAATTTGCCTGTAAAAGCAATGTATGGTATAATTTTAAGCCGACAAGAAAGGTAAGATAAGGCGTTTTGCAGAAGCTGTTTGGAAAACTAGAAGGAGATTTATGAAAAAAGTAAATCTATTTGATAAAATTAATTATATACTGGATAAAAAACAGAAATCTCAGTTGCTGATACTGGGGATTATGATTTTTATTGGAGGCTTGCTGGAAACCCTGGGAGTGAGCGCCATGATTCCTGTAGTGACGGCGCTTCTCACGCCGGAGGAACTGCAGAAATATATCAATCAATACGAAATTCTTCAAAACATCTGCAGCCGCCTGCATATTCAGGAAGCAGGACAGCTTACCACCGCGTTGTTGATCGGACTGATGGCGGTCTATGTAGTTAAAAATCTATATATTTTGTTTTTAACGTATAAACAAAATTCTTTTATTACCCAAAACAGAAATCAAATGATCAGCCGGGTAATGGCTGAATTTTTAAACAGACCCTATGAGAAGTATCTGGGGGCGGACATTCCCACGGTATTTCGTATTACAGACAGTGATATTCCTCAAACCTATGCATTGATTCTCGCCCTGTTACAGCTTGCCAGTGAGGTGGTGGTTTCCTTTCTGATTTTTATAGTGTTACTTTGGCAGAGTGCTACAATGGCGTTGTTTATCATTGTGGTATTTGGCATTTTAACTTTATTTATCATAAAAGTATTTAAGCCGGTGTTGAACAGGATCGGCGCCAAAAACCAGGCACTTCAGTCCAGAATTGCCAAATGGAGAATTCAGGCGACCTATGGTCTCAAGGATGTAAAGGTTTTGAACAGGGAGGAGTTCTTTGTACGGAATTATTATGAGACAGGCAAGGTGGGCGCTACCGTGGCAAGGAATTATGCAGTTTTAAATAATATGCCAAGGCTTCTGATCGAAACGGTTTTTATAGTCAGCGTATTGTCTTTTGTGGCTGTTTACATCAGCGGGGACGGAGATGCGGAAGCGATCCTGAAAACGATCATGACCTTTGGAGTAGCGGCGATCAGGGTGCTGCCCAGCGTAAATCGAATCAATACTTACATTACGGAGATTGCTTATAATCAGCCCAGTTTGGATTATGTATACGAAAATCTTCAGGAGGGCATGAAAACAGATGCCATGCTTGCGGAGAGAAAAGCAAATTCTCAGGTAGAAAAATTAAAATTGGATGATAAAATTGAACTGAATCATATCAGCTTCCATTATCCGGATTCCGATAAGGCGATCTTTTGGGATGCCCATATGGAAGTGCCCAAGGGAAAGTCAGTGGGAATTATTGGGGCTTCCGGCGCAGGTAAATCCACCATTGTGGATGTGCTTTTGGGATTGCTACATGCCCAGGAGGGAGAGATCACCTGTGATGGGGTAAATATTTTTAAGAATTATGAATCCTGGCTTGCTCAGGTGGGATATATTCCCCAATCCATTTATTTGATCGATGAATCCATTCGGGACAACATTGCTTTTGGCATTGACGAGGAGAAGATCGATGATAAGCGAATCTGGGAGGTGCTGGAGGAGGCACAGCTGAAGGAATTTATCGAGGAACTGCCGGAAGGGCTTGACACTACCATTGGGGACAGAGGGGTTCGGCTTTCAGGAGGGCAGAGGCAGCGTATCGGCATTGCCCGGGCGCTTTACAACGATCCTGAGATCCTGGTCTTCGACGAGGCTACTTCAGCGCTTGATAATGACACGGAGGCGGCAGTGATGGAGGCGGTGAATAGTTTCCACGGTAAAAAGACCATGATCATCATAGCCCATAGATTAAATACTATAGAAAAGTGCGATATTATATATAAGGTTGAGGATGGAAAATTGTTAGAGACCAGTCTGTAAAGGAGCGTAAACGCTCCGGAATGGAGATTTGAGATGATTGGAACGGAGTTATTGAAAGGACAGGGGCTTGGCAATCAGTTGTTTTGCTATGTCACTACCAGATCCATTGCTATGGATAATCAACTGCCTTTTAGCATTCTGGGCAGGGAGACGGTAGCAAATAACATACACAGCAATTGTGGCATGTACTTTATGGATCTGGACTACGGCATTCCTTCGGTTAAAGAGGATTATAAAGAAATTTATTATGAGAAAGAGGATCGTATTTATACAGGTAATTCAAAGCATGATCTCACTCACGGCTGTTATGTGACGGGAGTGGATGAGAAGCTTCTGCATCCCGCAGATAACACTTTGCTTTACGGAAATATGCAGGCGGAAAGCTACTATATAAAGCATAAAGAAGAAATCCGGCAGTGGCTTAAAGTAAAAGAAGAGTATGACTGTATGGAATATAGTCGGGATAATCTGTGTATTTTACATCTCAGATGCAGCGATTATCTGGATTGCCCGGAGCTTTATCTGCGGAAGAAATACTGGAAGGACGGTATCCGGAACATGAAAAAGATCAATCCGGATATGGAATTCATGATCATTACCAATGATGTAAAAGAAGCGGAAAAGATCCTGCCAGGGATACCTGCGTATAATTTTGATCTTGCCAAGGACTATTCCATTATCAAAAATGCAAAATATTTGCTGCTTTCCAATTCGTCTTTTGCTTATTTCCCGGCATTTACCAGTACGACGGTGAAATATATCCTGGCGCCTAAATATTGGGCAAGGCATAATGTATCAGATGGGTATTGGGCTTCGGAGCAGAATATTTACGATGGATGGCATTATCAGGACAGAAAGGGAAGGGTTTTTTCTGCTGAAGAATGCAGGAAGGAATTACAGGAGTATCAGAGAAAGTCTCCTTTCTATCAAACGTTAAATGTGAAGCCCCAGGGCGTTGCTTTGAAGCTGGAGGAATTGAAAACCAGGATTCACTATGGAAAACACTGGATGATGCGTATTCTGCGCAGCGTAAAGAGAAGACTTGGCATTTTGCTGGGCAGGAAGACATTGTAATGAGTATGGTGATAAGATGACAGAGGGAAAAAAGCAAAAATTGAAGCTGCCGATGGTTACCCTTGCCGCTATGACAAGCGTGAAGGTATACGAGACCATTAAAGCATTGGAGTACAGTATGCAGGGGATCGAGTTTGGAGAGGTTGTGTTGATCACTCACAGAAAGCCGCTGATGCTGCCGGATTCCATTACCTATAAGCATACCTCCAGGCTTACGGATATTGATTGTTTCAATTATAAAATGGTCTATGAGCTGGGAGATTACATTCAGACGGACTATGTATTGCTGGTTCATTATGATGGATTTGTGGTTCATCCCGAAAAATGGCGGGAGGAATTTCTTTTGTATGATTATATTGGTTCTCCCTGGCCTGTTCCGGAGCCGGGGAAGCAGCACTGTTACCACGATATTTATGGAAATCTGTGTCGGGTAGGCAACAGTGTTTCCCTGCGTAGTAAGCAGTTGCTGGACTTTCCGAAGCAGGCTGGACTTGTATGGGAGAAGGATGAAGATGGATTTTATAACGAAGACGCATTTCTTTGCTGTATGAATAAGCACAGGATTGAGGAGGCAGGGATGAAGATCGCGCCGGTAGAGGTGGCGAAATATTTTGGACATGAGCATCCCGTGCCGGAAACCCTTGATGTGGACGCGCCTTTTGTTTTTCATAAATGGTGGGGACGGAATGGACAGTACCCCAGGTTTGAAAATCCCTGGAGCAGGAGATGGGGGAGACTGAAAGCTGTGATCAGACCGCTTCTCTTCTGGAGATGATGATTTGTGAGAGAAGATACTTCCTGTGGAAAATTAGGAGAAAAAACAGATGGTATATGATTGTATTCCCTTTTTTAATGAACTTGATATTTTAAAGCTGCGGTTGAATATTTTAAATCCCATTGTGGACAGGTTTATAATAGAAGAGGCGACAGTGACCTTTTCAGGGGAGCCGAAGGAACTGTGCTTTGAGAAAAATAGAGAAATGTTTCAGGAGTTCATGCACAAGATTGAGTACATTGTGGTAGACGATTCTCCGGCAGATGCGACCACTCATGTGAGGGACAATTTTCAGAAAAATGCTTTGGAGAGAGGGCTTAAGAATGCCACACCTGAAGATGTGATCATTTTAAGCGATGTGGATGAGATTCCCAATCCTGAAATTTTGAAAAAGATCGTTGCAGAATTTAATCCGGACAAGATCTATCATCTTGCCCAGCGGATGTTCTACTGCTTTATCAATATGGAGGAAGTATCGGGAAGCCTTCTTTCCATTACCGGAGAGTTCCCGGGAGTGGAGCGGAAGATGTGGCTGGGTACCAAAGTATTCAGCACAAAGAGCATTCCGGAAAACGGGATTATTCAATTGCGGGAAGCGTCTACCACGGCTCCGGAAGCGGTAAGAGTGGCGGATGGCGGATGGCATTTTGGTTATATGGGCAGCAGGCATGAGACAGACGTTTCCAGACGGATCGGTACCAAGGTTGTGGCGGCGGCTCATCAGGAATACAATGATCAGGACATTCTGGCGGAGGCAAGGGACCGGCTGATCCTCGGGCAGGATATGTTTGGCAGAGAAGCAAGGTTTGAACGGGTGGAAGTGGACGAAAGTTACCCCGCCTATCTTCTGGAGCATATAGAGGAATACCGGTATCTGATCATGCCCCCGGTAAGCAGAGGGCGGCGGATTTACACGGGAATTACCATGAAGGTGAAGCGGTTTTTCAGAAAAGCAGTGAGAAAGATCCGGCGCACATTGAAATCCCAGAACGGAATTTGATGTTTGTGCCTGCGTAAAAACGCTTGGCGTGGAGGATAAAATGAATCAGAAAAATAAGGTGGTTGAGGTTTACGGACTATGGTTTGCAGATCTGGTAACAATAGGAATATCCTTTGTTCTGGCGACTTATATCCGGTTCGGAAATTTCAAGGATATGGAGAGTAAGGAGATACACTTTCAGGTGTGTCTGCTTCTCCTGCTTTTCTGTACCATTTACACCTTTTTTATTGCCTGGAACAGAAATTTTGTAAAGCGGGGCATCCAAAAAGAAGTCTACGAGATCGTGAAATATAACGCCATTATGATTCTGGTGGTGCAGACCATTATGACCTTTCTGAAATGGGCTGACCCTTTTTCCCGCCTTGTAACCGTTTACTTTACTGTGATTAATGTATTGTTGACAATTCTTGTTCATCTGGTGATCAAGAAGGGAATGCGCCTTCATTACAGATCAGATCTGTCTAAAATTAAGGTGCTTGTGATCACCCAGAGGGCAATGGCGGAGGATGTGGCGAAGCATTTAAAGGATAATCTGGATCTGAATTTTCAGATCGTGCAGATCGCCTGCCCCGAGTGCAGGGAAAAGGAGGAACTTCAGGGAATCCCCGTAATGCCCATGAAAAAAGGGTTTATGGAGGATGTGACCTATATGGCGCTGGATGAGGTGTTCATTTATGCGCCGGAGCTGAGCCAGAAGCAGATTCAGGTAATGATCAATGGGTTTGATGAGATGGGAGTGGACTGCCACTATTGTCTGGAGCTTCCGGGAACCCATTCTGAGCGAAGCAAAATGGATAATTTCGGAAGCTATTCCGTGATCACTTACACCAGATTCCAGAGCAGCTACAAACGGCTGCTGATCAAGCGGGTGATGGATATTGTGGGAGGACTGGTGGGGCTGGCGATCACTTTGGTGCTTTTTCCCTTTATTGCCCTTGCCATCAAGCTGGATTCTCCGGGTCCGGTTTTATTCTCCCAGACCAGGATCGGGCGCAACGGGCGCAGGTTTAAGATCTATAAGTTCCGCTCCATGTATCTGGATGCGGAGGAGCGGAAAAAGGAGCTGGAACAGCAGAATGAAATGCAGGGTCTGATGTTTAAGATGGAGAATGATCCCCGCATTACAAAGGTAGGAAGATTTATCCGGAAGACCAGCATTGACGAACTGCCACAGTTTTACAATGTGGTAAAGGGCGACATGAGCCTGGTGGGCACCAGACCGCCTACTGCGGATGAATTTGAAAAATACAACCAATATTATAGAAGGCGTATCAGCATGACGCCGGGACTTACGGGCTTGTGGCAGGTCAGCGGCAGGAGTGAAATCGAAAACTTCGATGATGTGGTGAAATACGATTTGGAATATATCGACGGCTGGTCCCTGACTCTGGATGTAAAGATTCTGTTTCGCACCATCTGGGTGGTAATTGCAGGCCGGGGCTCAAAGTAAAAGATTGGGAGGTAGAAAACCTCAGTGAAGAAACAGGAAAAAATAAAAGTGCTGATGCTGGGACCGGACAGAAGGGTTCACGGGGGCATATCGGCAGTGGTAAATAACTTTTATGACGCCGGGCTGGATGAAAAAATTTTTCTGACTTATATCGGAACGATGGTGGATGGAAGTAAGCTAAAAAAGCTTTTAAAGGCTGTGGGGGCTTTTATGGTGTTTCTTGTAAAGGCGCCGGGGTATCAGATCATTCATGTGAATGTTGCCTCTGACAACAGCTATTACCGCAAATCCGTTTTTATTAAGACTGCAAAGCTTATGGGAAAAAAGATCGTAATTCATCAGCATGGGGGCGATTTTGAAAGCTTTTATTACAGGGAACAAAATCGCCGGGGACAGGAAAAGATCAACAAAGTCCTTTCCATGGGAGATGCCTTTCTGGTTCTGACTCCTTTCTGGAAAAGCTTTTTCGGGCATATGGTAGCGGAAGAAAAAATCACGGTGCTGCCTAACGGGATACGGCTTCCGGAACAGTATCAAAAGACTTATGGGCAGCATAAGCTGTTGTTTCTGGGGAGGCTGTGCCGGGATAAGGGAGTAGGAGAACTGCTGGAAGCTGTATTTTCTCTCCAAAAACAGTATCCGGATCTCCAGCTTTATCTTGGAGGAATCTGGGAAGATGAGGATTTAAAGAAAGAAGCGGAAAAGCATTCGGGCTTTGTCACCTGGCTTGGCTGGATTACCGGAGCAGAAAAGGAAAAATATTTAAGACAGTGTGATATTTTTGTATTGCCCTCCTATTTTGAGGGACAGCCAGTTTCGGTGCTGGAGGCAATGGGCGCCGGGTGCGCTGTGGTGGCGTCTGAAACAGGAGGCATTCCTCAGATGGTTGCAGAGGAAGAAACAGGACTGCTGGTTGCGCCTAAAGATGTGGATGCTTTGCGGGAGGGTCTGCGCCGGGCGCTTTCTGACGGGGAGCTTTGCAGGCGGATGGGAAAACAGGCAAGGGATAAGGTGGAAAGGGAATTTTCCATTGAGACCAGCATGGAAAGGCTGCTGGAGGTTTACAGGAAGGTTTTGGAACTTTCATGAAGGAAATGAATTTGCGGTACAGGATCAGCATCGTGGTGCCGGTCTATAATACGGAAAAATATTTAAAACGGTGTGTGGACACTCTGACAGGACAGACCTACCGGAATCTGGAAATTTTATTAGTAGATGATGGCTCCACGGACAAAAGCGGCAGTATCTGCGAGGAGCTTGCCCTTGCCGATGACAGAATTCGTGTGATCCACAAGGTCAATGGAGGGCTGATTTCGGCATGGAAAAAGGGTGTGGAGGAAAGCACCGGGGAATATATCAGTTTTGTGGACAGTGACGACTGGATCGATCTTTCCATGATGGAGGAAATGGCGGAGCGCCTTACAGGTATGCCCGGGGAAATAATTGCAAGCGATTATGTGATCGAGAGGGAAGAAGGCGGCAGTCAATGTGTATGGCAGCAGCTGTCTCCGGGAGAATATAACAGGCAGGCAATGGAACGGGATGTGATCCCCAATCTGCTGGGGCATGAATGGCGGTATGTGACCATATCCCGCTGTATGAAGTTGATTGCAAAGAAGTTGATCACGGACAATTGGAACTACTGTCACCCAAAGATCCGCATGGGGGAGGATATGACGCTTATGCTTCCGGCATTGATGGACTGTGAGCGCCTTGTGGTAATGGATCATAAGGCGTATTATCACTATTTTTATGTGACGGATTCCATGGTTCACAAATATGATGGACAGCTGTATGAGAATATCAACCTGTTGAGGAGGATCGTCCGGCGGATACTTGCCGACAAACTTCAGGGGGAAGTACTTTCGGATATGTTGAAACGGGCGGATCAGGAGCATATTTTTATGTTATTTCTTGCTTTGAAAAACGAGGCGAGAGGGAACCCTTCAGGCGGCAAAAAAAATATTCTTGCCATTTGCAGGGAGGAGGAAATCAGACAGCTGTGCCAAAACACCCAAGTGGAGGTTCGGGAAAAATCCAATCAGCTGTTGAATCTGGTGCTGCGGCATCCCAATGCCATTACCGTGAGAATGCTCTGCCTGGCAATGGCTTTGTATGACAGAAGATAGGAAAGGAAAGCCGGAATGGATCAGTTTATCAATGAAAAACCTTTAATCAGCGTAATCGTTCCGGTTTACAACGGACAGAATTATCTGAGAAAATGTATTGTGAGTATAGAGGAACAGACCTATAAGCCCATACAGGTGATAATCGTCAACGACGGCTCTACCGACGGAACAGGGAAGGTATGCAGGGAGCTGGAACAAGAATATGAAAATATTCAGATCATAGAGATGGAGGATGAAGGGGTATCGGCGGCAAGAAACGCCGGGCTGAACCAGACAAAGGGAGAGTTCCTTACTTTTGTGGACGCGGACGACAGACTGCTCCCCGATACCATCGCCAGGCTTTACCGATGTATTATGGAGACAGAGCTGGATATTGCCGGATGCGGGTTTTTTACATGGACGAAGGAAGAGGAGCTGCCAGGGGAAGAACGGCATCAGGGAGAGGAAGCGCCGGCGCTTTATACGCCTGATGCATTTTTAAGAGAAGGTATTTTAAAAGGGAACAGCCGCTGCTGGAGCAAGCTGTACCGGACTTCGGCGATAGGAGAACAGCGGTTCAGACAGGGGCTTACCATTGGGGAGGACATGCTGTTTCTGGTGGATCTTCTGCCCCGAATCAGTGGTATTGCAGAGATTTCCTATCAGGGCTATGGGTATTTTCAAAACCCCGGCGGCGCCATGAACAGGAAATTTTCTCCCAGATATATGGATCAGATCACCTGCTGGGAGATTGCCAGAGATAAAATTTTTCAGGGGGAAGAAACAAAAGGAAAAGCCAAGGATCAGGAGAAGGAGCAGCTGAGGAGCCAGGTAACGGCAATTTTGCTTACTTCTGTGATGCTTACCGCAGGAAAGATCGCGCTTCTTTCCGGAAAGGAAAGAAAGCAGCAGAAGCAGTATAGTAAGATCTGCCATGAGAAAGTAAAAAAGGAAATACGGACGCCGGGCGCCTTTCAGGGCTTGTCCCGGGGCTACAGATGGAAGACAGGAATTTTTTATGCTGTGCCGGGATTTTACTTGTGGCTATATCATTTTCGGAAATTTCTTTAAGGAGGCGGCTTTGGAAGAAAAAATTGTAATGTATATGCATGCAGGCAGTAAAAACCATGGCTGTGAAGCTATCGTGAACAGTCTTTGCCATATGATCAGGGAAAAAGCGTTGCTGGTCAGCTACCGCGGGGAGGAGGATGAAGCTTACTCCTTAAAGGAGCTTTGCACCATCCGGCAGGAGAAAAAAATAGAAGAAAAAAAGCTTCTTCATATCTGGAATTATCTTTACCGGAAACTGACGGGGGATGAGGAAAGTCTCATCCGCTACCGCTACGGGGCGGTCTTTGGGGAAGAGAAGTTTCCCCTTGCCATCTCTATTGGAGGAGATAATTACTGCTATGACAATATGCTGAAAGATCTGCGGCTTGGGAACGCGGCGTTCAATGGGAAAGGGACGAAGACCATCCTGCTGGGATGCTCCATAGAGCCGGAGCTTCTGAAAAAACCTGAGATCCTAGCGGATCTGGCAAAATACCACACCATTATCGCAAGGGAATCCGTTACCTATGAGGCATTGCAAAAAGCCTTTGGCAGGACGGAGCAGCCCCGGCTGCTGTGTTATCCGGACCCGGCGTTTACCCTTCCCAAAAAGGAACTTCCCCTTCCGGAGGGGTTTCAGGAGGGGAATACAGTAGGCATCAATGTAAGCCCTATGGTTCAGAAGGAGGAAAGCCGCCCGGGGATTACTTTGGAGAATTATGTAAACCTGATGCGGTTTATCATAGATCATACGGATCTGCAGATTGCCCTGATCCCTCATGTGGTGTGGGCGCAGAATGACGACAGGGAGCCGATCCACAGGCTTTATGAAAAATTTCGGAATACGGGAAGAGTGATCCGGCTGGAGGATGGGAGCTGTGAAGAGCTGAAAGGCTATATTGGCAGGTGCCGCCTGTTTGTGGGGGCAAGGACCCATGCCACCATAGCCGCCTACTCTTCGCTGGTTCCCACTCTGGTGGTAGGCTATTCCGTAAAGGCAAGAGGTATTGCAAAAGATCTTTTTGGCACGGAAGAAAACTATGTGTTGCCGGTGCAGGATCTGAGGGAACCGGGGGATCTGACAAAGGGCTTTCAATGGCTGCTGGCGCATGAGGCGTCGGTGAGAGAACATTTGAAAGAGATCATGCCCGGCTATCGGCAGCAGGCATTTTTAACAGGGAAAGAAGTAGACAGATTATGGGAAGAGTTCAGTCAGCAGCAAAAAATATAGCCTTTGGATATATTGGGAATCTGGTGACCCAGCTTCTTGGGTTTGTTTTGCGTACGGTTTTTATTGCCTATCTGGGGAACACGCTGACAGGCATCAACGATCTTTATACGGGAATCCTTTCGGTTTTATCCATGGCGGAGCTGGGAGTGGGGACGGCGCTGAACTATAGTCTGTATGCTCCGGTAGCAAGGAAGGATTATGAGAAGATCAAATCCTATATGCAGCTTTACCGAAAAGCTTACCGGATCATAGGGCTGGTGATCGCCCTCATAGGGCTTGCCATTTCCCCCTTTTTACCTTATCTGGTGAAGCAGCCTGAAGGGGTAGCGCTGAGGGATCTGACCCTTTATTATTTTATCTTTTTGTTTAACACGGTAAGCTCTTACTTCGTGGCATATAAATACAGTCTGGTAAATGCGGAGCAGAAAAATTACATTCAGACCAATATCATTACCGTCACAAAGATGATCACCGTAGGCTTGCAGATCATTGTGATCATTGGAACGAGAAATTTTTATCTGTATCTGCTGACGGCGGCATTGGTAGAGCTGCTGCAGAAGGTTTTTGTAAGCCGCTATCTGAACAGACGGTATCCTTATCTCCTTGACAGAAACGTAACCAGACTTTCCAAAGAGGAGACGGGAGAGATCGTAAAGAAAACCAAGGCGTTGGTGTTTCATAAGGTAGGGGATGTGGCAAGGCTGCAGACGGACAGCATGATCATATCCGGCTTTATTAACGTTACCCTGGTTGGCTTTGTGGGAAACTACAACCTGGTTCTGACTTCCGTCTCCAATTTTGTAAATATTATTTTTAACTCTGTGCTTTCGGGCTTTGGAAATTTGATCGCAACGGAATCCAGGGAAAAGCAGTACGACATCTTTAAGGTGTATCGATTTTTTGCCTGCTGGATCTATGGGTTTTCGGCAGTAGGCTTTTTCCTGCTGCTGACGCCCTTTGTGATGCTCTGGCAGGGAACGGAAAGCGTCCTCGGGGTCAGCGTTGTCGCCTGTATTTTGATTGATTATTATTTAAAAGGTGATAGAATTGTATTATCAAACTTTAAAACGGCGGCAGGGGTTTTTGAGCAGGATAAATATCTGGCGCTGATCCAGGGCGGGGTAAATCTGGTGATCTCCATTGTGCTGGTACAGAAAATTGGGCTTGCAGGCGTTTATGTGGGAACGGTGATTTCGGGACTGATCGCCAATCTTACAAAACCTTTTATCATTTACAAAGTATGCTTTGACAAAAACGTAAAGGCGTATTTTCTTGATTCGGTCAGGTACCTGGCGGCGCTTGCCGGTATTCTTGTGATTTTATCAGGGATCAAAAGGGTGGTCATGCCGGAGGTAACCATGATCTCATTTGCAGTGATGTTTTTGATCATCTGCATTGTGTTTAACGGGATCTTTCTGCTGCTGTTTGGAAAAACCCGGGAGTTTTCATATTTATGGGGACTGATAGAGAAAAAACTAAGGCGAAAAGGGAAGTAAAGGGAGGACGGCTATGCTGGAAATGGTAAAAAATGCGGAGAAGCAGCTGCTCTGCTATCCAAAACGGAATTTGGGCTATCGGTTAAAAAGAACCATTAAGATCATAACAGGACGGAAGGTAGAACCGCCGGATAAGATCAACTGGCATACCGGGCTGCTGGCGAAAAGCCTTACCGATTACTATATGGAAAACAGAAATACGGAGGAGGCAAGAATTATTTTGAACTGCCTCAGGAAATACTATGACAGATGGATTCGCCGGGGATGCAAAATGTACTATCTGGACGATGCTTTCAGCGGTCTGGCATTGATCGACCTTCACCAGATTACGGGGGAAGAAAAATACAAGCAGGCGGCGGACGCCATGGCGCGGTATCTCTTTGCCCATGAAACGGACAGAGGAGGAGCAATGCCCTATCGCCCGGGGCAGAAAAACGGCTATGTTTTTGCAGACGGCATTGGAATGGTATGCCCTTTCCTGTGTAAATACGGCAGTGTCTATGGAGATATGAACGCCGTTAATCTTGCCGTGACACAGATGCAGAATTTTATAGAACATGGAATGGACGAAAAAACCGGGCTGCCTTATCACGGCTATGAATATGAAAGCGGCGTGAAATACGGCATTATCGGTTGGGGAAGGGCGGTAGGCTGGTTGATGATAGGGATGGCGGAAAGCCTTGCTTACATAGAACCTGAAAGACCCTGCTATGAGTCGTTGAAACAGGCATACAGACGCATCGTGGACAAGGTGGAGGCTTATCAGCTGGAGAACGGGCTTTATGGCTGGCAGCTGGAGGCAAAGGAGGGACCTGTGGACACCTCGGCAACGGCGATGATCCTTTATGCCATTGCAAGATCCCTGGATACCAAGGTACTGATCGGAATTCACAGATCAAGAATGGTACGCGGACGGGAAGCGCTGTGGAGCAGGGTAAAGGAGGGGGAAATCGACAACTGCCTTGCCGAATGCCAGGGCTTTTCCATGTATCCCCAGGTTTACGGCGCTTACCCATGGTCTCTGGGACCTGCCTTGTCATTGTTTGTGATGACAAAAGAAGGAGAAAATTAGAATGCAAAAGACAGTTATCGTGATGCCGGTTGCCAACGAGGAAGGAACCATGGAACAGGTGTTGGAGGATATTTTGAAGCTGCCTTATGAGAACCTGTACCTGTACGTGATCATGGATAGCTACTCTAAGGACAAAACTGCAGATATTGTGAAACGCTATGAACAGAGAACAGGGGGAAAGATCCGGTATATCTTTCATGAGAGATCCTACGGCGTGATCAGCTGCTATCTGGAGGGCTATAAAAGAGCGTTACAGGACGGTGCGGAGTGGGTCATCGAGATGGACGGCGGCGGAAGCCACCTGCCGGCGGAGGTACCTCAGTTTATAGAGAAGCTGGAAGAAGGCTATGAATGTGTTTGGGGTTCCCGGTTTATTGAGGGAGGCGACATCAGCAACCACCCTCTTTATCGAAGATTCTTAAGCAGCGGGGGAACCGTTCTGGCAAATGTGGTATTGGGAACCCGGCTGAAGGACATGACCAGTGGATTTGAAGGATTCCAAAGGCATGTGCTGGAGGAACTGGATCTGGATCAGTTTCTGTCCACAGGGCATATGTATCAGACCGAAATGCGGTATTATTGCAGAAACCGAAAAGCGGTGGAGGTTCCCATTCATTATAAGGGTTCAGAGTCCAGCTTTAGCGGAAAGGTGGTTGTGGAAGCCCTTAAGATTCTGTTTCAATTAAAAAAGCATGAAAAAGCAGTGGTAAGGAATGTAAAATGATTATTATACAAGTGGCAGGGGGGCTGGGAAACCAGCTCCAGCAATATGCGCTGTACAGAAAATTTGTAAGTATGGGAAAAGAGGCAAGGCTGGATCTTTCCTGGTTTGCCCCTGAAAATCAAAGCAAGGAACGTTTTGCCCAAAGAGAGCTGGAGCTTGCCTGGTTTGACCGTCTGGTTTACGAGGAATGCACGCCGGAGGAAAAGGTAAGGCTGATCGGTTCGGAGGGGATTTGGGGTAAACTGAGAAGAAAGCTTCTGCCCGGTTCCGTTCGGTGGTTTAGGGAAAGCAGGATGTACCATCCGGAGCTTCTGGAACTGGAGGACGCCTATGTCAGCGGATATTTTGCCTGTGAAAAATACTATGGGGATATTCTTTACAGCCTGCGGGAGAAAATACAATTTCCGGAAAGCGGTAATCCGGAGAACCAAAGGCTGGCGGAGGAAATGAAAGGGCGGGAATCTGTCAGTCTCCATATTAGGCGGGGTGACTATCTGAATCCGGAGAATGCCGCTGTGTTTGGAAATATTTGTACCGAGGCATACTACCGGAGAGCCATTGAACTGATAAAAGAGCTTTGCGGAGAGCCGCATTTCTATATCTTTTCAGATGATGCAGACTATGCCCGGAGAAGCTTTCAGGGAGAAGCGTATACCGTTGTGGACATCAACCACGGGAAGGACAGCTTTTACGATATGCAGCTGATGAGTCGGTGCAGACACAATATCTGCGCCAATTCTACTTTTAGCTTTTGGGGGGCGCGGCTGAATGAGAACGAAAACAAGATCATGGTGCGCCCTACCATTCATAAGAACAGCCAGGTATTTGTGAAGGAAGAGATGGATGAGCTTTGGAGGGGGTGGCGTTTTGTCAGCCCGGAGGGGGAAGTGAAATAAGGGTGAACATGAAAGTGAATGGAACATGGAAAGAAAAAACAGCGGTTTATCTTTTTTTTACCGGAGTAGTCCTGGAAACGCTGTTGGTGCTGGTGGACAAAAGCGCATATACAAATCCCCTGGAGGGTCAGATCTTTCGGATTACATTTCTGCTTTTTTTTGCAAAGGTATGCCTGACCAGGTATTCAGTCAGAGAATATGCTGTTATGGTGTTTTTTTTGGCAATAGGCACGATATCGTATTTTGTTACCGGAAGGAATGAGATAGTCAGAGTGGTGATGTTTATAGCGGCCGGGAAGGATATAAATATGACGAAATGCCTGAAAATGGTATTTTGGATGACGCTTGCAGGCTGCCTTGGATTGATTCTGCTGTCATTATTCGGCATATTGGGAACCGTTTTCCTGACCTGCGATTACGGAAGAGGCAGCGTGGAGACAAGATACGTGCTGGGAATGGGACATCCCAATGCGCTGCAGTGCATGGTATGCGTTTTAACCATGCTGGGGCTCTATTTGTATCATGAAAAATGGAAATGGTATTATTATGCTCTGCTGTTTTTGACAAACGGATTTTTTTTCCTGCTGACAGATTCCAAGACAGGATTTTTGGTTTCCGTTTGTACGATTATCTTGTTTTTTCTTGCTTCCAGAATGCAGAGAAGAAAAGTAACGGCAATTTTTTCCGCAGGAAATATAGGGATTTTTGTGGGGAGCGTTCTTATTTCTGTTTTATCGGCAAAGGATGCCATATGTCTTTTCCGCCATTTTACAGAAGGAGCGTATAATACGAAAATCAAATTTTATATTTTTCTCAATCAGATTTTAACAGGACGCATCCATGCGCTGGTAGAAACCAGTAATAATGAAGGAACCATGGAAACCTGGCATTTGTTTTCAAGCCCGGAAAGCCAGTATTATTTTGACATGGGATGGGTAAGGCTTTTTTATTGGTATGGTGTTATTCCGGCAATTCTCGGAATTTTCATAATGGGGGGCTTGATGGTTTACTTTGCCAGGGAACGAAAGCTGAAAGAATTAGTGCTTTTTTCCATGATTGCTCTTTACACAGTGATAGAAGCGCATTTTATTTCGGTGTACATTGGGCGGAATTATTTACTTTTTGTGGTGGCAATGTATTGGTGGAGGATTCTGGAAAATCCAAAAGAAGATCCGGAGAGCATGAAAAGAAGATCTGGTTGACTTTCATTTTGTATTGCTCTAGAATAAAATGAATGAAATTTGCATGACGAAGGCTTGAGAATCAGCGGGAGAAACAGGGTGGAAGTAAAAGACAGAAAAGAAATAAGCGTAGCGGAGATAGTATATTTGCTGTATTTTACAGTCATGTTTGGGGCAAGGGCGATCGGGCTGTTTGAAGGGATGCTCGTTTATAATATTTCTCTTGTGATTGGAATGGTATTGTTTGCAGGGAAGGTTCTGTTGACAGAGCATACGGTGCTGGAATACCTTGTTGCGGGATTCTTGCTGCTGATCAGCGTGATTGTTTACTACAATACGGGCGAAAAAGGGCTGCTGCTTTATTTTACCATGATGCTGGGAATGAAATGTATTCCGGTGAGAAGGGTTTTTAAGCTGGGAACGGCGCTTCTTTCCGTATCCTTTACAACGCTGGTTTTCCTGTCTGTGACGGGGTTGCGGCAAGACATTATCTACGTTCACGATCGAGCCGGATTTGGCAGAATTATCCGACATTCACTTGGATATCCTTATCCCAATACGCTTTTTACGACCTATATAGTGCTGATGGTCCTCATATTTTATATGCTGGGAAAGCAGAGTAGAAAAAATTTACTGCTTACAACACTTTTTCTGTTTCTTGGTTCTGTTTATATTTACTTGTACTCCTGCTCCAATACAGGGTTGATCGTATCGATTTTTTATCTGTTGGTGAATCTTTATTTGCAGCTTCGACATAAATTGTGTAAATTGGAAAAAGCATGCTTCTGGCTGATTTATCCTTGCTGTATGATCTTTTCTATTATAGGACCTCTTGTTACAAAGGGAGACCTGTTTCAGTTGTTGGATAAAGTGCTGCATAATCGCTGGGCGTATTCCCTTTATTATCTTACCCATGAGCCTGTAACCTTGCTGGGGGTCAGGTTTCAGGAGGCGCCAAATACCAATTATATGATAGACAGTTCTTTTCTATACTCATTCCTGCAGCTGGGCGTGATCCCATGTATGCTTCTGACCGGATTGTTTGTAATGATGATCGTTGACTACGTGAAGCGTGGAAGGAAAAAGGAAATGGCTATGATTGCAGCATTCTGCGTGCTCGGTTTGTCGGATCCTTTTCTGTTTAATTTATCCTATAAAAATCTGATGTTTCTTTTAGTGGGCGAATATGTTTACAGAAAACTTCAGGCATTGGAAAAGAAAGAGCTTAGATTTTTAAACCGTAAAATCCTGTTGCTGCCGGTTGGAGACAAGAAAATTATTTATAATTCTGATCTGTATGTCAAATGGAGGGAAGGTTGGAAGTCTTTTGGACTTACGGTATCCCGGCACAGCGGCATGTTGACAGTGATTTATGGAATAGCTGCCGGAGGGCTCTTTGGCGTGTTATATGGAACTACCCATGGCGGTTCTATTGTGGGAAGGATAGACGAGGTTGAGGAGTGGGAATATTTTAGAAGGATTCTCAGCTACGGCGTGTTTGCGGGGGCAATCATTGCTGTTGCAGCCGTGTTGATATTCCGGAAAAGCGATAAAAAGAAAAAGACCGCATAGGGAGGCGCTTTATGAAAATCATGCCGAATCGAATGGATCGGGGATTCTACAAATACCAGGAGGAATTTGAGCAGAAAGCATTGGAAGTGCTGCGTTCGGGGTGGTATGTGCTGGGAAAAGAGGTTACGGGCTTTGAGGAGGAGTTTGCCGCCTATACCGGCGCAAAATATTGTGTTGGTCTTGCCAGCGGTTTGGACGCTTTATGGATCGCTTTTCGTTTGCTTAACATTGGAGAGGGCGATGAGGTTATTGTGCAGGCAAATACATATATTGCCAGCGTGATGGGGATTACCATAAATGGCGCTACTCCTGTTTTTGTGGAGCCGGATATGTATTTTGAAATGGATCCGGACAGGATAGAAGAAAAGATCACGGAAAAAACGAAAGCAATTCTTGTAACCCATCTGTATGGAATGGCAACCCAAATGGAGCATATTGTGGAGCTGTGCAGGAAATATCGTCTGAAATTAGTAGAGGACTGTGCACAGTCTCACGGGGCGCGTTTTGACGGAAGAATGACAGGAACCTTTGGAGATGTGGGATGTTTTTCTTTTTATCCGTCTAAAAATCTGGGTGCTTTTGGGGATGCGGGAGCAGTGACGGTTAACGATGAAGAGCTTGCGAAAAAGTTTAAGGCTTTCAGAAACTATGGCAGTGAAAAACGGTATTATAATATGGTAGTGGGGGCGAATTCCAGATTGGACGAGCTGCAGGCGGGGATGCTCAGGGTTCGTTTAAAGCATTTAGAGGAGCTGAATGAGGAAAAAACCCATATTGCTCGAAGGTATACGAAAGAACTAAAGAATTCCAGGATAAAGTTGCCGGAAACAGCGCCTGGTTGTACTTGCGTATGGCATCAGTATGTGATCCGTTGTGAAGAAAGAGATCGATTGATGCAATATTTGGAGGAAAAGGAGATCGGGACGATTATTCATTATCCCATACCTCCGCATTTATCGGAAGCATATCAATATTTGGGCTGCCAAAAAGGAGATTTGCCAATTACGGAACACCTGGCGGAAACGGTGCTGTCCATTCCCATGTATAATGGAATGACAAGAGAAGAGCAGGACTATGTGATAGAAACGATCAATGAATTTAAATAGGGGGACGGCATATGAGTTTACAGGAAAAATGCCCAATACTGCATTTTGCGGATTTAGGGGATGAGAGAGGGAAATTAGTTGTTATAGAAGGCGGACAGGCGATTCCCTTTCAGATACAGCGGGTTTTTTATATCTATGAATCTGACGCATCGGTGATAAGGGGACAACACGCAAACAGAAAATCAGAATTTGTTTTAATCAATGTGGCAGGTCAGAGCAAGGTTCGCCTTACCGATGGGGCAGAGGAATGCATTGTTGAATTGAACCGTCCAATGACCGGGGTCTACATCCCCCAAATGGTCTGGAAGGATATGTACGATTTTTCAGAAGATGCGATACTTCTGGTACTGGCAAGCACTCACTATGATGAAAAGGAATATATCAGAGATTATGAAGAATACTTAAAAGAGGTAAAAGGATAGATGATGGTATTTTGTACGCTGTTCGACAGCTATTACCTGGACAAGGGAGTAACGCTTTATCGATCCCTGGAAGAGTGCACGCAGGATTTTAAATTATATATATTCTGCTTTGACGACAGATCTTATGAGGTTTTACAGAAGCTTCAGTTGGAACATGCAACGCTTGTCCATCATTCGGCAATAGAAGATGAAGAATTGCTGAAACGGAAGAAGGAACGTTCCAAAGCGGAATATTGTTGGACATGCACGCCGGTGATCATTGAATATGTACTGAAGCATTATCAGGAGCCGAATTGCACTTATATTGATTCCGATCTTTATTTTTTTGGCAGCCCTCAGGTTTTGTTCGATGAAATAAAGGAAGCCGGGGCTAATATTGTGATTACGGAACATCGCTTTAGGGATAATTGGAATGGGAAAAGACTATGCCGAAGAAGCGGCAGGTATTGCGTGGAGTTTAATTATTTTGACCAGTCGGAGCATGCCAGGGAAGCGCTTACTTGGTGGAAAGACAGATGCCTGGAGTGGTGCTATCATTTATATGAACCTGAGAGGATGGGAGACCAGAAATATCTGGAAAAATTTCCGATGCTTTTTCAGGGGGTTCATGAGCTCAAACATTTAGGAGGCGGAACTGCACCGTGGAATCTGGGGCAGTACCGGCTGAAGGCAGTGGAAGCAGGACAGCCCATTTTGGTTGAGCAAAAGACCGGAAAAGAATTCCCCTTGATCTTTTATCATTTTCAGAATATTCGATATCTGAGTGAAGATAGGGTAAATATCAGTTCGGGTACCAGATTTCGCAATATAAAGGATGCGATCTATAAACCGTACCTTGCCAGAATAGAGCAGACCCGCAGACTGTTGAAGGAATATGGGATTACATTCAGTGTAAAGAAGATCTATTCCAGTAATAAGCTGATTGCTTTTCTGCAGGGAAATATTTTGCGTTTCAAGGTAAAGAGTATTACCGATTTGTATAACCTGAAACAGTTCCGGTAGGAATGGAGGCTGCCTGTAAAATCCGGAAGAAAGCGGGAGGGCTTGTTTGTGAGCGTAATGTTTTTCGGCAATTTGCTGATATTTGCAATCGGCGGGTATTTTCTAAAAAAGCGAGAAATTAATTTCGGGAAAATGAAATGGTGCATTGCTTTTGTCTGGATCGGGCTGACAATGTTTTTGTATATGAGTATAACCGGAATCCTGGACAGTGGATATCACCTGATTGATGATCACGAAATTTATGAAATAAAAGCTGATTTTCTCCAAATTGGATTTTGGGGAACGATGATAAAATGGTTGAAGGCTGACCTGAATATAAGATTTCGGTTCACCTATTTCCTTTTCAGAATAGTGGAATGTTATTTCCTGAGCGATTGTTTTACGCTATGGCATATTACGCAAAGCATTATATCGGTTTTGGGTGTATTTGCCGCTTACTTTTTTGCCAGAAGAATGCAGACACCGCCATGGCTGTCTTATCTTTTTTCCATGGCGATTTTTCTGGGAGGCGGTCAATCGGCAGTTTTATGGCGTTTAGGACCCCAGGAGGGGCTGGGAGTATTGCTGCTGATGTTGACCCTGATCAGCTTAACGTATTATGCAGAGCATAAAAAAAATTTTATTGTGACGGTAATCCTGACATTTTTTCTGGCAGGCATTAAGGAATCTTTTTTGCTTTTACTGCCGTTGCTGCCTTTTTTGTTACTGGTAATTGAAATGAAGCACGAAGGAGAATTTAATTTGTCCGGATGCCGGGATAAAATAAGGGATAAATGGCTATACTGGGCGGCAGTATACGCTATATTTGCTGTTGATATGGGCATTGTGATATTCCGAGTGGGGACGAATAAAATCGGGTATGCGGGGATCGACAGCACATATGGGTTAAAGGAATATCTTAAAGTGATATTTGAGATCTGCATAGGCAGCTTCAGGGCATATGTTCTGGTCAGCGGGGTCGGTATAGTTCTTTTGCTTATACTCTTAGTGGGTTTAAAAAGGGAAATATCCCTCAAAAAGTTATATCCGGAAGTTTTAGCATCTATTTTGATATTTGGATATATTTTGGCAAGCCAATTTGTTTTATACGCAAAAAGCGGAATGTATGAAAGATATTTGATTCCCGCTACAGTAGGCTTTTCCATGTTCTGGATTATAGATATGAACAATATTGTGAAAAAGCTTCCGATTCCGATCTTTTGTCATTATATTTTTATGGTTTTTCTCGCTCTTGTGCTGACCCTGGGGTACAAGGATGATGAGAGCGCATGTCAATATGCACAGGATGGTAAAAATACAACGGAAATGATGGGTAAAATTGCAGAGTATGGAGATATGAAACCGGATATTATTGTTTCATTGGGATATGAAATGGATTTTTCCGCCTCTGTTTATCTGCAGGAGAAATATGGGATCAAAACGGTATATAATGTAAACTATTCCGGAAGCGATGACGGCATTGCACATGACGGATGGAAAAAAAGCCTGGAAGAAAAAGACGGAATAGAACTTGACAAAGGGCATATATACATGGGTTATGGGGAAAAGCTGGAAAAAGACATGGAGGATTATGGCTTGAGCATGGAAGATTTTTCGGCTTATGAGTATGGAAAATATGCATTGTATGTCAGTAACACCTTCGACGGCAGATAAACAAGGAGAAAAGTAATGTTGACGTTATATCTGGTAGTGCCCTGCTATAATGAGGAAGAAATAATGGAATGCTCCGCCCGGACGCTTCTGAATAAAATGAATGAGCTGGTAGAAAACCGGCTGATTTTGGAAGATAGTAAAATTGTATTTGTGAATGACGGAAGTAAAGATAAAACCTTTGAGATCTTGTCCTCATTGTGCCGGAACGAGGACAGGTGTGTGCTTATCAGTTTTACAAAAAATTTTGGGCATCAAAATGCCATATTGGCGGGAATGATGTTTTCCAGGGAGTTTGCGGATGCCGTCATTACCATTGACGCTGACCTGCAGCAGGATATTCACGCCATAGGGGAATTCCTTTCAGCCTATGAAAAAGGCTGCGATGTTGTGTATGGCGTTCGGAAGGACAGGGATTCGGATGGATTGTTTAAAAAAGCGTCGGCAAATCTGTTTTACGGTTTAATGCGGCTGCTGGGCTGTGATGTTTTGGCTAACTCGGCGGATTACAGGCTGATGTCCAGAAAAGCGCTGGAAACGCTTTCAGAGTACAGCGAAGCGAACCTGTTTTTACGGGGATTGATTCCGCTGATGGGATTTCGGTCAGATATTGTGTATTTTGATGTAAAACCCAGAGAGGGCGGAAAATCAAAATACAGTTTAAAAAAGATGATCACCTTAGCAATAGACGGAATTACCTCTCTGAGTATTAAACCCATCAGATTTGTAACTTTTTTGGGTCTGGGGATGTGTTTGTTTGCCGTATTTATGATCATATTCAGCATCTATACCTGGGTTCATGAGGGGGCGGTTCCTGGCTATACAACAACTGTGATTTCCACGTGGCTTGTAGGCGGTGCAATTCTGCTTTCGGAGGGAATTATAGGGGAATATATAGGAAAAATGTATTTTGAAACCAAGAAAAGACCAAGATATATTATTGATTCCGTTATTTATGGTGGAAAGAAAACATGAGAAAAATGAAAAAGACAGGGCTTATTTGCGGGATAACGGTTTTGCTCCTTTTGGCTGCAGCCTGCGGAATGATTGGCAGAAGACTTTTGCTGCATGAAAAATACCAAAATGCACAAATTGAGACGCTGGTCAACCAGGCAGCGCAAAGAGAAACCCAGATCGAAGACCTGAAAGCCGAAATTTGCAGATTGAATAAGACAACGGCGCTTTTGGACGATGCCCAGGGCATTTACCAGAAGCTGAAAGCCGGTCGCTATGTAAATATTTTAATCGTGGGCGATTCCATTGGAGAAGGAACCGGCGCATCGGGAAGCGGGCAGCAATGGTTTACGCTGTTGACAAATTGGCTGAGGGAAACCTATGGGGTAGAATGCACTTTGACAAATATTTCCATGGGAGGCAATACAAGCTATGCCGGGTACGCCCGCGAAATGATTTTGGAGGATGGAATAGAATATGACCTTGCACTCATCTGTTATGGGGAAAATGACAAGGCTGAGGAGCTTTCAGTGAACTATGAGGCGATGATCAGGGGAATCAGGGAAAAATACAGAGCCTGCAATATGATTTCCATATTGGAAAGCTCCCAGAAAATACATACAGATAAGATACAGGAGATCGAGAAGCTTGCAGAATATTATGGAATTCCGGTTGCAGATACGATCAAGGCGTTTCAGAAAAGCGGATATGCTTATGAAGAATTGGCGGAGGACGGGACGCATCCCGGGGATCTGGGGCAAAGAATATATTTTGAAACAGTGAGGGATGCTATTCTGGAACAAGTGGCGCAAAATATTCCGGCTGCAAAAACGGAGCTAAAACCGGTTAATGAAGGGGTGGAAAAGTATGAGCGCTTCCAATATTTTCCTGTGGATGAGTTTATCCGGACAGATGACCTTACCTGGACGCTTGAAACAGGTCAGATCAGCGGAGTGATTGGGGTATACAGAAGATACGATCCCGGGAATTGTACGCTGCAGATTTTTGCGGACGATATTCTTTTTGAGGAAGCGGCAGTTGACTGGCAGTATGGGTTTTCCCAGCAGCAGTTTAGCAAGCTGAGTGAAAATACGTGTAGGGTAAACAGAAGTATAAAGTTGGCGTTTGCTTCTCCGGAACAGGCGGATGGATTTGAGGGGTTACTGTTTACAGGGCTGGAATAGAGAAAGACCAGCATGGAAATGAGGAAGAATATGAAGATTGTGCATATATGTCTTGCCGGAGGATATACGGAGGGGCTGAATTATCAGGAGAATATTATTACAAAGTATCAGGCGTTGGATGGTCATGAGGTATCGGTTCTTACTACAGACCACTGTTACACAGAAGGGGTATGGGGGCTTTGCCAGACGGAAAACGACTATAAAAATTCTTATGGCGTTCATGTGATAAGGCTTCCTTTTGCTTATCCGCTGCCCTATAACGTGAACAGGCAGATCGGCAGATTTAAAGGAACCATGGCTGTGCTGGAGCAGTTGGAGCCGGAGGTGATCTTTGTTCATAATATCCAGTTTCAGGACATCAGAAGGATCGTACAATATAAAAAGAGGCATCCTGGAGTTAAGGTTTATGTGGACAACCACAGTGATTTTTCCAACAGCGCCAGAAACTGGTTTACGAGAAATACGCTGTATCGATTCTGGTGGAAGCCCTGTGCGAAGAGGATGGAACCTTACGCGGAGAAGTTTTTTGGTGTCATGCCCTCCAGAGTGGATTTTCTGCAGAATATATATGGGATAGCACCGGACAAGACAGATATTCTTTTGATGGGAGCGGATGATGAGTGTGTGGAACGTGCACAGAGACCGGAAGTGAAGGCGTCTGTCAGAGAAAAATTTGGAGTGAAAGCGGATGATTTTCTGATTGTCACAGGCGGCAAAATCGATGCTTTTAAAACTCAGACCCTGCTCCTGATGCAGGCGGTAAAAGAGATAAACCGTGAGAATGTGAAATTACTGGTATTCGGCTCCGTAGAAGAAGAGTTAAAAGAACGGTTATATGCTCTTTGTGATGGTGACCGGATACAATACATCGGTTGGGCCAAAGGAGAACAGTCCTATGAATACTTTGCATCAGCAGATCTTGTGGTATTTCCCGGAAGGCATTCCGTTTATTGGGAACAGGTGGTAGCTCAGGGAATTCCCATGCTTTGCAAGTATTGGGATGGAACCACCCATGTGGATATTGGGGGAAATGTGGTATTTTTAAAACAAGATTCTAAAGAATTGATTAAAAAAGAACTTATGAAATTATTAGATCATAAAGAATATTATCAGAATATGAAGGAAGCGGCACAGGGAGATCATAAAAATGAGTTTCTTTATAGGAATATAGCCAGAAAATCTGTTGCTGTGAATTGATGTATCTATATTTTGAGACAGAAGAAGGCATAAGTATAACGATGAAGAGTAAATTTAAAAATAATTTGATTGTGAGAAATATATACGCAATAGTAAGGAGAACTTTAACCAGAATTTCTCCTTTCATAGCATCAAAAGTGATTTATCGCATTTCAAAAGGAAAGGCATTAAATCTCAAAGAGCCGTTGGACTTTAATGAAAAAATTATGTGGCTCAAGCTGAATACTTATTATAAAAATCCATTAGTAACTATGTGCGTAGATAAGTATGCGGTAAGAAAATATATTATAGAATGCGGGTGTGAAAAAAGTTTAAATGATCTTGTTGGAGTTTATGATTCAGTGGATGATATAAAATGGGAAGAACTTCCGCAAGAGTTTGTATTAAAGTGCAATCATGGATGTGGATATAATATTATCTGTGATGATAAGAGCAAAGCAGATAAACAGGAAATTTATGCACAGTTATCAGCATGGATGAAAGAAGACTATTATCTTAATTATGCAGAAGTGAACTATCAATTTGTTCCCAAAAAAATCATTTGCGAAAAATATTTACGGACGAATGATGGTTTACTTCCTAATGACTATAAGTTTTATTGTTTTGATGGAATTCCCCGATTCGTCTTAGTCTGTTATGATCGTGATGTAGAATTGAAGCTCATCTTTTTAGATATGAATTGGAACAATGTAAAAATTGGACGAGAAGGAATTAATGACGGGATTCAAATTCCTAAGCCTGCGTCATTTGAGAGCATGGTGGAATATAGTAAAAAATTAAGTAAAGGATTTCCGTTTGTGAGAATGGATTTTTATGATGTAAATGGAAAGGCAGTGTTTGGTGAAATGACATTTACACCTGCTGGTGGATTGGCAGATTATTATAGTGATTATGGATTGCAATATTTAGGAGAGCTGATTCATTTAGAGGGGGAATAGAATGTTTGTAAAGAAATTGTATGAATTTCCATGCGGAATTCAGAATGAGTTTATTTCTAAGATGGTCTACAAATTTAATAAATTAATTGTAAATTTGGTTTATCCCATTTATGGCAAAAGACTGTCATGGGCATTGAACGATGAGTCAAAGTATATTGTTTCTATGACAAGTTATCCTGATAGAATCAATACTGTTTGGATAACCTTGTCTACGCTGTTGCGACAAACATATCATCCCAGGAAGATCATTCTCTGGCTGGCGCAGGAACAGTTTGAGGGCGGGGAAAAAAGTCTTCCATCAGAATTGCTGAATTTAAAAAAATATGGTTTATCTATTTCATTTTGTGACAATTTGTATTCCCATAAGAAATACTATTATGTGATGCAACAATACCCGGAAGCAACGATTGTTACCGTGGACGATGATGTATTTTATCCGGAAGATTTTTTGCAGCGTCTCGTAGATACAGCCATTCGCTTTCCCGATACAGTCTGCTGCACATGGGGACATGAGACTTCATTAAATGAAAACGGACAAGTTTGTTCATGCGATCAATGGGTTAACAGTGTTAAATTAACAGGTAATAAGCCCTCATTTGCCCTTGTTCCTACAGGAATAGGAGGGGTTCTATATCCGCCTCATGCATTAGATAAAGAAGTTTTTAACAGGCAGCAGATAGAAAAATTGTGTATGAATGCAGATGATTTATGGTTAAAGTTTATGGCGCTGCTGAAGCGGACACCGGCTGTCAGAATAGATGGACCTGCTAAAATTTATTTCTCTATTATTAAGACGCAGCGAACTGGATTACATTATGAAAATATCGGAAAGCATAAGAGTGCTCAGGCATGGGATGAATTAATGAAAGAATATCCGATATGCGGAGAAATCATAAAGACAGAACTGCAACAGCGGAGGAAATAATATGGCTCCTTTTTTTTCAATTATCACAGTGTGTTATAATAGTGAAAAAACCATTGGGCGGACTTTGGACAGTATGCTGGCACAGACAAATCAGGATTATGAATATATTATTATTGATGGTGCATCTACAGATAAAACAATGAATTTATTGCGAAAATACGAGCCGCGATTTGAAGGGCGAATGAAAATATATTCTGAAGCCGACGATGGTATTTACGATGCGATGAATAAAGGGATACATAAGGCGTCCGGACAATTTATAGGGATGGTAAACAGTGATGATTTCTATGATCCAAAAGCATTACAAAATATAAGAGAGGCAGTAACGGGGCAGAGACATCAGATTTTATATGGATTTCAGAGAGTTTTGAGGAAAGAGCAGGAAATAGAAATCAATTTTGTGAATGACTGTATGATAGGTGAAGCAATGATTTCTCATCCAAGCTGTTTTGTCTCAGCCGGTGTGTATAGAGATTTTGGGGTGTATGATACCAGGTATAAAAGCGCAGCGGATTTAGATTTTTTGCTTAGAATAAAAAAGCAAACAGATACACAATTTGTTCCTGTTTATAAGATAATCACTAATTTTATGCAGGGGGGGATGTCCGCATCAGGAATGGGAATGCGAGAGGCGGCAAAAATACGGCATAAATATGGTGTATATTCAAATGTGCGTTGCAGATATGTGATCATGCAGAGCTATATCATTGATTTTGTGCATTGGCTTAAGAAAAGGCGGCATTAAAATCTGCATATTACAAAAATAGAAAGCGAGAGGAATGTTGAATATTTATAAATTATTTATGATATGGAACCGTGTGTCATTTGGGAAACAATTAAAATTAAAGGGAATTCCCGTGATTTTTAACAAAAAAGGCGCCAATATTACCATTGGCGATAATTGTCTGATAAAGAGTTCATTTTTGTCAAATTTGGTGGGATTATATTCCAGAACCATCATTGTGACCAGGGTGGAAGGTGCATCCATTACGATCGGAAACAATGTAGGAATTTCCGGAGCAACGATTTATGCCCGTAAGGGAATTACCATCGGGAACAATAGTAATATCGGCGGTAATGTCAAGATATTGGACAATGATTTCCACCCTATAGACCCACAGGCAAGAATTGAGGATGATAAAGCAAAAATCGGTACAGCGCCTATTACCATCGGGGAAAATTGCTTTATCGGCTGCAATGCACTTATTTTAAAGGGAACCCATATCGGCGATAATTGTGTTGTTGGCGCAGGCGCCGTAGTCAGAGGCAGATTTGAGGATAATTGTGTCATTGCAGGAAATCCGGCCAAAGTAATCAGAAAAATAAAGCCTTGAGATTATCCAAGGGAGTACTAAGCATGAAGAAACCATTCACAAACCGTATATTGGGAATCAATGTTGCCATTACCAATATACGGGATACTGTCAATTTAATAGTGAAGCAAATAGACGCGCTGAAGGGAGAATTTATCTGTTTGTCTAATGTACACACCACGGTGATGTCACAGAAGGATGCAGAGTACAGAAAAATTCAGAATTCGGCATTTTTGGCTTTGCCTGATGGAAGTCCGTTAGCGTTGATACAGCGGCTTCGCGGTTACCGCATGGCAGAGCAGGTAGCCGGACCTGATTTAATGCCGGCACTTTGGAAAGCAACAGAACTTACGGAACTTTCACATTATTTTTACGGAAGTACACAGGAAACCATAGAGGCATTAGAAAAGAAACTGAGAAAAGACTATCCCGGTTTGAAAATTGCGGGAATGGAAGCGCCGCCTTTTCGTCCGCTTACGGAGGAAGAGGATCAGGATGCAGTGAGAAGGATTAATGCTTCCGGTGCATCTATCGTATGGGTAGGGCTTGGAGCGCCCAAGCAGGAAAAATGGATGTACGATCATCAGGGTCAGGTCAACGCGCTGATGCTGGGCGTAGGCGCAGGCTTTGATTTTCATGCAGGAACTGTAAAACGTGCGCCCTCCTGGATGAGAAAACATTATCTGGAATGGCTGTATCGGTTGGTACAGGACCCCAAAAGACTTTGGAAACGTTATGTGGGAACCAACGGAAAATTTCTGGTTCTTTCCGTAAAAGACGCTTTTGTATGGAAAAAATATGTTGATTCAGACAGAAAAAATCTTCTGATTTATGCGCATTATTATTATCCCGATGTAGCTTCCACCGGGCAGATCCTGACAGAACTTGCAGAAGGGCTTAAGGATTCCTTCCACACTACGGTGATTTGTACGGTGCCTTCTTATACTGGAAAGATCTCGCAGTATTACAGGAAGCATAAATACTTTTATGAGAATATCAATGGAGTGGATGTACTGCGGATACGTGTGCCTGAATTCAGGAAGAATTTTGCCCCCAGCCGTATTTATAATATCGTAAGCTATTTTTTGTCGGCAATTGCAGCCACCTTTCGGGTAGAACATCAGGATTATGTGTTTACCATTTCTCAGCCTCCGATTTTAGGAGGGCTTTTAGGGGTAATCGGAAAACGAATCAAGCATGCAAAAATGATTTATAACATACAGGACTTTAACCCGGAACAGGTACAGGCGGTATCTTTTACCAGCAACAGGCTGATTCTAAATACCATGATGATATTGGATAAGTACAGCTGCAGGCATGCAGACAAGGTGATCGTGGTGGGCAGAGATATGATAGGGACTTTAAGAAACCGATTTTCCAAGATGCCTGCCTATGCTTATATCAATAATTGGATCGATGAGAAGGCGATCGTTCCCCTTTCCCGGGATCAGGAGCAGGTGCAGGAATTCCGCCGGCAGTATGGTCTGGAGAATAAGTTTGTAATCATGTACTCCGGAAATATCGGTTTGTACTATGATCTGATTCATCTGATGACTGTTATTGAAGATTTCCAGGACAGAAAGGATGTAATTTTTGCCTTCATCGGAGAGGGCTCCGTGCTGGAGGAGTTGGTTTCCTATCAGAAGGTGCATGGGGTTTCCAATGTAACGTTTATTCCCTATCAGGAAAAAAGCTGCCTGGTGTACAGCCTGAATGCCGGAGATGTGCATTTTGTGGTAAACGCTAAGGGAATTAAGGGGGTTTCTGTGCCAAGTAAGCTATACGGTGTAATGGCGGCGGGAAAACCGGTTCTGGGAATTTTGGACGAGGGTTCCGAGGCGCGTCTGATCATTGAGGAGTCGGGCTGCGGTCTTACGGCGGCTCCCGGTGATTATGAGGCAATTAAGGATTTGATCGAGCATTATATTCAGTTGAAAGATACAGAGGAACTGACAGGAATGGGACACAGAGGGAGAGCCTATCTTGCAGATCATCTGACAAAGGCAGTATCCATTGAAAAATACCGTAATGAAATTTTGTCTTGCTAAAAAGAGAGGTTATGGGAGATGACATTATTTCTGTTTGCAAAACAGCTTGTGGATATGCTGTATCCGTATAGAATTTTAGACTATATAATGGTTGTTTTCGTGTTGCTTCTTTTGGTATATCAGATGGCGTTGGTACGCCCTGATATTCGAAAACGCATCACGCTTTCAGACGGCATTGTGCTCCTGCTGTCCCTGTTTCTGACCGTCAGTTTTTTCAGAACCATGAAGGGATATCAGACTTATTTTAAGGTGCTGTCGGCTTTTTTGGTTTACTTTATGGGGCGTATTTATTACGACAGAATCAAGGAGTGCTATGGCGCGTTGGTGTCGGCGTCTTATCTTGTAATTTATTTGAATTTTTTTACCAGGCTCCGGCATTTTGGCCTGGCATTGACCAGGGTTTCCAATGCGGAAGGGGATCTGTATTTCAGCGATACAGACATGGCGTTTGCAATGATTCTTGCCATGGTTTTTATTGTTATGTTCGGAAGAAATACGTTGCTTAAAGTGATTACAGCCTTTGTCATATGTCCCTATATGGTATTCTTTTCTGACGCAGGGATACAGAAAGTGCTGATGGGGGCGGTTTACGTTATTCTGGTTATCTATCTTATGGAATTGATTTTCAGAAAGCGAAAGCTATCCGGCACTTTGCTGGTGGTTATGCTGGCGGGACTTTTAGGGGTAATAGCAATAATCTATCTGCCGGTAATGGGATTTGAGCGTGTGGATCTTGTAGTGGGGTTGTTTCGAGGAAGCCTTTTAGATCAGAGTAATATGTACAGCCGTTACAAGGACTGGCAGGCAGTTTTGGAAATATGCGGCAGTCAGGGGATGGCGGAAAAATTATTTGGGATCAATATGGGGGCGGATATTGTTGTTCAGAGCCTGTACATTAAGATCATATATGCCCTGGGGTATGTGGGAATTGCTTTGGCGGCGCTTTTGATTGCCAATGTTATGTATTATGTGGTAAAAATAGAGGACAGGAAAACCTTTTATCTGGCTGTGATCATGGCGGTACTTCTTTTAGGAAGCGGCGTTACTGTGAATAGTATGGAGGCGACGCAGATGAGCTGGTTTCCGCTTTTATTTGCGGGAATGGTGATCTCATCAGTGCAGACAGGAGAAAAGACGGATAAATAAGAGGAGCGATAAAATGCTTGCCATTGTAACAGGAACAATTAAACCTGATCAGGAGATATACCGGTTGGTCTTAAGAGATCCGGAAGAGAGATTAAGACAATATATAGACAGTCTTTTATTTTTAATAGATTCAGGAGCATTTTCCGGTATTGTTTTTTGTGAAAACAGCAATTATGATTTGAAGCAGTTTGATATTGTAAGAAACAGCGCTGAAAAAAAGAAAGTAGCATTGGAAATTTTTTCTTTTCAGGGTAATGCAGAGGAGACGTTTGCCCACGGAAAAGGGTATGGCGAAGGGGAAATTATGGATTATGTTTTTTCTTCCAGCAATCTGATAAAAGAGGCTCCCTGTTTTGTCAAGATAACAGGGAGGCTTAAGGTTGAGAATATCAGAGCCATAACGATGCGTATGGACGCCCGGAAAACATATTTTAATATTCCCAATAGAACAAGAAGAGATATTTATGATACCAGAATTTATGCAATGCCCACGGAGCAGTTTCAATCAAAATTCAGGAAGCAATATTACAGGGTAAAAGATGGGGAAGGAATCTTTTTGGAAAAGGTTTATACGCAGATCCTGGAGGAAGAAAAGATAAAGGTCAGGAATTTTCCAAGATACCCGAGAATTGTTGGAATATCGGGTTCTATGGGAATACCTTACAGCTATGTGGAATGGAAGTGCAGGATAAAGGATCTGCTTAGCCAGATTAATTTTTATATCAAAAGATAAGAAAGTCTGATATAATAGGCTATTAAGAAACCTGTTATTGTAAAGTAAATAATATATAAAGGTGAATAGAAATATTATGCTGAACAGAAAAAAAAAGATCAGTGTATTGATACCATGTTACAATGAAGAAAAAAGTATCATGCAAATACATGAAATTATTACAGGAATATTTTCCAAAACGCTTAAGTCTTACGACTATGAAATTATTTTTGCAGATGATTTGTCCAGTGATGACACAAGAAAAATGATACGTGATTTAGGTAAAACTGACAGGGAGCATGTAAAAGCGGTATTTAACGCTGCTAATTTTGGCTTAATGAGGAATGTTTTTTCTGCTTTTAAATTGACAGATGGAGATGCTGTTTTTTTGGTATTTGGAGACCTGCAGGATCCGCCTGAGCTGCTGCCCCGGTTTGTGAAGGAATGGGAGGCAGGGGAAAGAGTAATTATTGGGCAGAAAACGGGAAGCAATGAAAATAAGCTTATGTTTTTTATGCGAAAGCTATATTACAGGATCATCGACTGGTTTTCCGACAGACCCCAGATCCGGCAATATACGGGGTTTGGTCTCTATGACAGGAGCTTTGTAGAGGTGTTGAATCAAATAGAGGATATGAAGCCCTACTTAAAACAGGTGGTATCAGAATATGCAGCGAATTATAAGGTGATTCCTTATCAGCAGAATTGCTCTAACAGAGGAAAGTCAAATTATAATTTTTACAAGAATTATGATTTTGCCATGGAAGGAATTACTTCCTCAACAAAGAAAATCATGAGGCTTTCTACTCTTTCCGGCGCTGTGCTTGGGATCTTCAGCGCGCTGTATGCAGTAAGCGTTATAATTAAGAAACTTGTTTTTTGGGATTCCTATCCTTTTGGTATGGCGTCCATTACGGTGGGAATCTTTATGCTTGGCGCGATGCAGTTGTTTTTTATTGGAATATTGGGGGAATACATTCTCAGCATTAATACAAAAACCCTGAAGCGCCCCCGCGCTACGATTGAAGAAAAGATAAATTTTGAAAAGGACGCTGTGTATATGCCGGAGGAAGATCAAAGGTGAAAGAGAAAACCAGGATAAAAAAATTTACTCTTATGAAAGATATTTCTCCTTTGGATGAGATATTGTTTGCTGTTGTAGTGTTGTTTATGTTTTTTACAATGTTTTATGCAGATTTGACGGTAACTGCACAATATTCCCTGACCCTGATAGATTCTCTGTTTGACGGCAAGTTTGCAAGTTTTTACCAAAATGCGATGGCTTCGGGGATCGCGCCGGAAGGGGCGGTTTATGATATAGGAATTTACCTTGTGTTTGCAGTCTGGGGATTTCCGGTGTGGGTTTTAAGGATGCTTTTTGGCGTCAGTGTTTTATCGGCAGGAAGTCTTTTGTGGTATAAATTTTTATTGATACTGTTTGCTGTGGGCAATGGAATCGTAGTGGAAAAGATTGCAAAAGAGCTTAAAATAGCGGCAGAGAGCAGAAGTATGTTTCTGTTTACCTCGCTTTTATTTAACTTTCCCATACTGGTAGCGGCACAGTATGATGTAGTGCCGTTGTTTTTCATATTGCTTGGAACATTACAAAGCATACGGAAAAACAGAAAAGGATTTCTTCTCTATTTTTCTCTTGCATTTACCATGAAACCTTTTGCACTGCTGCCGTTTTTGATCATACTTTTGTTGGAGGAAAAGAATATCGTTGGTATTGTGGTAAACGGCATTATCAGTGTAATTCCATTAGGAGTTTGCAAGCTCATATACATGGTAAATCCGGTGAATATTGATAGTAACAACTCCTTTTTGGCAGATATGTTCCCTAAATTGGTGGAAGTACAAATGAATGTAGGAAACGGCAGCGTTTCAGTGTTTGCATTATTTTTGCTTATTGTTTGTGCGTCGGCATATTGCTTTAAGCCGCGTCAGGATACGGCGGAGGATGGCCGGTGGCTTATTTGGTTTCTTTACCTTGGGTGGTGCGGGTTTTGCATGTTCGTTCCCATCTACCCATATTGGATTATTTATCTGGCACCGTTTTTGGCGCTGGTAAACGCATACGATGAAACAAGAACCAATTTTATGGGATTTCTGGATCTGGCGGCAAATGTCGGAGTGATTTTGATCATGATTTACAGGTATTCCTGGGTATATGGAGGTGAAAATACTTTTCGTTATCTGATTTTAAAGTTTTTGCCTCAGGTGGCGGATCAAAGCCATAGTGTGGGAAGTATTCTTTTTAAACTTCATTTTGATATGTTTGAGACAGTTATATTTGCAGTTGTGTTTGCGGCATTTGGCGTTATTGGGTACATTGCTTATGGAGGTTTGAGACGTGGAAGGATCGAAAACGTGCCGGTACAGAAGATCCACAACTGTCAGTGGAAAATACGGATCGGCATGTTGTATGGATGGTCTTTATTATGTATTCTGCTTGTATTAGTGTAACGATGGAGGCTTATTTTGAAGGAAAAGGCGCTTAATGTTAATTTGCTGCTGAATAGTGTAAGGATCGGTTTGTCCATTTTGTTTCCGCTGATAACATTTCCTTATATTACAGGGATTTTGTCGCCTTCTCAAGTTGGAGAGTATGATTATACAAACTCGTTAATTAATTATTTTATATTAATTGCGGGTCTTGGAATTAACACCTATGCAATCAGAAATGGAAGCAGTCTTCGTGAAAAACAGAATGAGTTTGGAAAATTTGCAAATGAAATATTTTCGTTAAATATTTTATCCACAATGGTTTCCTATTTAATGCTGTTTATCTGTTTTGTCCTGTTTAGTACTTTTAGAGAGTTTCGGATTTCAATTATACTTTTTTCCATTTCAATTTTATTTAGGACCATTGGAGTTGAGTGGATATTTGGAATATATGAGAACTATAGATATATTACAATCCGTGGAGTGTTATTTCAGATTCTTTCACTTCTGTTACTTTTTACTTTTGTCCGGGATGAGAATGATCTGTATGTTTATATATTAATCACAGTTCTGGCAAATGCAGGTTCCAATATTTGTAATTTCTTTTACGCCAGGCATTATTGCAGGCTGAGAATTGTCATTAATAAAAATATTTTAAAGCATATAAAGCCGGTTATGCTTATTTTTTCTACAACTCTTGCCACAACTATTTATATTAACGCTGATACAACTATGCTTGGGGTAATGCGTGGAAATGAACAGGTGGGTTTTTACGCGGTTGCATGTAAGATCTATAATTGCGTGAAATCCTTGCTGAACGGATTGGTACCGGTTTTTATGGCACGGCTGTCTTTCCAATATAAGGAGCGGCGGGATCAGTATGATGCAACCTTCAAATACGCGTTTCATCTGCTGACCTGTATTACGGTTCCACTGGCAGTAGGAGCCTTACTATACAGCAGGGATATGATCCTGTTTATCAGCCGAGAAGAATATTTGCCGGCTGAAAATGCCATGAAAATACTTTTTTTGTCTCTTATTTTTGCCACATTGGGAAATCTGTATAGTTCCGGCGGTCTGCTTCTGGCGGAAAAAGAAAGTACTATGCTGATGGCAACCTGTTCCGGAGCGCTTATAAATATTACATTTAATGCCGTACTGATACCTGTGTGGGGATGTACGGGAGCGGCAAGTGCCACATTAATAACAGAAGTATGTATTTTCCTATGTTTGTACTGCTTTTTCAGGAAATATGTGGGAACAAATGTAAGTGATAAACATGTAATAAAATGTTTATTGGCAACAGTTCCATTTGCATTTGTAAAGGGAATCTCAATCATGGCTGGATGGACGGGAACAACAGCCTTTTTGACAGAAGTGGGAATATGTGTGATATTGTATTTTGGGGGATTGATCATTTTGAGGGACGAATTGATAAAGAATCTGAGAAGGAAGAGGGCTGAATGAATAAAGAAAGAAAACTCCTCAAATCTGATTATGTGATGTTTGCGCTGGTTGCTGTCATAGCGATTCTTACGATCATCAGAATATGCAGTAATACAACGAAAAATGGAATGTACGGGATTACAGGAATTGCAGACGGCGGCGTATTGATGGCGGATTCTCGTTATCTGGAATTGAAATTGGACGCGCCGGTGGCGGGAATCACCGGATTTAGTTTTCAGTTTGACGGAGACAGAGAGAAATTTGGAGATGCAAGTTTTTTGGTTACAGCAGATATAGTAAATGATGTCTTAAACCCGCAAAGTATTTATCAGGGGACCCTCCCGCTAATCGAGCAGGCGTACGATTATCAAAATGGATTTTTTAGAGTTATTATTCCCTTTCATGGAGAAATTAAGGAAGGGGATCATCTTCGAATTGCAATCATGGGTGTGGGTATGTCCGAGAAGGATAATATTTTAATTCGGACATGCAGCAAGTATCAAATGAGCGGTGCAGTATTTGAAGTAAATGATTTTGTGCAGGAGAGCATGCTTACAGGATACCTTTATTATCCGACAAAGGGAAGACAGGTTCTTTCAGTTCTGATGCAGGGAATTGTGGCAGCGCTTCTTGTTTTGCTGGCTGGCGAGAAGTGTAAGGAATCAAAAGCGTTAAAAGCGTCAAAAGTGTCAGATGATTCTCCTGTAAAGAAAGCAAAGAAATTTGTCATAGGGAAATGGTTCCCGCTACTGCCATTTTTGGTTTTGTTGCTTTTGTTCCTTGAGTATACTTATTACGCCGGCGTCAAAACGCAGATACGAGATCTTGCGCCCAGAGAGGGCGAGAGGGTTTATGCAGCGGATGAGGTGGTTTACAGAGAACTGTGTGATGGAGAGGCAATTTTCAGCGAATGGAGATCTGAAGGGGAGCATCTTGCAGGACTGGGAATCTATTTACGGGAACCCTATGATGAAGGCGGAATTTTCACGATAGAAGTCAACGAGCTGGAAAGCCAGGATCTTATTACATCCGTTGAAAAAGGGATTTACGAGGCTGCTCCTGGAGAGGAGGGACTTTTAGAATTTAATTTCGATGCCCCAATTAAAAAATCCGGTGACAAAGAGTATCTGGTGGCAATTTATTATTCAGGAGAGCCTGTTGAGATCCGTATGATCAACGATGGAGGTGATAATCCGGTCTTTGTTTCCTTGTATCGGCAGAATGATTTTTTGAATGTGTTGTTTATTCTATTTTCTTTCCTGATCATTGGATTCAGCTTTGCGTTTTTTCTATGTATGCAGAATAAAGTGAAGGTGGAAAAATTACTTTTGGCAGCAGTTATTTTGCTTGGGATTTTATTTGAGACTGTAATTACGCCTTTTGCAGTTCCTGATGAAGCGGCGCATATCGATACGGCGTACAGGATCTCCAATCAGATGCTGGGAGTCGAGGATACGGGGATCAGGGATGCGATTTATAAAAGGGAGTGTGATATTCGTACAGACAGCGGTGTCAGAAGAACATTGGATGTGGAGAGTTACCGCTGGCTTTATGAGGATTGGTTCAGTACAGAAGGTCGCAAAACCGAGAGACTTATTTTTGCGGCGGATGCCAGGGCAAATGCAGATTCCCTATTTTATTTACCTATAGCAACAGGAATTACTGTGGGAAGAATATTAGGCATGGGATTTCTTCCAATGATATTTCTTGCCCGAATACTCAATTTGCTTTTAAGCGCATGGATTATTTATTTGGCGGTAAAAAAGATACCCTTTGGAAAAAGTATCTTGTGCGCAATCGCTTTGCTGCCCATTACGGTACAGGAGATTTCCGCCTGCACATATGATGCGCTGATCATAGCGGTATCTATTTTGTATGTAAGCTATTGTATTTTTGCCATATATAGCAAGAGGAGGCTTAAAAGGACAGAAATTCTTGTAATACTTATTACGGCGATTCTCCTTGGGATGTGTAAAGGAGGGGTATATACGCCTTTGTATCTATTAGGAATATGGGCGCTTATTAAAAAGGGATATATTGGATTTCCCCAGAAAAAAGCAGGAAAAATCGCCATGGGGGCAGCGTTGGCTGGTATTGTGTTGATTTTTGCCGGAGGTGTGATTTTCCTTTGCAGGGAGCCGGTAGATCCGCATAGCCTGAGAGGAGGATTTTATACCGTAGGATATTTGGTACAACATCCCATGGAAATGATCAGGATTTTGGAAAATACGCTATATCAGAAAAGTTATGGTTATCTGGAACAGTGTATAGGAAAAGATTTGGGTTCCTGGCAGCTTTCTGCAAGGTTTGTAACGCCTGTAGGATATATGCTGTTGATAGGAGCCGCAGTCATATGTGATGGGAGACGCCCCTATATTGCGAGAGTTCAGGAAAAAGGAGTATTTATACTTTCGGTGGTGTTGGCTTCAGGGGCAGTTCTGGTGGCAATGCTGACTGCCACGCCTTATGGAGATAAGGCAGTGGATGGCGTGCAGGGAAGATATTTTATCCCTGTGTTATGGCTGTTGCTGATTAGTTTCAGAAAAGGTAAAATAGTTCATAAAAAGAAAAGATACAGAGAAATTGTGATGGCTGGTTTTGTATTGGGTATTTGTACGGTGATACAGCTTGTAATCGATGTATTGAACCCAATATGACAATAAGGAATAAAAAATGGAATTGCATACGTTTGTAATATGTGCTTATGGGGAAAGTCAATATCTGGAAGAATGCATTAGATCACTGTTGAATCAAACCGTAAAAAGCAGGATTTTAATAGCCACCTCTACGCCCAACGAATATGTCAGCGAAATGGGAACAAGATATGGGATCACAGTTTGCGTGAACCATCAGGGGCAGGGAATAGCGGATGACTGGAATTTTGCTTACAGGCAGGCGGTGAGCAAGTATGTGACCCTTGCGCATCAGGACGATGTGTATGAGCCGGAATACGTCCGGAGAATGCTCGCAGAATTGGAAAAAGCGGACAAGCCATTGATTTCCTTTTCCAATTACGGAGAAATACGGCAAGGGGAAAGAATAAAGTCAAATTATCTTTTGAATATGAAGAGGCTGATGCTTATGCCGGTTTACATCAGGCGGCTGCGCAAATACAAACTGATTAAGCGCGGTATCCTGTCTTTAGGAAATCCGGTGTGTTGTCCTTCGGTAACCTATGTGAAAGAAAATATGCCTGAACCGGTATTTGAGAAGTACTTTAAGTCGAATTTGGACTGGGAGGCATGGGAGAAGGCATCGGCACGGGAGGGAAGCTTTGAATTTTGCAGGGAAATATTGATGTATCACAGAATACATGGAGAGTCTGAAACATCGGCGCTGATTCATGACAGAGAGCGGAACAGAGAGGACTATGAAATGCTGTGCAGGTTTTGGCCCCAGTGGCTTGCAAAATTATATCTCAAAGTATATAGTAAAGGAGAAAATTCCAATCAAGTATAAGCGGATCACCGATAAAGCAGAGAGGAAGCGTGCAATATGGGGCAAATGAGAAGAGATAATAATTTTGGTATTATGCGATTAGTCGGTGCGGTTATGGTCATTTGGGGGCATATGTATGTGCTGACAGGACAGCCAACGCCAATGTTTATGTGGGAATCGATCCACGGATTTGGCGTAGCGGTTTTTTTTGTCATAAGCGGGTACCTGATTACCAAAAGCTGGATGCGCCGACCGGTTTTTAAGGAATATATTGTAAAAAGAATTTTTCGAATTTTTCCTGCGCTAATTGCCTGCGTATTGCTGACGGTATTTGTAGTGGGACCTTTAATGACAAGTATTCCGCTGAGGGAGTATTTTTCCAGTCCTTTGACCTGGAAATATTTATTAAACGGCGTTTTATATATTAATCATTTGCTGCCGGGGGTGTTTGAGAATAATATTGCATCCAGCGCTGTGAACGGTTCCCTATGGTGTCTGCCGGTTGAATTTTTAATGTATTTGGTGGTTCCTGTTTATGTTGGCATTGGGATGAAGCTATCAGCGAAATCTCAGAGATGGTATTATGGGATGATTACACTGTTTATGATTTTGGCAAGGGTGATCTGGGACACTTGGTTTTGCGGTAATGGTATATTTGTGGAAACTTCATATTTTTCGCAGGTTATCATTGGGTTGATTAGCAACACCATAAGAATTATTCCTTACTTCTTCGTGGGTTGCTTATTGGCAGCTGGCAGATTGGAGAAACTTTTAAATATACAGATTGCAGTTGTTGCAGTGATGGTCGCATCCGCTTTGTTTTACTTATCAACGCCTTTTTGCTATATAGCGGAATACTTATTGATCCCGTATGTTGTACTGGCGTTTTCAATGGCGGAGAAACCTGTTTTGGCAGTATTTAATAAAAGGGACATTTCTTATGGCATGTTTCTTTCAGGACATGTGATCCAGCAGATTTTGATCCATATAGCGATACAAAAGGGATATGCGATCCATATTTGGTTTTTGATCCTATTGTCAGTTGGCTTCTCAGTGGCAATGGGATTTCTGATGGAAAGATTTATTGAGAGACCCGCTGGAAAACTTATGAACAGGATAATTTGAAGAAGGTAAAAAAATATTTATAATTTAAGCTAAAAAATATATTGCAAAGGAAAAAATTATGAAACAGGAAAGAAGTAACAATTTCGGGCTGATCAGGTTAATTGGGGCGGTTGCAGTAATTGTAGGACATATGTATGTACTGACAGGGCAAAGCGCGCCAACATTTATGTGGGATTTAATACATGGATTTGGGGTGGCATGCTTTTTGTCTATTGGCGGATATTTGATCACAAAAAGTTGGATGCGCCAGCCACAATTTTTGCCCTATATTGTAAAAAGAGTGTTTCGTATATTTCCAGCATTAATTGCTTGTATATTACTGACAGTATATGTAGTGGGACCTTTGGTAACAAGTTTTTCTATAGAAGAGTATTTTTCGGACCCGCTTATTAAGCAATATTTGAAAAATTGTTTTCTTCTTGTAAGCTATTGGCTGCCGGGAGTGTTTGAAAATAATATTGCGACCAGATCTGTTAATGGTTCTCTTTGGTGCTTGCCAGTTGAATTTTTATTGTACTTAATAATTCCTATTTATCTTAGTATAGGGAAAAGATTGCCTGCTAAATTGCAGAAGTGGTATTATGGAATTTGTACATTACTTGTTATTGCAGCAAGGGTAATATGGTATTATTGGACATGCAGTGTTGCTAATACGCTTGCTGCACCATCATATCCAGTGCAGCTCATGATAGATTTTCTTTCCACTTCTTTGCAGATTATTCCATATTTTTTTGTAGGTAGTTTTTTTGCTGTCTGTCAGATGGAGAAAAGTTTAAATATACAGATAGCAGTTATTTTCATTTGTATTGCAGCTGCCTCTGCTCGTTTGTCAGCACCGTTTTGCTATGTAATAGGATATTTGTGTGTTCCATATGTAGTTCTATCTTTGGCATTAGCGGAGAAACCTGTTTTTGCGGTGTTAAATAAGAGGGATATTTCATATGGGATGTTTCTCTTTGGATATGTGATCCAACAAACGTTGATTCATGTTTTTCTTCAAAAAGGATATACCATCAATGTTTGGATATTGATGGTGCTGTCTGTTATTCTATCAGCGGTTATGGGTCTCCTTACAGAGGTATTTATTGAGAAACCTGTAGGAAAACTGGTGAAAATCTTATTGAAAAAATGAGGTAATTATGAGTATTATTGGCAGATGCGGAAATGCAATAGAAGTTGCATATAGTAATAAAACGTGATATTCTTACAAGGTATGACAGTTATATATTGTTTGATATGAAAGCCATGTTATATTGGAGGAGGGAATGAGTCAGCCATTAGTTTCAGTTTTAATAAGAACGTGTCAAAGACCAGACGTATTAAAACATGCATTGAATAGTGTAAAAAGCCAAACCTATAAAAACATACAGGTGGTGGTAGTGGAAGATGGAGAAAACAGGTCTGAAGATATATTAAAAAAAGAGTATTCAGATTTGAATTATATTTATAGAGCCACAGGTCATAAAGTGGGGAGGTCTGAAGCGGGAAATTTAGCTTTAAAACTGGCAGACGGCGAATACTTAAATTTTTTAGATGATGATGATCTTTTGCTGCCGGGACATATTAGCAGATTGACTGGCGCGTTAATAAATAGTAAAAATTTGGCGGCATATAGTAATGCAGAAGAAATACAAATCAATATTATATCTGATGATCCCTATAAATATACTGTAAAAAGAAGATTAAACAGATATCATCAACCGTTTAACAGATTGTTGCTGTATACATTCAATTATATTCCGATTCAAAGTATTATGTTTCATAAAGAACTGTATGTAGAGTTAGGCGGATTTGATAGCAAGCTAAATGCGTTGGAAGATTGGGATCTTTGGGTCAGATATTCAACCAGAACAAATTTCACGTATGTAAATGAAAATACTTCATGTTACTTTACTCCTTATATGAGAAATAAGAAGAAAGATCGTGGTGATTATTTGAATAAGTGCAATGAAGCAGTATATGCCAAATTCCCAAATTACGTATTAAATACAAATGTAGGTGATATGAATTTGGAGATGAGGTATATTCTAGAGGAATATAAACAAAAGGCTTATGTTCGATACTTGAAAATATTATTAAGAAGGATCTTGTGGGGAGAAAGGTGATATAGTCGTGAACGAAAAAATATTTGTTACGAGAGCATCAATGCCGCCGCTGGAAGAGTATGTAGAGGAAATAAGAGAACTCTGGGAATCTCATATGCTTACAAACATGGGAGTGAAGCATAATGAACTGGAAAAAAGACTTAGAGAATATATGGGAGTAAAAAATGTATCCCTAATGGTAAATGGACATTTGGCTTTGGAATTGGTGATACAGGCAATGGGTTTATCGGGCGAAGTGATAACCACTCCATTTACTTTTGCTTCAACTACTCATGCTATTGTGAGAAATGGTTTAACACCTGTTTTTTGTGACATTAATTCAGAGACATACACGATTGATGTAGAAAAGATAGAAATGCTTATAACTGATAAGACGTCTGCGATTATACCTGTTCATGTTTACGGGAATATTTGTGACATAGAAAAAATAGATCAATTAGCTAAGAAATATGGTTTAAAAGTTATCTATGATGCGGCGCATGCGTTTGGAGAGTCGTATAAAGGATTAGGGGTAGGCAATTTTGGAGATGCTTCCATGTTTAGCTTTCATGCTACTAAAGTATTTAACACAATTGAAGGCGGTGTAATCTGCTTTCCCGAGGACGAATTGGGGCTGGAATTATATCGTCTGAAAAATTTTGGGATTCGTGGTCCAGAAAAGGTAGATTATGTTGGATCAAATGCAAAGATGAATGAATTTCAAGCTGCCATGGGGCTTTGTAACCTTCGTTATGTTGATGAGGAAATAGCGAAAAGGAAAAGCGTTTATGAACATTATTTGAGCAGGCTGAGGGATGTTAAAGGAATACGGCTTATGAAACAGCAGGAAAATGTAGAGTATAATTATGCATATTTTCCTGTTATTTTTGATGAAAAAATTTTTGGATCAACGAGAAACGATGTGTTTGACGCTTTGGAAAAAGAAAATATTTTTGCCAGAAAATATTTCTATCCATTGACAAACACATACGATTGTTTTCATGGAAAATACGATGTGAATGCAACGCCGATAGCGTTATATATTTCACAGAGAGTCTTGACGTTGCCTATATTTGCAGACTTGAGTGTAGAAAATGTAGATAAAATATGTGATATAATATTAAGTAGTAAAGGGAATAGAATTTTTGGAGCAGGACAAGGAGAAAGTCGATGAAGTTAAGTGAAAGACTGAAACCCAATTTAAATCATGACTATGTGGTGCGGGTATTAGAAGGCTTGAAGGCAGAAAAACATATTGCCATATTTGGAGCAGGAGACCGTGCACAGTGGTTGGGGAAAATTTTGCTGACACGTGGAATTGAATTTGAAGAATTTTGGGTAAATGAGAAATATTATACTGAGAATCAATATGTTAATGTAGGCGGAAACAGAAAGCCGGTTTTATGTTTTGAGCATGAGATCGAAAAGAAAAATGATGTTATATTGGTTTTAGGAATGGCAAGGAGTCTCCTTGATTTGAGCCAATTTGAGAGAAAGGAAATAAAGGAGGTAATTCCAATCAGCCTTGGTATCAGGGATGATTATTTATTGGATTATGGATTTTATCAGGAGCAGGCTGAAAAACTCGACGAGCTGTATGAAAAACTGGAAGATGATGAGTCAAGAGAGTGTTTGTATGCACATATGCTGGGGAGGCTGACAGGGGAGGATATCAAATTTGAGCCCAGTGCCTGGAGTGATCCGCAATATTTTTTGGAAGATCTAATGGTTTGGAATAAGAAGGAATGCCTTGTAGATTGTGGCGCTTATACAGGAGATACGGTAGCAGAATTTTTGGATAAAATGCCTGAAGGAGTTGTGGAAGAGTATGAGGTGTATGCATGGGAACCAGATCCGGTAAACTTTAATGTAATGGTGGAAAAATATAAAAATGACCATTGCATAATACCAGTTCTAAAAGGCGCATTTTCAAGAAAAGATAAATTATATTTTGCGGAAGGCGATGGGGAAGCATCAGCAATATCAGAAAATGGTAATGTAATAATAGATGTTGATACGATCGATAATGTACTTGGTGAAAATAAAGCTACTTTTATTAAAATGGATGTTGAAGGAAGTGAATTGGAAGCACTTCGTGGAGCAAGAAAACAGATCATGGAGAATAAACCGAGGCTTGCAATATGTGTATATCATAAAAAGGAAGATTTAATTACGATCCCGGAGTATATTCACAAATTGAATCCGGAGTATAGATTTTATCTGCGTACGCATTCAAAAATGCCCACAGAGTTGGTGTTGTTTTGTATATCATAATTTGAATAAGGAGAAACAGGTTGAGCAGTTTTTACTCAAAGGAAGAATTAAAAGAGATAGGTTTTAGAACAATAGGTGAAGATGTTCTAATTAGCCGCAAGGCAAGTATTTATGGCGCTAAAGATATTTCGATCGGAGACCATGTAAGAATTGATGATTTTTGTATTTTAAGTGGAAATATTATACTTGGCAGTTACATTCATATTGCCGCTTATTGTGCTTTATTTGGTGGAAAGTCAGGCATTGTGATGAATGATTTTTCGGGTTTATCATCAAGATGTGTAATTTATGCAGACAGTGATGATTATTCCGGCGAGTATTTGACAAATCCTACCGTATCTGACGAGTTTCGCCATGTCACCGGAGGAAAAGTAGTATTAGGAAGACATGTGATTGTAGGAACAGGATCTAGTATAATGCCTAATATCATAATAGAGGAAGGAGCGGCTGTTGGGAGTATGTCGCTGGTAAATGCTTCATTAAAAGGCTGGGCGATTTATGCAGGAATACCCTGTCGGAAAATAAAGGATAGAAACAATAAACTGTTAGACAAAGAATCAGAATTTTTGATATCACAAGGTGAGAGACCTGTGTGAGAAAGGAAGACGTTGTGCTTGAGGATAGAATTACTGTAATTACAGGAGCAGCATCGGGAATTGGAAAAGAAATTGCACATATATTTTTGGAAAATGGGGCGGATGTTATTGGTGTAGATTGCCAATATGATCAGAATGCTCTTGATGGAGTTGATTATTATAGGATAGATGTTGCAAAATATTCAGAGTGTGAAGCATGTTATGGGCATATTCTTGAAAAATATGGATATGTGGATGTATTAGTAAATTGTGCAGGTATCACGAAGGATTCTCTTACGAGTAATATGAGTGAGGAACAATTTGACGATGTTGTAAGCGTCAATTTAAAAGGTGTTTGGAATATGGTCAAGCTATTTGGACCTCATATGCAGAGCAGAAAGAGAGGTTCCATTATTAATGTATCCAGTGTTGTGGGAATTTATGGAAATATGGGACAGGCAAATTATGCAGCAACTAAGGCAGGGGTGATTGGAATGACAAAGAGCTGGGCCAGGGAGTTTGCATACAAAGGAGGAAACGTACGTGTTAATGCAATTGCACCTGGATACACATTGACTAATATGTTAAAGTCTGTTTCGGAAGAATTATTGGATAAATATGCATCGCAGACAATGTTAGGACGTTTTGCCAGGCCAGAGGAAATTGCAAATGTGGCGCTATTTTTAGCGTCTGATTTGTCCAGTTATGTTACAGGAACGACTATTCAGGTAGATGGTGGCATGAGGTTATAGATATTAAATTTGTTTCTGGTGAAAATGCCTGTAAAAAGTGGAGGGCTAAAGTGATGAAGGACAATGCAATTATTGTCAAAGAATTGACCAAAACCTATAGATTATATGAGAGTAATAAGAGAAGAATATTAGAGGGTCTATTTCCCTTTTGCAAGCAGCAACATAAGGATTTTAATGCGCTGTCAGAAATATCATTCAGTATTAAAAAAGGAGAAATAGTTGGAATTATTGGGAAAAATGGCAGTGGAAAATCTACGCTTTTAAAAATAATAACAGGTGTTTTAACGCAAACAAGCGGTACGGTTGAAATCAATGGTAAAATATCTGCGTTACTTGAGCTTGGAACAGGCTTTAATCCGGAATACACGGGAATAGAGAATATTTATTTATCAGGCTCATTAAATGGTATTCCACGGGATGAGATGGCGAAACGGGTTCCGGATATATTGGATTTTGCTGATATAGGTGATTTCATCAATCAGCCAGTTAAAAATTATTCAAGCGGAATGTTTGTAAGGCTGGCATTTGCGGTTGCCGTAAGTGTGGAACCTGAAATATTAATTGTTGATGAAGCGCTTTCTGTTGGGGATGCTGCTTTTCAGGCTAAATGTATGGCAAGGATGATCCAAATTATGAAGCAGGGAGCCACAGTATTGTTTGTTACTCATGATATGGATGCTGTAAAACAGTTATGTGAGAGATGTATATACCTGGAAGATGGAAAAATCATTCATGAGGGACCGGCGCCGCAGCTTGCAGATATATATTTAAGAAGGGCAAGAGAAAAGATGAATCAGGAAAACATCTCTTTGCAAAAGGGTATGACGCACGAAGAAGCAGATCCTGAAACTTCTGATACACCGGTTCCTTTGGAAGCGATAAAGGATGAGGAATTTGAAAAACAAGTTCAGAGATTCAGAGAAGGGGATGGAGAGGCAAAAATTATCAGGGTGGAGCTTTTAGATGAAGAGGGAAATACACAGGATAAGTTTAAATATAACCAGCAAATACATTTAAAGTTTTATGTTCAATTTTATAAAAATTTATCTGGCGTTCAGGTAGGGTATCATATAAAAGACGCAAAAAATACTCAGATTATTGGATCAGATATGCGTTTGGAAAATGTTCAATACTTAACAGGGAAAATAAATGATATATTTTGTGTCGAATATGTTACAAGACTGCCATTAATGGCAGGGGCGTATAATCTCACAGCAGTAGTATCCAGCCCTATTTCTAGGACAACGGCAGTATTTCATGATTTGGTAGAAAATGTAAAAGTGTTTGAGGTAAGTGAAAATGATGCAAAAGTGTGGAATAAGGTATATATACCCAATAAGATAAATGTTGCTAAATGTAACTCTATGGTATAAGAATATGATGAAAAGAAAATGTTGTATATGTGGAGAAAAAGGGAATATTTATTTGCCAATAAACCCGTGTTTCAGGGAAGAACAAAAAAAATATGGATATGTCTCTGGAAAGTTGGAAATGCTAAACGAAAAGAAGTATGTATGTAAAAATTGCGGTGCAACTGATCGAGACAGAATTTGTGCAGATTTCTTAGGAAGAATATTAGGTAATGAAAATCTTGCGTTAAATGTTTTAGATATAGCACCGAGCAGTGCTATAAAAAGATTCTTTTCTGAAAGGTATCCATTTGCTGTGTATAAGACAGCTGATTTATATATGAAAGATGTGGACTATTGCCTTGATATTCAGAATATGGAAAAAATAGAGGACGGAAAGTTTGATATTACCATATGCTGTCATGTATTAGAACATGTGAAGGATGATAAAAAGGCATTGAAAGAGTTTTATCGAATCCTTTCTGATAGAGGGCTTGGAATATTTTTGGTTCCCATTGACTTAGAACAAGAGGAAATTGATGAAGAGTATGGATGCAGCCCAGAAGAAAATATACGTCGATTTGGTCAGGAAGATCATGTGAGAAAATATTCGAAAACCGGTTTTGTTGACAGGCTTTCAGAGGCAGGCTTTAAAGTCTGTCAATTAGGATATAAGTGGTTTGGGAGGAAAGACAGTTGGGATAATGCGTTTACAAAAACATCCGTATTATATGTTGTGTCAAAATATGAAGGGTATACTGAGAGTAACCTGGAACAGATGTTTAAAAATGACTTGCCAAGAGTTGAGGTGACCAAAGGAAATAATGAGATAGAATATAATATTGATGGATTGGAAAAGCAAAACGGATTTATCAGTATTTGGGGGTGGATGTTTCATAAAAATAAGAAGGATCAGAATTCTGCAGGGATAGTAATTTTAAAAAGGAATGATGTAGACTATTATAGGAAAAGATTTTTACTGAAAGAACGTAGTGATGTACAAAAGGCATATGGAAAAGAATATTTAAGAACGGGTATAGAAATTATGATCCCGATCAATGATCTTGTTAAAGGGAACTATGAAGTATCACTTTTACTGACATGTGATAGTGTTGCATATGAAATTGGATGGAAACAGAATGTAGAGGTATAAGATGAAAGTAACTGTAATTCTTACTTCGTATAATCATGCTAAATATATTAGAAAATCAATTGACAGTGTTCTGAATCAAACTTTTCAGGATTTTGAGCTAATTATATATGACGATTGTTCAACAGATAACTCTGTGGAGATAATTAAGTCGTACAGCGACCCAAGAATAAAGGTAATTGCGAGTAAAGTTAATCGTGGATGCGGCTGGTTCGAATATTTGATTCCGGATTTCATTCAGGGAGAATATGTAGCAATTGCACATTCAGATGATTTTTGGGAAAAGAAAAAATTGCAAAAGCAGGTAGATTATCTGGATCATCATAACGAAGTAAGTGCGGTGTTTACACATGTGAACATCGTTGATGAGTATGGGAACAAATATGAGAATAATTCTTATGATGTGTTTAATGTGAAAAACAAAGAAAATAGATTTCAGTGGCTTAGGCATTTTTTTTATGAGGGGAATTGCTTATGTCATCCCAGTGTGCTAATCAGGCGTGACTCATATGAGAAATATCGGTTATTTCCCAAAGGCTTACGACAAATTCCGGATTTTTATATTTGGATTCGGCTTTGCTTAAACAGTAATATATATATTATTGAAGAAAAGCTGTCAAATTTTAGAATAAGAGAAAATGAAAATAATACGAGCGGATATCGAAAAGGGACAAGCGTTCGTTCTTCCATTGAAATAAATTTAATATTGAAACAGTTTTTGGATCTTAAAAAATATGATGACTTTTTAAGCGTTTTTCCTGAGGCGGAAGCGTTTTCCAATAAAGATGAATTTATAAACCGTTATGCATTCGCAAGAATCTGTCTGCAGGAAAATACGCCTAATTATGTAAAAGCGTATGGCTTTCAATTGTTGTTTGAATTACTGAATGAGAAAGAAACAGCAGAAAGACTGCAAACGGTTTATGAATTTGGAGCAAATGATTTTTTTGCTTTGACAGGGCATTATGATATATACGGTTTATATCGGTCTTCTTCAATGGAGATGACCAATATCTACTTAGACTTTGGGGAGGGGTATCTGGAAGAAAATTGCCTGCATCAAACCTATGAATTTTGGAAACAGAGGCAGGAAGTAGAACTTGAGTTTACAGATAAGATTTTAAAGAGTCATGATATTTTGAAGATCAGAATTGATCCAATAGAAGGCGCATTTGTAAAATGTAAGATATTAGAATTTAAGGTAAATGATGTTGAGAGAAAATTAATAGCTGTAAATTCCAGTTTAAGTGAAGAAGACGATATTTTTTTAACCAGTGACCCTAATTATGAATATCTTTGTGAAGAGGGGGAAGAAGTTAATAAGATTGACATTACCTTCTCGCTGGAACGCTTGCCTGATAAGTTTTTAGATGAGGAATTTCAAAAAGAAAAATTGAAAATTACAGAAGATCTCGGGGAGAAAATTAACAGAAAAATAAACGATATTGAGGAATCAAAGCTTGTGATTGAACAGCGAGATAAAGATATTAGTGAATTGAAAAGTGTAATTGAACATCGGGATAAAGACATTAGCGAATTGAAAAGTGTAATTGAACATCGGGATAAAGACATTAAAGAATTAAAAGATGCGATAGAATGTCTTGATAATGAGTTACAAAGCTTTAACCATCTGGTTGGAGATTTATACAAAAAAAGAGTAGTAAGAGGTCAAAATTAATGTTGAAGGAATTAGTGAACCAAAGAAAAAGTTTTTTAGAACTTTCACAGAATGATTTTAAATCAAAATATGCAAATTCATTGTTGGGAGCCATATGGGCGTTTGCGATACCCCTAATAACAATTTTAGTGTTATGGTATGTATTCGAAATAGGATTGCGAGCTGGTTCTGTAGGGGATATTCCCTTTATGCTGTTTTATATTCCGGCGTTTATTGCATGGAATTTTTTTTCAGATGCGCTTACTTCTGCTTGCGGATGCTTAAGAGAATATAGTTATGTTGTAAAAAAGATGAAATTTCAAGTGGAATTATTACCGGTGATAAAAATATTATCATCGTTGTATGTGCATTTATTTTTCATAGTACTTGCAATTATTATTTTTGGGGTATATGGATGGAGACCCAGTATTTACAATTTGCAGGTGATTTATTATTTGCTTTGTCTGGTGGCTTTGGTTTTGGGGTTGTCGCTTTTGCTCTCGTCTTTAGCAGTTTTCTCCAGCGATGTTAATAACATAGTGGCAGTTGTTTTGCAGGTAGGGTTTTGGGCAGTGCCAATTATTTGGTCACCAGAAAATATGTCTCCAAGCGTACAATTTATTTTAAAGCTGAATCCGGCTTTTTACATATGTGAGGGATATAGAAAGTGTTTTGTTTATAAGCAGTGGTTTTGGGAAAATCCTGTGTATGCTGTTTACTTTTGGGGGGTTACAGTAGTAATTCTAATATTGGGCATTTATTCCTTTAAAAGATTAAGACCTCAGTTTTCAGATGTTTTATAGAATATACAATTAGGAGATAGTTATGGATATAGTATATGTTTCATATAATTCAGAAAAATGGATAAAAAAATGTTTTGAATCATTATTAGATTCTGAATATGATTTGAGCAAGGTTTCTGTTTATGTTGTTGATAATGGGTCGACTGATGGCACGGTAAGGGAATTGGAGAATGTAAGGGAAAAGTGTTTACCCATAATAAAGGATTTTGAAATAATTGAATCAAAGAAAAATCTGGGATTTGGCGGCGGTAACAATCTTGGCGCCAGACAGGGTACAGACGAAATATTATGTTTCTTTAATATAGATACGGAACTGTATCCTGATACATTGTCACAGTTGGAGAAAGAAATTCAGAGATCAGATGAGCAGTCCGCTTTGTGGGAACTTCGCCAGTTCCCATACGAGCATCCTAAAATGTACGATCCTTTAACACATGAAATTTCGTGGAGCAGTGGAGCAGCCTTTGCGGTCAGACGTAGTATTTTTGAAATGGTTAAGGGATTTGACGACGCGATATTTATGTATGCTGAAGATGTCGATCTGAGTTGGAGAATCCGCAGTTTTGGATATAAACTGAGGTATACGCCTAAGGCAACAATCAAACATTATTCCTATCAGGAAGCCGGAGAAATAAAACCAAATCAATACATAAACAGTGTTATAAACAATCTTTTATTGAGATATCGCTTCGGAGGAATACATGAAGTGCTGGCAGGGCATTGCCTGTTTTGGAAATGTATGATGGGACCAGCAGCATTCCCTAACTCTAAAAAACTTCTTTTGGGTAAATATATAAAGCATTTTGGTAAAATATTATATTTTATGAGAAGAGGATGTTGTGGGAGCGAAAAGCATAAAGTTGCCAAGTTTATAGGATATGATTATGAAGCAATCAGAGACGGGGCATTTTATGTTAATGAATTTTCAGAGAAGAAACCATTGGTGTCTATTATAGTAAGAACCTGTGGAAGACCACAAGTGCTCAGGGAAACATTGATCTCTTTAAGGCATCAGACTTATCCTAACATGGAGATTGTGGTGGTAGAGGATGGGCAGGAATGTGCAGGGACAATGATTCAAGAAGAGTTTGCGGATATGAATATTCTTTACTTTGCCACAGGGGATAAAGTTGGACGTTCGAATGCAGGAAACAGAGCGATGGAGATAGCACATGGTCAATACTTGAATTTTTTGGATGATGATGATCTTTTTTATGCAGATCATGTTGAGGTTTTAGTTAAGACCCTGGAGCAATCGAACAATAAAGCTGCTTATGCATTTGCATTTGAAACGCCAATAGAAGTACAAAGCAAAGATCCATATATTTATAAAGTTTATGATTATTTAGGAATCCATAAAACGAGATTTGAGAAAATTGAATTGTGTTACCATAATTATATTCCGATTCAATGTATTATGTTTGAAAAGAGTTTGTTTGAAGAGCATGGGGGATTTGATGAAAGTTTGGATTCGCTGGAAGATTGGGATTTGTGGGTAAGGTATTCATTATATACAGACTTTGACTGCATAGAAAAAACAACATCGATTTATCGCGTACCACACGTTCGTTTAATTAATGAAAAACGTCAAAAAGAATTAGATGATGCACTTGTAGTAGTCAGAGAAAAGCATAAATCATATATGCAGCATATTAGTGTGTATGATGTGGCGATGATGTATCAAAACCAAATAAGATAGGAGAATGGAGAAAGTGGAATTTAATTCTATAGAATATATATTTTTCCTGGCTTTTGTATTTTTTCTATTTTATTTTTTGGATAAAAGATGGCAGAGGGTATTGCTGCTTGTTGCAAGTTATGTTTTTTATTCTTATTGGAATGTAAAATATTTGTTTCTAATTGTGGGTATTACTTTGATATCTTATGAAACGGCGAAATTAATTAGCAAGAACACTAAAAATAAGAAAAAAATTTTAATTGGCGGCATTACAATATTGGTTTTTACATTATTTATTTTTAAATATTTTAATTTTTTCATTAATATTATTTTTGACATCGCTAACACGGATAAATCTAAGATCGGAATTGATTGCTTTAATATTATTTTACCTGTTGGGATATCATTTTACATTTTCCAGGCAATTAGCTATGTAGTAGATGTATACAAGGGGAGTGTTCTGGCGGAAAAAGACATATTAAATTATGCCTTATATATAACGTTTTTTCCGCAATTGGTAGCGGGTCCAATAGAAAGAGCAGAGAATATAATTCCGCAATTTAAGAAAAAGCATGATTTTGATTATGAGCAGATAACAAATGGAATGATATTCATTGTATGGGGATTGTTTAAGAAAATGGTAGTTGCAGATGAATTAGCAGTATACGTGGATACTGTTTATGGTAATGTAACTGCGTATACAGGTTTTACATTAGTAATTGCGACTATTATGTTTGCAATACAGATTTATTGTGATTTTTCAGGATATTCGGATATAGCAATAGGCAGCGCAAAATTGTTTGGTGTTGAGTTGATGAAAAATTTTAATGCGCCATATTTAGCAAGCTCTATGCACGAGTTCTGGAAAAGATGGCATATTTCGTTATCACAGTGGTTAAGAGATTATATATATATTCCACTTGGCGGCGGACGTAAAGGGAAGATAATGAAAAATATAAATTTGTTAATTGTTTTTCTGATCAGTGGTTTGTGGCATGGTGCGGATTTGACATATATTGTATGGGGGGGGGGGTAAACGGGGTAGCTGAAATAATTGAAGGAAACATAAAGATTAAACGGAAAGGCTGGGTATATAAAAGCGTTGGTGTTGTAGTTACATTTTTTATATGTTGCTTTGCGTGGATTTTTTTTAGAAGCAATACGTTGGAAGATGCAAGATATATCGTATTCCATATTACTGACAACATAATGCAGTTTAAACAATATGTTTTTGAAGGGTATCAGAGAATTGGCCTGAATATGTATAAAAATATTCAGCTAATAATATCAGTCACTATTTTATTTGCAGTGGATGTTTTACAGAATCATGGTATGGATATAGGGGATATCAAAAAGTTACCCGTAATAGTAAGATGGGGAGTATATTTGTTTTTTGTGTTATGTATACTGCTATTTTCACGTAAAGGGGGTGTAGAATTTGTATATTTCCAATTCTAGGATAAAGCTGCTTGTGAAGGTGGCTGTTTTCTTAGCCTTATTATCCTTGACCCTGAATTTATGCAACAAATTGTACTTGACCAAAAATGTTTGCGATAATGAAGGGATTGTGAAATTTGAAGATATAAAACCCGAAATTATAATTTCCAATACAGGCAATAGCCATGGATTATATGGATTTAATTATGAGGAATTGGGGAAGGAATATAATTGTTTTAATTTTGCTTTGACAAGTCAAAAGCTTTCATATGATTATAATTTAGTTTGTAATTATGAAGATTATCTTGCGGACGGTGGAATTATGTTTATTACGGTGTCCTTTTTTTCAATTTATGGGGAGGATGAAGAAGAGCAGGAAATATTCGAAAGTACAAATAGAAGGTATTATAAGATTCTTCCCCCTCATTTGATCAAGGAATATAATTGGAAAGAGGATGTAAAACATCATGTTTTTCCAGTAATTAATGATGAAGAAGTATTGAAAACATTTGTAGAGGGAAAACAGACAGGAGAAGTTTATCAAAAGTTTTGGTATCAAAATGCAGCGGAGACAGGTGATTTAGAAGATAATGCCCAGAAAGCATACGAAAGACATTATGTTACGAATGGAAATATTATAAGCAATAAGAAAGTAAATAAAAAAGAGTATAAAGCATTAACAGATCTTATTACATTTTGCAAGAGCAGGGATATACAGCCTGTACTCATAACAACTCCATATACCCATGAATATAAAGAAAGAATAGGGCAAGATTTTTTAGATGATTTTTATATGCGAATAGAGGAGATTGCTGAGCAGAATGATGTTGAATACTATGATTATTCAGACGATGGAAGGTTTGCTCAGTACCCGCAGTTTTTTGTGAATGCTGATCATTTGAATTATAATGGGGCATTAAAATTTACAGATATAGTAAAAGAAGAGATTATTGATCAAAGAATACAATAAAAATATTTTTATTTAAGGAGCTGACTGGCGGTACAATAATAGCGCGGTCAGCTCCTTTGGGAACTGATAAATGGCTTATCTCATTTTTTCAATAATTTTTCTACAATTTTTCTTACGGGTTTTTCAATAAATATATCTGTGAGAAAACCCATAACCGATGAAAGAATAATAGACAGCACCATCAGTATCCAAACATTGATGGTATATCCTTTTTGAAGAAAAACATGAATTAACGTTTGCTGAATTACAAATCCAAAGAGAAACATCCCATATGAAATATCCCTCTTATTTAGCATCGCAAAAATAGGGTTCTTCACTAATGCCAGAGATAAAACCACATATGGAACACAAAAATATGCTGCTATGTAACAAAATGGTGCCGGCAAATGAGCAAGAGCAGCCGCAATACAAATTAAAATAACTGCCATCTGTATATTTAAAATTTTCTCCATTTGACAGGCGGCCAAAAAACTACCCACAAAAAAATATGGAATAATCTCTAATGAAGTAGAAAGAAAATCTATCATAAATTGCACGCTATACGATGGTGCAACAAAAGTATTAGTAACACTGCATGTCCAATAATACCATATTACCCTTGCTGCAATAACAAGTAACGTACAGATTCCATAGTACCATTTCTGCAATTTAGCAGGCAATCTTTTCCCTATACTAAGATAAACAGGAATTATTAAGTACAATAAAAATTCAACTGGCAAGCACCAAAGAGAACCATTAACCGCTCTGGATGCAATATTGTTTTCAAACACACCTGGCAATGAATAGTTTATAAAAAGAAAGCAATTTTTCAAATAGTGTTTAATAAGAGGATTTGAAAAATACTCTTTCATAGAAAGGCTTGTTACTAAGGGTCCCACGGCATATACAGTCAGTAATATACAGGCAATTAATGCTGGAAATATGCGAAACACTCTTTTTACAATATAAGGCAAAAATTGCGGCTGGCGCATCCAACTTTTTGTGATCAAATATCCGCCAATAGAAAGAAAGCATGCCACCCCAAATCCATGGACAGGGCTCCACATAAGGATGGGCGCACTTTGTCCTGTCAGCACATACATATGTCCTATAATTACTGCACCCCCCCCAACTAGCCTGATCAGCCCGAAATTGTTACTTCTTTCTGATTTTGCAATATTCATATTATATTCACTCTTCCTCCATTTCAACTTTATTTTTAACACCGTGTAAAATGGCTTATTTATTGCTGAGATAATGAAAATTCCTGAGAGCCAGATTGATAATATTTATCTTGATATTGGATGATCAGAGAAACAGTTCCGGCGGAGTCTGGTAATTGTTCTGTTTCTATACCACAACAGTATCCGGACTCAGTATATAATGGATCATTTAATGTACGCACAACGTCTGTTCTGCATGTTTTAATTGCTTCAACGGTAACGCTTGAACCATTATTTCCTTTAAATAGTACAAAATATTTGGTATCTTCAGGGGGAATGGAATCTAAAGTTGCCCATCCGCTGACTTGCACATATTCTGGTTCGCAGGCAACATTTACCCATCCATTGACGGCATTATCTTCTGTTTCGGGTATACTGAAATTGGGGATAATGTTACAATGGGGAGTATAGTTATATAGATGTATACCTTTCTTTTTAAATGCATAGTTGGTTTGTGAAATGCCCTTTGTTTTTTTACCATCTTCGATGTAGATATAAATATCGTAAATATCATCTGGCAAATTTATAGTTGAAAAATCTGCCCAAAATTGATTGAAACTTCCGGGGATGTCTTTCCATTCTTTGAGAGTATTATGAATTTCATCATAAAATCCCCCGCAATCTGCTGTAATATAAGATCCTTTTTTCCCCTTAAGTATAAGAAAGGTATGCGTATCAGCATTATCTTCCGAGGATGGGATAAAAGCCCAGCCAGTACAGCGCATTGTTTCAAATAGATTATCATCTTCAAAATATTCGAAGGGATTCATATATAAAAACACGTGGGTATCACAATTATAATCTTCAAAATCTATCTTTTTTAACTGTAGCTCTTCATTTAAAAAATGCGCTACGCATTTATTTAGTGAGACATATACTAAAATTATAAAAAGTAGAATTGCGACACCTATAAATAGCTTATTTTTTTGTTTCGACATTTTTTATTCTCCTTTATTTCGGATCATCTGTATATTCCAGGTCAGTTTCCATTTCATGATTCAATACATATTTTATGGTATTAATACCTGAGAGATCCTTTATATCTTCATGCGCCTCACCTTTATAATAAATTGCATTTAAAATTTTTTCGCTTAAACTCTTATGCGTGATTCCGAAACGATTTCCGTGATCAGAGCACAGGATAATAATGCTCTCAGGATCATCTTTAATAATGTGGTTAATTCCCTCTTTCAGACGACTGTTTAGCCATTCAATTTCTCCAAGATAACTTTCCGAATTTGTTCCGTCTTGATTAAAATAGTCAGTTGGCATATTCATACTCCCATCACTTTTGAAATAATATGGATGATGAGGCGCCTTTATATAGATCATGACAAATTCAGATGAATATGGGTTAATAGTCATGGTTTGTAAGTCGGTAAGTGTATCAATAATTTTTTGCGCTGCTGCTGTATTATTTTTTTGAGCACTTATAAATAAAAAAGTATTTTTTAATGCGATAATCTCAAAGCTTTCTCCATCTGCAGTTTGTGCACCTCCCTGGGAATCTATCGTTCCCTCAAAACCAAGCCATTCTGTTTCCCCGATTCCTCTGCTTGTATACTCATTTTCACTTAAAATGTTGTGCAATACTCCGTTCTTACAATAATTTTCCAGTTCAACTACTGTACTATCGTTATTTGCAACATAATCTAAAGACATTAAATTGGATAATATGATATGTGTCCCGTTTGAATAATTAAAAGAGTTTTCTGAAATATTAAATCCATTTTGCATTAAATAATCTTTGAATTCTGAATTTTCGTAGCCGTACTCTTGCATGAGCTGGTCAAAACTACCATATTCATCACACAGTATATAGTAAATATTTGTTCCATCCTTTTGATTACCTGGGGATTTAACTTCGCTATGTACTATAGAATTTTTATTTGCGATAGAAGTTATTTTTCGAAAAATCGTAGGAGATGCAGTGACTAAATTTATTATTATTAAACCCGCATAAACTGCACAGACTATTTTTATTATTAGCATAAACTGAGCAGTATATCGTTTGGCTAAGTATCCCAACATAATGGCTAAAATGACATCCATATAAAGCAAATGCCAATATCTGACTTGGGGGAATATTTTTTGGATCAAAGTTAAAATAATTGAAAAATTAGTAAATAACATTGCAAGAATGATACTGAAAACGCTTGCAGCGCAAATATGCCGATATAGCACACATCCCAATAAAAATGATAAAAGAGCACATCCTGTAAAAACAGCGAAGGAGCTCAAAGATTCTGCGATATTTACTTCTTTAACGTTTACAGAATATAAAAAGATAATGAAAAAATTCCATGAAAAAAGAATAGCAAATATGCAGGTTGAATATTTTTTTATACTATTTTTTTTGTTCACTTATGTCGTCCTCTTTTTTGATTAATTTTTAATACATCCTATAAATTGTATGTTCTTTATAAAGATACTAATTGTTTTGAAATGTAGTATATGTTTTCTCAAAACATATACGTTTTGAGAAAAAGAAATTGGTACAATCGATATATAAAATTAATGAAAAAAGAAAAAGAAAAAACGGAATTTTCTTGATTATTTAGCGGTGCTATAGTACAATTAATTAGGTTTATGGATTTTTATCTTTCTCATAATTTATAGTATTTGAAAGAAGAGGTATACAAGTGGAGAATAAAAAAAATAAATTAGTAGAAATATTAATTTGCATGTTAACCGTGCTATGCTCATGGGTCTTTTTTATTGTTTTTTTATATGCTGCAAATGTTAAAGAAGTGAGTATTGCTGAAACGGTAAGCTCTTTTATTATTTTTATAATATGTGCTTTTTTATCAGTTGCGTTGGGGTATATATTGTATCGGAAGGTCTGCGCTGCAAGTGTATTCAGTATCATCCTTGCAGTGCTGTTTACCAATTTTTCAATTATTTTAACTTTGATTCAAAAAGTATTTCCCCAGGTCAGGTACTGGCATTTGCTTTATATGGGTGTTATTTTAGCCATTTTGTTGGGAAGTTTAGCGAAGCGATATACATCCCAATTTTTATTGGCGGTAAAAGTAGTCTGCGTAGTTTATGTGGGGTTGATCGTGGTAAATTTAGTCACAGCAACCCCTACTATTATTCGGAAAATGAACGTTGATATAAATGATAGTTCTGCGCAAGGAGAACTGGAGAATCAGGGCGGAGGAAGAGAAGGAACCAATATTTATTATTTGCTATGTGATGAATACGGCAGCTTTGACCAGCTTATGCAAGAATATGGGTATGAAAATGCAGAACTTCGAAATTGCCTTGTACAGAATGGGTTTAATATTTCGGAGAATTCTTTTAATTATGCAACTGGAACGCATATCATATTATCGAATTTAATGTCTTTGGATTATGTTGCAGATGGCGACAGCACGGTAGTCGAACTGGATAATTACTGTAAAAATGGTGCATTGCACGGGATTTTAAGCGAAAATGGGTATACAAGCAGAGGGGTTGGCGAAACGGAATGGCTTGGGTTTGAGGGGACGATAGATTCCCAGGGAGGTGCACAAACGGCAGATGGAGAAAGTTTTGAGACAATTGCATTAAGAAATACTTTTTTATCTGTTGCTATTCAAAGTAATAATTCTGAGGCGGCTCAAAGAATTGTGGATTCATTAGATGATTTGATGAATATGCCGATTAACGCTAATTCAGCAGAATTT
>CAMWCA010000006.1 GCA_947172705.1 uncultured Lachnospiraceae bacterium
CGCACAACTTTTTTGTGCAGATTGCCAGGCGCACTCCCCAGCCAGGGCTTTTGATACCCACATCATATTATAGTTCAAATTATTTTTTTATTGAGACCAAAGTTCTTATGAAAGAGAGTGTACCATTCCATGATACAGGATATTTACCCCAGAATCTATCACAATGAATATAAGGATATCAGTCCTTCGGAAAATGATTTTATTCTTGTGTTCCATGGTAATAAGGCGCTGGTCCGTTTTCAGCTGCCGGAGGGGAAGCTGCGGTTTCCTACTTTGAAGGAAATGAAAGGGCATCCCTGTACGTATCATTATTTATTTTCCATCGACTCCTATCAATACTTTTTGGCATCTCCTGCCTCCCCCTGTTTGGAAAGCACAGATGCTGACAGCCCATGGCTGGCAGAAGAAGTTCTTCCCGGCTATGGCTATGAGAATGTGCGCATTTTCCGAACTGCCCTGTCCCGGCATACTGCTTTTGCCGGCATTACGGCACACCATCTTTATGAATGGTATCAGAACAACCGATTTTGCGGACGCTGCGGGCATAATCTCACCGCTGATCACCGGGAGCGTATGCTTTTCTGTCCCCATTGTCACAATGCGGTTTACCCCAGAATCTCACCTGCTGTTATCGTCGGTGTCTTAAACGGAGACAAAATTCTTATGAGCAAATATGCCGGACGTTCTTATACCAACTATGCATTGATTGCCGGTTTTAATGAAATTGGAGAGAGTGCGGAACAGACTGTTGCAAGAGAGGTGATGGAGGAAGTAGGGCTAAAAGTAAAAAACATCCGCTATTATAAAAGCCAGCCCTGGGCTTTTTCCGGAAGTCTGTTAATGGGATTTTTCTGCGACCTGGACGGCTCCGACCAAATCACCCTGGATACTGGCGAATTGTCGGAAGCCGGCTGGTTTCACAGAGATGAGATCTCTCTGGAGGATGATCATATCAGCCTCACCAGAGAAATGATCCTGAAGTTCAAAGAAAATTCTTAAAGGTCATAATACATTTTAAATTCCGCCGGAGACGGGATCTGTTCCAGTTTTTTTAATTCTGCACGCTTCCGCGCCACCCATACGTCGATCAGCCTTTGTGGGAAAACACCGCCCTTTGTCAGGTAATCATGATCCGCTTCCAGCGCGTCCAGGGCTTCTCCCAGAGATTTCGGCAGCCCTTTGATCTTCTTTTGTTCCTCCTCAGACAGGGTATAAAGATTAAAGTCATAAGGTCCCCATCCTTCCTTGGCAGGATCGATCTGATTTTCAATTCCATCCAGCCCCGCCATCAAAATTGCCGCGTAAGCATAATAGGGATTTGCCGTTGCATCCGGGTTGCGCAGTTCAAACCGTTTGGTTTCCGAAGACTTTGCATAAGCAGGAATGCGGATTACCGCACTGCGGTTGGAGGTTGCATAGCCGATGGTTACCGGTGCTTCATAGCCGGGTACCAAACGTTTGAAAGAATTAGTGGATGGATTGGTAAAGGCACACAGGGAAGCAATATGCTTCAGCAAACCGCCCATAAAGTAATGTGCTGTACGGCTCAATCCCGAATACCCGTTTTCATCATAAAACAAAGGTTGTCCATCTTTAAACAACAGCATATGCACATGCATGCCGCTGCCTGCCTCCTGATAAATGGGCTTTGGCAGAAAAGTCGCTGTCTTTCCTTCCTTTGCTGCCATATTTTTAATAATATATTTTATGATCATGGTATTATCCGCCATTTCAGGCATATCTGCAAGCTCTACCTCGATCTCCATCTGACCTGGCCCGCCAACCTCATGATGATGATATTTCACTTTAATTCCCCAATCCTCCATCATCATGCACATTCTGCTGCGCAGATCATAGCCTACATCCTGGGGAGCCGCCACATGATATCCTCCCTTGTAAGGTACTTCATAGCCGTTGTTTCCAGGCGTATCCAAACTGCAGTTCCAATCTGCCTGCCTGGTGTCGATCCGGTAGCCGCACTGCTGAGGGGAAACCTCATAACGTGCCTGGTCAAAAAGATAAAATTCAAACTCCGGTCCGATCACCATCTGGTCTGCAACGCCGCTCTCCTTCATATACTCCACCGCCCGCAGGCTGACATTTTTAGGATACTGGTCAAAAGGCTTATTTTCTCCTTTTCCAATGGTACACACATTTCCGCACATGGTCAGCGTAGGTACTTCCGCAAAGGGGTCTACATAAGCGGTATCCGGATCGGGCAGGAACACCATGTCACTTTTTTCAATGGGCGCATAACCGTAATTGGAACCGTCAAACCCAATCCCGTAAGTAAACGTACTCTCCCCAAACCGTTCCACCGGGATCGTAATGTGCCGCCAGCGGCCGTCGATATCCGTCATCTTAAAATCGATCATCCGGATATTCTTTTCCTCACACAACTTTCTGATTTCTTCGCTTTTACCCATAACCTTTTTCCTTTCTTTCCACTTTTATTGCATATTGGCAATTAACCAAATTATACCATGCCTGCTTCTCTCAGCCAAGTATCTACTCCGCCCAGCCAAGCGCCTCCTCCAGACTCTCAGCCCCCAATATATTCAACAAAAATTCCGTATATTCCGCCGCTCTCTCCGTATCAATATCACGAAAGACCTGCTTTAAATATTTTTCTGAATGATCGTACTCATAAACTCCGAAAGCAAGTCCGCTTACCATCTCCTCCGGCGCATCTGTCTGCCTGTTCAAAATGAACGCATCAATATAGGGATTGGCGTCTACGATCAGGTAGCAGTAGGCAAAAGCCGCCGCCTGGAGTTTTTCCCCTGATTTTGAGGAAAAGCCAAGCTCTGTGATGGTGATGCTTCTCACCTCTCCTTTCGTATCCAGAAAACTTTCCTGCTTCAGAAAATCTGTCAACACATTCAAGTTCATAATGGTAAGAATCTCTGCTCTGGGGGTCTTATCCATTTTCTGAGACCAGTAATTTACACGGGTAAGAGGTTCCGGATAGGGATGTATGGCAATGCCCCAGTCATAATTCCCGTGGGCAAGCGCCGCTTTATTAAATGCATTGATCAGATCCCTGGCGTTAAAATAATCCCTGTTGCTTCCATGATTGCTGTTCCAGTCATGATCTATACTGAAATAGACCCGGGCGTTGGCATAATTGCTTTTTGCCGCCTGATAAAAAATACGAAATGCCTTTTCAAACTCCTGGGCATAGTACATTGGATCTTTCGTCTTCATATAATTCCATACCTTAAACTGATTGATCTCATTGGCAATCACCCAGTTATGCACCATTCCATGTTCGCCGCTGGAATAACGTTCCGTGAGAAAGCTTGCCACCGCTTCCAGTTCTTTAATCCCCTCTTCCTCCTGGGTATTGAACATATAATAATACGCGTTGCTGTTTTTGTTCCTTGCCTTGGGATGAATCATTTCCAAATGGTTCTCATTCCAGTCGTTCAGCACCACTGCCGTAGAACACATACCCAAACTGGTCAAATAGGAAAACAGCCCGTCATAATCGCTTACCACTTTTCCGTTAAACTTATAATCTTTCCCCTCATATGGATATATAATAGTGGGATAGTTTTCGTCTGTTGTCTCCCCCATAAAGATGGACAAAGGCATATTATAAATGGTGTGCTTCACTTCCAGATCCGTCAGTTCCTTTGTTCCCAGCATGGTAGGGTCCAGCAGAACGCCCTTCTTTGATCCTTTGTCCGGATATGCTTCCTGATTTTCGGCAAGCTGCTCCGGATTAGACAGATAAACGCCGCCTCCTGCTGGAACATATTTCCCATTCACCAGAAGCGCAGGAACAAACTGCCGGAACAGATAGCTTTTATCATAGGGAAAAGTGACCTGAGAGTCCGTTCCCTTCCCCCATATGGCAACAGGCCTGCCGGACAATACCGACTCTTCCTGATAGCTTTCCCGGGCAAAAAGATACAGATAAGCGTCATCACTTTCCGGGATTTGAGGCATGTCCAAAGAATAAGTTATTTTTTCCGGCTCCTCTTCTTCTATAAATGCCCTCCCTGAAGCATAATCTGCCAGCTCCTGTACCGGTATCTGTACATCTCCCTGTGCCAGTTTCTTCAGATTTATTTCTTCCGAATCCTCGCTCTTGTCCTCCTCTTTATTCTCCCGGATGCTTTCCGTTTCAACGCTCTCTCCGGTTACAGGCATTTCCTTTCCACATCCCTGAAGAGAAAGCACTGCCAAAAGCAAGCCTGCCGTCCATAAAAAAAGCCCCGCTCTTTTAAAATTCTTCCCCACCTGCTATCCTCCTGTCTCTAAATACCGTTTACCACAACAGATGTCCGGGGTTTTCTGTGGATCTGGTCAGATACAGATATTTCTCCCTGCTTAACCTGCTTATATAGTTCGTAAAACTCCTTCATCGTAACATTTCGAAATCTCCATTCCGTCTCCAGCACCGGAATACCTGCACAGTTGTCTTCCACACCGTACCGCACGCTCTGTCCTGCAAACTCTTCGGACCATTTTCCACCCTCTGCATAATAATCATCCAGGGAGATTATCACTGCGTTTGCAAGATCTTTCATTGCGCTGGTTAAAAAGCGCTCGGAGCGCTGATTTTGATCTACATCCACGCCGATCAGCATTCCCTTTTCCCTGTCCGCCGCATCCAGCACCGCTTCCTGTAAAAATCCGCCGCAGGCAAAAATCACCTGAGTCCCCTGGGCATACCACTGCACCGCTTTGTCATAAACCTCCTGGGTAGGCTGAAAGGTTCCCGCATACCAATAATTGACCGTCACATCCTCCAGTTCCAGCTCTCTTGCCGCATCGTCAATTCCCTGGAGATAGCCGTAACCGTAACGGATCACCGCAGGTTCTTCCTTACCGCCTATAAAACCCAGGCTGCGATAGCCCTCCAAAACGGTCATATAACCGGCTAAATACCCCGCCTCTTCCTCCTGAAAGGAAACACAGTGTACATTATCTCCTATCTCCACAGGATCTCCCTGGGCGTCAACAGGTTCTCCATCGATCAGTAAAAAAGAGAGTTCCGAATACTCCTCCTGGAGCTCTCCGATTGTTTCCTGAAAATCATACCCTGCGCAGACCACCAGTTTCGCCTGGTTTAGGACGGCCTCCTTAACCGCAGCTAAATGCCCCTCCAAAGTATCCTCTTCTACCAAATAACATGAAAAAGAAACGCCTGCTGACAAAGCATACGTCTCTATTCCTTCATAAATCGCCTGATTGTATCCTTTATCCATAACTGTGCCGTCCGACACAAAGGCGATTTCGCCTCCTTTTTCCTGAAAATCTCCATAAAGATCTTCCCGCAATTCCCTCATGGGATCTATCTCTGAAATTCTCTCCTGATATTCCTGTATTTCTATATCCTCTGGGGTTCTTTCCATTTCCCGGGACAATGTTTCCTGCTGCCCTGATCCGCTGCATCCCATCAATACTCCTGCCAAAAGCAGACCTAAAAAATAGTGCATTCCCTTTTTTTTCATTTTCCGTACCTCTTTGTCAAGTATAACATCTCTGCAGGGCATTTGCAAAGCGGCAATTCCTAGCATTCCACAATATCATATCCCGGGTTCGCGATCTATTTTATATTCATTTTTGCTGTTCTTTTTTAAAATAGTAAAAGCTGTATGCAGGTATTTCCATTTCCATGGATTTTATTTTCTTTCCTGAAAGCAGATCCACATAATTACCATTCATTTCAGGAATTTTCAATTTTTTGTCAAACTCGCTGAAATTAAATACACCAATCACTTTATCATCCTGGTAAGCTCTTGCGATACACAAAATGGAAGGGTCTTCTGTCTCCACCGTCCATGTATCCGCATAGGATGCAAAAACGCTCTCCTTTTTCCGAATTTTCTCCAATTGATCCAGCCTCTGAAAAATCTTTCCTTCTACGGTGCTCAGATCAGATGCCTTCTTCGCTGACTCCCAGTTCATTGCACCCCTGTGAATATAGCGGGAATCCTCCGCCTTGTTGGGATTCTCCTTATAACTATAATCATTGATCTGACCGATCTCGTCTCCGCTGTACAGCACAGGAATACCGGAAAGCATAAACATGTAAGCATGAAGAGTCACATCCAGGCAGACCGCCTTTTCCATTGCCTCATCGTCCTTCTCAAAGCCTGCTTTTTCCACACCGCACATGGATGCCGTGGTGCCGCAGAATCTGGCATCTCCCGTAACCGGATCTGCATTATACAATTCACCCCGGCTGTTGCTTCCCCCGGCATATCCCTGAAAATAATCATTCAGGTACTTTTTATGAGAACGTTCCCCCATTCCTTCCGTCATCAGGGAACCATAGTCAAGCCCCCATCCAATATCATCATGACAGCGCAGATAATTGAGAAAAACGTAATCCTTGGGCAGACCATTTACAATATCAAGTTGTTTTTTCAAAAGCTTTGTATCCCTTGTTGCTACCGTATGCCAGGTAGTTGCCATAGTGGTAACATTATACAGCATATGGCATTCCGGTTTTTCCACCGTGCCAAAATAGGGAACCACCTTCTCCGGCTCCATCACCACTTCCCCTAAAAGCAATACGCCTGGGCAGACAATTTCACTGATCATGCGCATCATGCGCACGATGGTATGTACCTGGGGAAGATTTCTGCATTGGGTACCCAGCTCCTTCCAGATATAGGGAACCGCATCGATACGGATAATATCGATTCCTCTGTTTGCCAGATAAAGAAAATTGTACATCATCTCATTGAATACCCGGGGATTCTTATAGTTCAGATCCCACTGATAGGGATAAAAGGAGGTCATTACAAAATGCCCTGCATCGGGAAGCCATGTGAAATTTCCAGGCGCTGTTGTAGGGAATACCTGAGGCACCGTTTCCTCGTACTTTGACGGCTCCTCCCAACTGTCAAAGAAAAAGTACCGGCTCATATATTCGCCTTCACCCATCCTTGCACGCTTTGCCCACTCATGCTCTTCTGAGGTGTGATTCATGACAAAGTCCATACAGATATTAATGCCCTTTTTATGGCACGCTGCCGTCAGGCTTTCCAGATCCTTCATAGAACCCAGTTTCTCCTGAACCTTTCTGAAATCCGAAACTGCATATCCGCCATCGGATCTTCCCTCCGGCGTGTCCAGAAAGGGCATTAGATGAATATAATTTACATTGCACTTTTCAATATAATCCAGCTTGCTTTCCACGCCCTTCATATTGCCTGCAAAATTGTCAATATAAAACATCATCCCCAGCATATCGTTTTGTTTATACCAGTCCGCAGCCTCTTCTCTTTTGGAATCCAGCTTTTTGAGCGCTTCCTTTCGCTCCAGGTAAAACTCCTTAAGCTGACCGCATAATTCCGCAAACATGGAAGAATTATCATATAGCTCCATGTAGAGCCAGCGCAACTCATCGTGATGCCGTTTTAACCGTTGTTCAAAAATTTTGTCCTGATCTGTTTTCTTTTTCATGGTTCCATTCCTTCCATTCCTATTAAGACAGCGCCTGTTCAAATACTCTGAGCAGCTGCTCCCGATGAAAAGGTTTATCTACAAATCCTTTTGTGCCGATGGTTTCGGCTTTCTTGATCGTATCCTCATATGCTAAGGAAGAAACTATAACGATCCTGGCCTCCGGATGCTCTTTTAAAATAAGCTTGGAAGCGTCCAAACCGTCCATACCCTGCATAATGATATCCATCGTTATCAGATCGGGCTTCACTTCATTATATTGCGCAATCGCATCCTCTCCGCTTCGGCAATACGCTACGATCTCATAGTCTGTTCCTTCCAGAACATCGCCCAACTGAACCCGGACAAGCCGTGAATCATCTACCACCATAATTCGTTTACTCATTTCATATGCTCCCTTCTCTCACGTTTTGCCGGAAACAGCCCCGCCTTCTTCGGAACATGGCGCATGATAAATCAACTGCGCGCCTCCATCACACTCATTTGTATATGTAAGCACAAATTGTATCTCGCGTTCCTCAGGCTCATAGCCTCCATGACAGAAAACCGGCGTTCCGAAATGAACCGGAACCTGCGTAGCACGAAACATGGCTCCGGCTATTTTGCCACAGAGTACATTAAAATATTCTTTGCTGAACTCCTCCAGATCATCAGAACTGACAGACTCCTCATGAAAAGAATTACATGCCATACGATACAGCAGCCTGGTATCGGCGCGCAAAGTAATGCCCGTATGTATTCCTTTGTCAAAGGTAATCTGAACCGTACAGAGATCGTCTCCCGGTAACTGTTTTCCCTGATGAAGACGTACGCCCGCAGTGCGTTCCGTCACGTCTTCGACCGCCTGATCCAATATCTGTTCAAGTTCCTCCTTCGTCAGGACAACATTCATCTTATAAATCTCCCTCTACCGCAATTCCATGCGTTTCTGTTCTTCTTGTCTGAAACTCCGGCGTATCCTTTTCACCAGATCGTCAGAAGAAAAGGGCTTAAGTATATAATCACAGATTCCCAACTTGGCGCTCTTTAGCACAATATCCTTGTCCTCCACGCCCGTAAGCATGATTACCGGTATATCCTCCCGCCCTTTCATAGCCCGTATCTCCTGCAGGGTCTCAATGCCGTCCTTCTGTGCCATCTGAATGTCAAGAAGAATAAGATCCGGCCTCTCCTGCTCCAGGTACTTCAGGGCACGTACCCCCGAATTGACAGTGATCACTTCGTACTCATTCTGTAAAGCATCAAAAATCCGTGTCAGGACAATTGCCGTATCATCCACCGCCAGAATACACTTTTTACCACTCCCGCCTTCTGATTGACTCATTTGCCTTCTTCCTCCTTTTCAAGTATACGCAAAAGCTGACTCAACAACTCTTCCGCATTATCATCCTCATATAATTTAAGCTGCTCCTGTATCTCGCAAAAGCGTTCTTCCACGTCCTTTGGCAGTTCGTGTAACAATATCGTTTCCACTCTTTCCGCACACTTCTTGGATCGAAAATGTTTCAGCTCTTCCAAGGCTCCCTCTGTCTGTTTCCTCAGTTCCTCTTCTGGCAGACCGGGAAGCTTTTCTTTTCTGTTATTTTCCTGCCTGCGCTGTTCTAAGAACTGCCCTATACCTGTCAGAAGCGTCTCATATTCCGCCAACAGCAGCGGGAATTGCTCAGAAATAAATTCCCTGTCCCCCTGTGCCGCAGCATTCTCATGTGCCCGTGCCATAGCTGAAACTTCCATGGCTCCAATATTGGCAGAGGCGCTTTTGAGTCCATGCACTTCTATCTGATAACGCAAAATATCTGATTCCACAAGCTCACTTAAAAGTTTTATCTTACGTTTACCGTCCATGCAGTAAAGCTCCAAAAGATCCACGAACCCTTCTTCATCGCCGGAATAATACTGCATTGCAGCGCTCATATCCACCCCGTCGATCTGGAATGCCGCGGCATCCAGCGGTTTGGTTTCTTCTATCCCCTCTCCGGACTGTCTGTACTTTTCCGGTACCCAGCGCAGTAAGAGCTGATTCAATTCTTTCCTGTCAAGGGGTTTTGCAATAAAATCCTGAAAACCGCATTCCAAAAAATGCTCCCGCATACCTTCCATGGCATTTGCCGTCAATGCAACCATGACAGGTTCTGTCCCGTTTTCACCACAATCCCTGCGAATGATCTCCGCTGCCTCAATGCCGTCCATCTCGGGCATCATATGATCCATAAAGATAATATCATACCGGACGTTTCGTACCAGTTCAATAGCCTCTCGCCCGCTTCCCGCCTCTGTCATATCAAAACCATAATTTTTCAGGAAGCCTCTCGCCACCTTACGGTTGATTACATTATCATCAACAATAAGCACTTTCGCGCCGGGAGCGGTAAAAACATCCACAATTTTTTCTTCTTCCTGGGGAATCTCCGGCATTTCCGAAATCGGACGCCTGTCTACGATCTTTTGAGGAATGGTGATCGTAACCATCGTTCCTTTTCCGTAGGTACTCTGCACATCTATAGTACCCTCCATCAACTCCACCAGATGTTTCACGATGGCAAGCCCCAGCCCGGTGCCTTCCGCACTCCGGTTCCTCTTGGAATCCACCTGTCGGAAATCTTCAAATATCTTGTCAAGATCTTTCTCCCGGATGCCGCAGCCCGTATCTTCCACATGGAAGATAAGCAGTTCCTCCTCCTCATTCTTTCCCGGCTTTCCGGTAATGTATGCCCGCACATATCCTTTCTTCGTAAATTTTATGGCGTTGCTCAAAATATTAATCAGAATCTGTTTAATCCGCCCATCATCGCCGTGATAACGGCAGGGAATCGTTTCGTCGCATTCATATTTCAGGATCAGCCCCCTCTGGGAAGCTGCCATATCCATCATTCCTATGATCTCGCCCGCCATAACTTTTATGTAATAATTTACGCACACCAGCTCCATTTTGCCTGCCTCTACCTTGGACAGATCCAAAATATCATTGATGATCGCCAGCAGATTTTTCGCCGCCGACTGTACGTCCTTGGCGTAGCCATAGACTTCCGTATCCCCGCATTCCTCCATGATAATATCGTTTAAGCCAATGATAGCGTTCATTGGAGTACGTATCTCATGGGACATATTGGCAAGAAATTCGCTTTTGGCAACACTTGCCTTCTCAGCCTGTTGCCGTACGCGCTTGATCTCATTGATATAAGCCTTTATGTCAGTCATATCCAAAATCAGAATAACACAGCCCTGTCTTTTGCCGTTTTCATCCACAATATGCTTGCTATGGCTTTCATAATGCTGCCCGTTAATGGAAAAACTCTGGGGAACGTCCTCGTTCAACATTTCCTCGCGGAATTCCTCCACCACCCGAATGTTTTCTCCCAGCTTATGGGACGGCAGGCAGGTAAAAATATTTGCCGCCGCTCTGTTATAGCTGATCAGGCGATCATGGTCGTCCAGCGCAATTACGCCGTCCCCCAAATTCTCCAGGACTTTCTCCGCCGCCAGATGGCGAAAATCATAATTACGCCGGCTCCAGACTACAATCACTACCATAGCCATGGATATCGCCAGCGTTACCGGCGTAAAATCATAGGATTTAATAATTTTAAGCACATAAGAAATCAGCACAATGACAGGCAGGGTAGAAATTCCCAGAATCGTCCAATACTGACGGCTGACCTTCTGATCTGAGCGTTCACGGATAGCGCTTATCAATATGTATATGCAGAGCATATAGGGAATGATAATACGGCCTATCAAAAAGAACACATACAACGGACCATATGTAATACTGACATGATAAAATCCATGGGCATCCGCCACCCATTGGACTTCCTGGTAGAAAAGACCATTCCAGTTAAAAAACACCGTAGGTATGGAGCAAAAACAGATTACGCCAAGAATTCTTATCAGCTTTTTTGGGGGAGCAATACAACAGTAAATATAAAGGAACCAGCAATAACACAAGGGTACAAACGCGGAACCCACATTTTCCACCGTCACACCTGCCATTGCTGCCTCCACCGTGGACGCAGTCAGTTCCAACATGTAACCCACATTCTGCACCAGTGAACCGCACATGATGATGATCAGCAATTTCTGTTCCTTGGCGCCCTCTCCGTTCAGAAGAAGGAGCAGGGCTATAACGGTCAGACATATGCCAAACCATTCTAATGCCATAACAAAATTTACCATACGATCTCCCCCTGCCTGCGGTTTTACTGGTTATCTTCCAGCTTTGCTAGAACTACAATATTACATTTTTGCTATGGTGTCAAGAAACAGCACAACTATCAGCAAATCTGAATATCCGCCACATCCTCAAACTCTTCCTGTCCGGCATCCGTCAGGATCGTACCGGAAGAAAACCCGGCAAAGGTCACTGCGCTGATCACATGAAACTTACTGTTGTCACACAAAATATAAGCTTTCCGGCATTGCTCCACCGCAGTCCTCTTTACCAGAGCCTCATCCCCATCAGGCGTGGTAAAGCCAGCCGTTCTGCTGACTCCGTTGGTTCCAAAAAATCCTTTGGTAAAATGATAATCCTTCAATGTCAACGCTGCCATGGTTCCCACCACCGCCTCTGTGGAGCTTTTAAGGGTTCCGCCGATCAGCTGAACCCTCGCCCCCTTTGCCGCAAGCCTTTGGGCATGGGCTACAGCATTGGTTACAAAGGTCACATCCGTCTCCTGAATGAAATCCAACATATAGCCAGTGGTAGTTCCCGCATCCAAATACACAAAATCCCGGGGTTCAATAAGGGAGGCGGCATACCTGGCAATCTGTTTTTTCTCTTCCCGGTTCACCTCTGTTCTCTGGGTCACCGTAGGTTCTACCGACTGATAGGTATGGTCCGCCAGCACCGCTCCGCCAAATACCTTCACCAGCCTGCCCGCCTTATCCAGCAGAACGATATCTCTTCTTGCAGTGGATTCCGAAATATCCAAAAGCTCTGTCAGTTCTGTCACCGTTACGCTGCGCTTTTCCTCCAAAAGCTTCAAAATCATCTCGTGCCTTTGCTCTGATAACATGCCTTCCTCCCCTTTTAATCCCAGGTAAAATAATTTATAGCTTTTCCTGCATCATCTTGCTGATCACTTCATATGCCGCATCCTCGTCTGCACCGTCAAAGGTAAGAACAACCTCGTTTCCCTTTTTTACTCCCAGTCCCATAATTCCAAAAATTTTCTTGCAGTCGCCGGACTTTCCATCCTTTGTCAAAGTAATGGCGCATGTAAATTCCTTTGCCGCCTTTACGATCTCTCCCGCCGGACGGGCGTGGATTCCCTGAGGATCTGTGATCACATACTGAAATTCTTTCATGATAGTTCTCCTTTTCTTTTTATTTTATTCTTTTCTATTTTAAGATTCAACGTTTTTCTTTAACACACCCAGCAGTACAGTGGAAATTAAGGTTCCCACTATCAGCGCTGCTATGTACATCAGCGGATTTCCCACCACCGGGAACACAAAGATTCCTCCGTGAGGCGCCATCAGCGTGCAGTTGAACAGCATGGACAGGGCTCCTGCCGCTCCTGAACCAATGATACATGCAGGAAGTACATGAAGGGGATCGGATGCCGCAAAGGGAATTGCTCCTTCTGTGATAAAGGCAAGACCCATGATAAAGTTGGTCGGTCCGGATTCTCTCTCTTCCTTTGTGAACTTTTTCTTAAAGAAGAGTGTCGCCAGGGCAATGGCGCAGGGAGGGGTCATACCGCCGATCATAACCGCTGCCATAATGTCGTAATTTCCCGCCGCAATTGCAGCCGTTCCGAACACATACGCCGCTTTATTGAAAGGACCGCCCATATCGATCGCCATCATACCGCCTAAGATCAAACCTAAAATCACCTTACTGGTTCCGCCCATACTGGTCAGCCCATTATTCAATGCCGTATTGATACCGCCCATAACGGGTTCCACAATAAAGGACATCAGCAATCCCATAAACAGGATTCCCATCAACGGATAAATTAACACGGGTGCGATCTTCTCCAGGAAATCCGGCAGCTTATCGCAGATCTTCCGAAGCAGCACAATGATATATCCCGCTGCAAAGCCTGCCACCAAAGCCCCCAAAAATCCGGACTTTCCGTTCGCCGCAATCATACCTCCCACAAATCCAAGGGCAAGTGCCGGACGGTCGCCGATTGCCATTGCAATAAAGCCTGCAAGCACAGGAAGCATAAAGCCAAAGGCAACGCCTCCTAAATTTTTAAACCATGCCGCAACCGGGGTAATGGTACCAAAGTTAGCCCTCTCCGCCACATCCAACGCATTCATATCCACGCAGAGCCCGTCGATCAGAAAAGCGATTGCAATCAGGATGCCGCCCCCTACCACGAAAGGAAGCATATGGGATACGCCGTTCATCAGCTGGGTATAGATCTGATGTCCCGCACCGCCGGATTTTTTAACCGACTGAGCGGACGATGCGCTTCCTCCTGTTCCATGATAAACAGGCACGTTCCCTGCAATGGCACGATCCACCAGTTCTCCCGCCTTGCTGATTCCGTCAGAAACCTGGCACTCTATCACCTTTTTGCCATCGAAACGATCCATGGGAACCTGGGTATCCGCCGCCACAATAATACAATCCGCTTCCGCGATCTCCTGAGGTGTGAGCACATTCTTTGCTCCGCCGGAACCTCTGGTCTCGATCTTTACAAAACAGTTTCTCTCTTTTGCAGCCTTCTCAATCCCTTCCGCCGCCATATAAGTATGGGCAATACCTGTAGGGCATCCCGTAACCGCCAAAATTTTGATCTGACCGGAAGCTGCCTCCCCGGTATCCGCCAAGCGCTCGTCTATGCTCTCCTTCTCCTCATCCGCCTGATCGATAATGGCAAGGAACTCTTCTACCGTCTTCGCATTGCGAAGGTTGTCGGAAAACTCTTCGTCCATCATCAGCACCGACAGCTTGCTTAACACGTCCAAATGCACATTGTCCTCTGTATTGGGCGCCGCAATCAAAAAGATCAAGGTAACAGGCTCCCCATCCAGGGCATCAAAATCAACGCCATCCTTTACCACCATCGCCGCAAGCCCCGGTCTGCTTACCGCATCACACTTGCCATGAGGAATTGCGATCCCCTCGCCGATTCCCGTAGTACTTTCCTCTTCCCTTGCATACACTTGCTCCCGATATGCTTCCCTGTCATTAATTTTGCCGCTTTCCACCATAAGCTCCACTACCTGATCCAGTGCCTCGTTCTTGCTTTTAGGGCTTGCAGTCAGTGAAATACTCTTTTTGTCCAGCAGTTCCGTAATCCTCATCTCATATCCTCCTCTATTTGACCTGTCACCTGCCTATATACCCGCTCTACTTCCTCTTTGGTCGCCAGCAGCTCCGAAAATGCGCTTGCGCTGCCTGCCGCCACTCCCATGCAAAAGGCATGTTCATAATTTTTCTTTTCCATCCAGCCTGCAAGAAAGCCTGCCACCATGGAATCCCCGGCTCCCACGCCGTTTACCAGTTTACCTTTGGGCGCCGCCGTCATCCTCACGCTTCCGTCCGCCGCCGCCAGAACCGCTCCTTCTCCCGCCATGGAAACCAGCACATTGACCGCTCCCATTTCCCGGAGCTTTCTGGCGTAAAGAACCACTTCCTCTCTTGTTTTCAATTCCTTCCCAAAAATTTCTCCCAACTCATGGTTGTTGGGCTTGATCAGGAAAGGATGATAAGCAAGCACATTGACCAGCAGTTCTCTTGTGGCGTCCACCACGATCATGATCTCTCTGCCCTGAAGCCTCTCCATGATCCTTTTGTAAATATCGTCCGGCATGGAGCCCGGAATGCTCCCCGCAAGCACCAGAGTGTCTCCCGGTTTCAAAACGTCCAGCTTTTCCATCAGCTTTTCCACATTTTCCTGGCTGATCTCCGGTCCGCAGCCGTTGATCTCGGTTCCGTCAATGGACTTCAGTTTCAGATTGATTCTTGAGATCCCATTGTGAATGGGGATCAGATCAGATTTTACGCCCATTTCCTCTATCCGCCGCACGATCTCCTGTCCTGTAAAACCTGCTGTAAACCCCAAAGCCGTATTTTCGATCCCCAGATTTCCAAGTACCATTGAAACATTGAGTCCCTTACCTCCGGGAAGCATCAGCTCCGAGCTGGTGCGGTTGGTCATGCCCAGCCTGAAATCTTCTACCGAAACGATATAATCCAGTGACGGGTTGAATGTAACCGTATAAATCATCTCATTTCCTCCTCCTTTGATTTTGTAATTGTATTATATAATCAAATTCGGTCAAAATCAATCATATTAATTCACGAAAATGACCGAGTTTATTTGTTAACTTTGCACAATTTTGAATTAGTATGATTGATTTTGACCGAATTGATTAGTTGAAATTTATTTATCCCGTGAACTTCTTTGCCGCTTTTCGTATTTACCCTGAAATTTTACCCCGAAATCACAATTTCCGTAATCTCCCCGACAGGTATTCGAGTATCATCCTCCATGATCACAATTTTTTTATAGTCGTCTATTTTCTTTATATGCCCTTCCGCCGTAAGATATGAGCCTCCCTCTTTCCTCCCATCGGGACAAAAGTATGTGATCGCTGTTCTGGGCTGCTCCGCCATCCGCTCCCGCAGCGCCTGCAGCTTTGCGTCTAACAGCTCCTTCTCATCCTCACCCAGTTCCACCCTTGCCTCCGTCAACCTCCCCGTCTCCTTAAGCGCATCATCATAGCCGGAAAGGGCGGCAAAAGGCGAAAACTGTGCGGCTCTTTCCGTCATGGTCATCTGAGCGTGCACTGCCGAGACATGGTGTGGAAGGTTTATGATATCGTCATAGCGATGGGTTTCCTCTAAATTCATGCTTTATGCCCTCCGATCTGACCGTTTCGTTCCACAGTGGTGCCTCCCTCCTCAAGGTTCATCCCTTTAAGGATCGCATTTTTGCCAAATTTTCTTTTAATGTCCAGCATTGCCTTCTGCATTTTTCTTTCCCGCTCAAGCTCCGCCTTTTCCGCTTCCTTCTGCTTTTCCAGCATTTCATAATCGGTAAAAAGCTCCAGCTGCTCAAAAGCCTTTTCTCCGCTTTTTACCGATTCCTCCTCCACCCGGTTTGCCGTCACATAGACTCTTCTGATCAGCAGCCCGGGATCTACGATCTGTTCATATAGCTCCAGTACCGCCTCCATAATCAGCCTGGTGGAAGAAGTTTTCTCCTTTAAATTTACCGTTCCATGAGCCGCCTTGGGAACCTTTCTCCCATAATGATCCGTGGTAACGGGTCCTTTATAAGCCTTACGAATTTGAGGGTCGGTAAGATTTTCAATGTCATAGCCCACCGTAAGCACCATCTGATCAGTCACAAGCCCTTTTTCCACCAGATCGAGCACCAGCAGATCCGTCATTTCCCGAATGATCAGACGGCATTTCTCAAAGCTGTAAGGGCAATGAAGCACCTGCCCTGAGCCTATGCTGCTGTTATCAGGCTTATACCCTTTTATATCTGAAATTTTGCAGGGTTCCCAGCCCCAGGCATGATCGATCAAAAGCTCCGCATTTACCCCAAAGATCCTGTACAAAAGTTCTTCGTTATAGTAGTCTGTTGGCTTTCCAACAGAACATCTTGCAATATCTCCCATGGTAAAAAGCCCTGTCTCCGCCAGCTTTTTGGCATAGCCTTTGCCCACCCGCCAAAAATCGGTAATCGGTCTGTGGCCCCACAAAAGTCTCCTGTAACTCATCTCATCCAGCTCCGCGATCCTTACGCCGTCCTCATCCGCCGTAACATTCTTCGCCACAATATCCATCGCCACCTTGCACAGATAAAGATTCGTGCCGATTCCCGCTGCCGCCGTAATGCCCGTGTGCTGTAAAACTTCCTGTATCATTTTCTTTGCCAGTTCTCTGGGTGTAAGATGATAAGTTTCCAGATAATCGGAAGCGTCAATAAACACCTCGTCTATGGAATAGACATGAATATCCTCAGGGGCAATGTGTTTCAGATATATATCGTAGATCCGGGTGCTGTACTGCATATAGAGCGCCATCCTGGGCGGCGCCGCAAGATAACCCACTGCCAGCTCCGGAGAGGTCTTCAATTCCCTGTCGTCAAAGGATTCCCCCGCAAAAGCCTGTCCCGGCGCTTTTAATCTGCGCAGGGCGTTTACCTCGCGGATCTTCTGCACTACTTCAAAAAGTCTTGCCCGTCCGGGAATTCCATACGCTTTCAGAGAAGGCGATACGGCAAGACAGATGGTTTTCTCCGTGCGGCTGCTGTCCGCCACGGCAAGATTGGTGGTAAGAGGGTCAAGCCCTCTTTCAATACATTCTACGGAAGCGTAAAAGGATTTCAGATCGATTGCAATATAGGCAGGGGTTTTTGATGCCATTTATATTACCTCCATTTGTACTTGCTATCGCTATACAATATATTATAATAGAACTCATGTTCTGTTTCAATATGATTATTAATGATTATCTGCTTATTTAAATTTATTATGCGGTTTGATGTTTTTTCTCTCATAACATAAATTTTATTCCACTAAAGCAAAAAGAGACTATCAATTTCCCGATAGTCTCCTTTTTTTAAATTATATGAATTTTTTATTGCTGTTCTTTCCTCAACCTTGTAATAAATGCATTGATCTTCTCCAGCGCAATCTTCAAATTTTCAATGGAATATGCATAGGAAATCCTCAAGAACCCTTCCCCGCAGTCGCCAAATGCCGTCCCCGGCACCACAGCCACCTTTTCCTCCTGAAGCAGCCTGTTTGCAAACTCCTCGCTGGTCATCCCAAACTCTTTGATACAGGGGAACACATAGAATGCGCCATAGGGTTCAAAGCAACTCAATCCCATCTCCTTGAAAGCATGCATAAGAAACCTTCTTCTCTGGTTGTAGGATTCCCGCATCATTGCCACATCCCCGTCCCCGTTGCGAAGGGCTTCCACAGCCGCATACTGGCTGGTGGTTGGCGCACACATAATGGCAAACTGATGGATCTTCAACATCTGCTCCATGATCTCCCTGGGAGCGCAAGCATATCCCAAACGCCAGCCCGTCATAGCGTAAGCCTTGGAAAATCCGTTGATCAGCACGGTCCTCTCTCTCATTCCAGGCAGACTTATGATGGAAACATGCTTCTCCTTGTAGGTCAGCTCTGCATAGATCTCATCGGATATCACAAAAAGATCCTTTTCCCGGATGATCTCAGCAATTGCTTCCAGATCCTCTTTTTCCATGATCGCCCCTGTGGGGTTGTTGGGGAAAGGAAGGATCAGTATCTTGGTCTTATCCGTGATTGCCTCTCTCAGTTCCTTTGCCGTAAGCCGGAACTCATTTTCTTCCTTCAATTCAATGATCACCGGCTTTGCCCCGGCAAGAATGGCGCAGGGCTCATAGGACACATAGCTGGGCTGAGGAATCAGCACCTCGTCCCCCGGGTCTACCATGGCGCGCAATGCAATATCGATGGCTTCAGAACCACCTACCGTAACGATCACCTCATGATCTGCATCGTAGGAAACGTCCTGAGATCTTTCTATGTATTTGGTGATCTCTACTTTCAACTCCTTTAAGCCTGCATTCGAGGTATAAAAGGTGCGCCCCTTTTCAAGGGAATAGATTCCCTCGTCCCTGATATGCCAGGGGGTATCGAAATCAGGTTCCCCCACTCCTAAAGAAATGGCGTCCTCCATCTCGTTTACAATGTCGAAAAACTTGCGGATACCCGAGGGTTTAATGGTAACAATGGTCTCAGATAAAGGATTTCTCATGGTGTCACCTTCTCTCTTGTATCTTCATATTTTCGGGTCAGAATGGTTCCGTGATCCTTATACTTTTTCAAAATAAAGTGGGTTGCCGTGCTCAGCACTCCTTCCAGGGTGGAAAGCTTATCGGACACAAACTTAGATACCTCTTTCAGCGATTTCCCCTCTAAGGTTACCAGCAGGTCATAGCCGCCGGAAATCAAGTATACGCTGTTCACCTCGGGATATTTGTAAATTCTTTCAGCAATATTGTCATAACCCTGTCCTCTCTGAGGGGTAATCCTCACCTCGATCAAAGCCGTCACTTTCTCAATGGATGTTTTCTCCCAGTCGATCATGGTGTGATATCCACAGATCACGCCCTCTTCCTCCATTGCCTTCAGTTCGTTTGCAATATCGATCTCCTCAGCGCCTAAAATAATGGCAAGCTCCTTGATATTGATACGGCTGTTCTTTTCTATAATCCCTAAAATCTGTTCTCTCATGAAATTTCCCTCCTAATGGAATTTTATTTTTAAAATCTCATCCGGCGATGCTGGTCCCAAACATCTGGTTTCATCCTGATTCATCACCAGCTTATCGTTGCTTTGATTGGTGCTGCCTACTACTGACGCGGGAATTCCTTCCGCCTCCAGCGCTCTCACAAGCCCCGCTCCGTCCGCCGCTGCCATAAGCAGCATCCCGCCGGATAAAAGCTCATAAGGGTTCAAATGATAAAACTCACAGATCTCTATGGTTTCCTGCTTTACCGGAATCTTTTTCAAATCAATACAAAGTCCAACGCCTATCTTCTGGGAAAGCTCCCACAATGCACCGAAAATACCACCGTTTCTCACATCGTGCATTGCATAAACGCCGGACTTAAGGGCGGTTGCCGCCTCCGATGCCACGGACAGGTACCTTTCCTGCTCCTGTGCATCTAAAATTAATCGAATGGGGTAACGCTCCGAAAGCTCCTTCTCCTTTTCCTTCGCTATGATAGAGGTTCCTTCCAATCCGATCCACTTTGTCACAACTATGTCCAATGCTTTCCCGGGGGTTATGTTCTCCCTTATTCCGCATCCTGATACTTCCTCTCCCATCACCGCCGCTGTCACTACCGGAGAGAGGACTCCTTCGCTGACCTCTGTATGCCCCCCTGCGATCTGCATATGAAGCTCCCTGCATGCCTTTTCCGCCTGTCTCATGGACTCCTTTAAAAACCCTTCGTCTGTTCCCGGCGGAAAGGTCAGAGACAACATTGCCGCTACAGGAGCCACACCTGCCGCCGCCAGGTTATTCGCCGCGGCAATCAGGGCAAGATACGCCGCATTTTTTACAGGAAGCGTAACTGTTTCCAGCGCCGATACCAGCACCTTCCCTTCTCCTTCATCCCCGGGAGAATTCCATGACAAAAAGGCGCCGTCCGCTCCTACTCCCGCGCCTTTTATCACTTCTTTTCTATGGTTTTCAATCTCTCTTAATACGGAACGCTTTAAAATGCTTTCCGAAATTTTTCCTGTTCTCATTAGGGCACCTCTATGCTGCCGGCACCTCTGGTTCTACCACTACTGGCTGCGGCGCCGGAGCTCCTTCTGCAGGCGGCTGAGCAGGTGCGCCAGCGGGAGGCTGGGCTCCTTCTGCCGGGGGCGGAGCCGCGGCTGCTGCAAGAGCTGCAGCAACATTTTTCACATGGTCAATGCTGTTGGTTGCAATGGCTGCCATGATTTCGTTATAGGCGTTGGGATCGGCAGTTGCCACTCCTACGGTTGCCGTTCTGGGCGCTACCTGGTAATTACTGGAATTGATCTTCTCCCGGCTTACTTCCACTCCGTTTTCCGTAACGATCTTCCACAAATTTGCCTTGTAGCCAATATGTGCGGACTGTACAGAAACAGAACCTATGGGCAAGGCCTCATTTACATAGATCACTTCCGTATCCGGATAGGTCTTGCTGATCACTTCGCTTTCATACCTTACCTGATGGGCGCTGTCTCTGGTTTCCATCCCATATATGGTAAAGCTGATATGTTTATCATCGGTAGTACTTCCTTCTATGTAAATAGGCGCCCCTGTATTATTTACAAACTTGAAATCCTTTCCTGAGGATTCTGCAATGGCAGCATCCGCCGAAGGGTCCACGTAAGTCACGATCATGGAATGATTGTGTCTCTCCGTAACCTCAAGCTCCGCCAAAAGAACGGCATTATAAAGGGTAGTTGAAACCTGGCAGATGCCGCCGCCAAGGCTGTCTACCACTTGTCCGTTTAAGTAAGATCCTGCCATATAGTAACCGTTTGCCGCTGTAAAGGGAGCCACGGCTTCATAAGTGGAAAACTCGTCTCCCGGATACAGGGTAGTCCCATTGATCAGCGCCGCGCCGTTTCTCACATTAGCGCTTCTGGAAGAACCGGAAGTGCTGAAGCTGGTGGTAAAGGTTCCCAAAACGTCCTTTACCTTGGATAGTTCCTCTTCTGTCCCTCTGGGTTCATCTACCGTAACAACAAGTTCCAGCCTGTCGTCCTCTCTGGTCCAACCGTCAAGGAAATAGTCACAAATCAGTTCCAGAGATGCCGTCTCATCCACTACCATTCCTGTCTGCCCCGGATGAACCACAAACCGCTCATCTTCTATTGCCAGTTCCGCGTCCCTTGCCTCCTGGTTGTATATGGAACACTGCTCCGACAGGATCGTCTTAACCAATTCCCTGTCCACATTAAATTCCAGTTCATAAATTTTGTTTTCGTGCTGTAGATCCTTCGCCGCCTTATATCGCTGCACCACATTGCCGGTCTGTCCCATTTGGGCAGCTTCCTCCACAATTTCCGGATTCTTCCAGGAAAAACCCACCTGCGTGGGTGTGATCTGAACCTCATTTCCATCCATGATCACCAACGTAATCACATGGTTTGAAATGCTTTCTATGTATTCTTCTATCATTTTTCGCGCTTCACCGGCAGTTTTGCCTTCTAAGGACATGTCCTCAGCATAAATTCCTGCCAGTATCCTGTTTTCCTCCTGGGCGTTCACCTGTCTTACCGGGAAAACACACAGCAACATAACCAATCCAAAAAAAGCTGCTCCTTTAGTCCACTTTTTCATAACCTCAAACTCCCTGCATCTCCCGGATCGCCTCCGAGATGCCGCACTCCTGTTTCTATCCATCTGCTTTTTATTTCTGCCCTTTTCTGATGTTTGCTTTATGACAGAAAAGATGCTATAGTGGGAATAATCATAGCAAGCACAAGCAGGATAATAATAATTGATGATATAACCTTTTTACTTTTTTTATTATAAAAATTAAACATGGTATTCCTCCAGTTTATTCATCTTTGAAAGGATATTATATATGAAGTTCCCTATTTTTGCAAGTTTTATCGTCTTTTGTATCTGGCTCACTTATGAAATCAAAAAACACAGAAGCATGGAAGAAAAGTCTTATCGTTCTTTTTGGGAAAAGGAATCCGCCGCAAACAGCACCCGACGGAAACCTCTGGATGACCTTGACTACATCCAAATTCCCTTTGACCGGCTGCCTATGGATCTTTTAAAAGAAGACCCTGCAATCGCTGAGTATCAGGAAACCTTAAGAACCCTGGCGCAATCCCCCATTGTGAATTTCACAGGCATCAGCAACACCGATTTAAAGCTTATGTATGGCGCCCCCAACATCGAGCTTCTGTCACGCTATGATCAAAGCTATACCACCCTTGCCCTTACCCTTCAGCGCCTGGGAAATGCCCTGTATGAAAAAGGATATGTGGAGGAAGCCCGTCACACATTGGAATTTGCCGTTGAGACCCGTACGGATATCAGCGGTACCTATAAGCTGTTAGCCTCGATCTACCAGCAAAGTAACCAGCCGGAGAAGATCCAGGCGTTGATCCCCATTGCCCGGGAACTGAATACCAGCCTTTCCGGTCATATCGTTTCCATGCTGGAAGAATTCTTAAAATGACCACTGATACCATTTTATGCTTTCCACTTTGTTTATATGACCTTCTTTTACAAGTGTGCCTCCGGCACACCACATTTTAAAGAGGAAGAACGGCTTGCCATTCTTCCTCTTATATTTATTTCCAGAATTTCTTTTTCCTGGAGTCCTTTGTCTCGTTCTTTTCTGCCTGCACGTTCTTTGACGCATTTAAGCTGTCTCCGGTCAGGGAGTCAAACTGCTTGAGTAATTCTTTTGCCTCATGAGACAGTCTCTCAGGGGTCTGTACTACCAGTGTCACATAATGATCCCCGCGGACATCTTTGTTTCGCAGGGTGGGAACACCTTTCCCTTTTAAACGTACCTTGGTATCAGTCTGGGTTCCAGGTTTTACTTCATAAATTACCTTTCCGTCCACCGTATCTACAATCACATCCCCGCCAAGGGCGGCTACTGCGAAAGAAACAGGCACTGTGGAATAAATATTATAATCCTGCCTTTGGAAGATAGGATGACGTCCTACGATCACCTCTACCAGCAGATCTCCTCTGGGACCGCCGTTAAGCCCCGGCTCACCCTTATCACGAATACGAACGCTCTGCCCATTGTCAATACCTGCGGGAATAGATACCTGTATTTTCTTACGGCTGGCAATGTAACCCGAGCCATGGCAGTCTGCACATTTTTCTTTAATCACCTTTCCTGTTCCGTTACACTCCGGACAGGTCTGTACGTTTCTCACCGTACCAAAGAAAGACTGCTGGGTAAATACCACCTGCCCCTTGCCGCCGCACTTCTGGCAGGTTTCCGGACTGGTTCCGGGCTTTGCGCCGGTACCATGGCAGGTTTTACAATCGTCCTTAAGGGTCAGTTCAATTTCCTTATCAACGCCAAATACAGCCTCCTCAAAGGTAATCCTCACACTGGTTCTGATATTGGCGCCTTTCATGGGACCGTTACTGCCTCTGCCCTTACGTCCTCCTCCAAAGAAATCTCCAAAAATATCTCCAAAAATATCACTGAAGTCAGCGCTGTTAAAATCAAAGCCGCCGTATCCGCCGGCTCCTCCCTCAAAAGCAGCGTGACCAAATTGATCATACTGTCTTTTCTTTTCAGGATCACTTAAAATCGCATATGCTTCTGAAGCTTCCTTAAACTTTTTCTCCGCTTCTGCATCCCCGGGATTCATATCAGGATGATATTTTTTGGCAAGCGCTCTGTATGCTTTTTTAATTGCAGCGTCATCTGCGTTCTTATCAATTCCAAGAACCTCATAATAATCACGTTTCTGTTCTGCCATTGTTAATTCCTCCCATGCCTTCAGCGCACAACATGCCGCCTTGGGCGGCACAGAATTATTTATAGTATATAATAAAATGAGCCAAAGCACAAGAAGAATGACTCTAAAGAGTCATTCTTCTTGAAATGACTTAAACCTCTCTGTAATCTCCGTCAACCACATCGTCAGCCGGACCTGCATCTGCACCCATGTCAGGACCTGCACCGGCTCCCATATCGGGACCTGCCGCTCCTCCTGCCTGCTGCATGTTTTCATACATCTTGGTAAACAGAGCCTGCGCGCTTGTGGTAAGTTTTTCCTTTGCTGCCTTCAGGGCATCCAGATCGGAATCAGACATTTCCTGATCCTTTGTTCTCTCCAGAATGTCTTTTACTGCCTGCATATCGGCTTCTACGGTTGCCTTTTCGGAAGCGTCGATCTTATCGCCCACTTCGTTCAGCGCTTTCTCTGTCTGGAATACAAAGGAATCTGCTTCATTTCTTGTATCAATCGCTTCTTTTCTCTTCTTATCCTGTGCTTCAAATTCAGCGGCTTCTTTTACTGCCTTGTCGATCTCATCGTCAGACATATTGGAGCTTGCCGTAATGGTAATGTGCTGCTCCTTGCCGGTTCCCAGATCCTTTGCAGAAACATTTACGATACCGTTGGCATCAATATCAAAGGTTACTTCGATCTGAGGCACTCCCCTCATTGCCGGAGGAATACCGTCCAGTCTGAACTGTCCAAGGGACTTATTATCTCTTGCAAATTGTCTCTCGCCCTGAAGTACATTGATATCAACTGCTGTCTGATTGTCCGCTGCGGTAGAGAAGATCTGGCTCTTCTTAGTAGGAATCGTAGTATTTCTTTCGATCAGTCTTGTAGCGATACCTCCCATGGTTTCAATGGAAAGGGACAAAGGCGTAACGTCCAGAAGAAGTATCTCCCCTGCGCCTGCATCGCCTGCAAGCTTACCACCCTGAATGGAAGCGCCCAGTGCAACACATTCATCAGGATTTAATGTCTTGCTGGGTTCATGACCTGTCAGCTGTTTTACTTTATCCTGTACGGCAGGAATACGTGTGGAACCGCCTACCAGCAGTACCTGACCCAGATCTGCATTTGTAAGCCCTGCGTCCTTCATGGCATTCTGTACCGGAATAGCTGTCTTCTCAACCAAGTCATGGGTAAGCTCATCAAACTTCGCTCTGGACAGATTCATATCAAAATGCTTCGGTCCTTCTGCCGTAGCCGTAATGAAAGGAAGGTTAATATTAGTGGTAGTTGCAGAGGAAAGCTCTTTCTTTGCCTTCTCAGCTGCTTCCTTTAATCTCTGCAGAGCCATCTTATCATTGGACAGATCAACACCCTCTGCTTTCTTAAACTCATCGATCATCCACTGGGTCAGCTTATTGTCAAAGTCATCGCCTCCAAGATGGGTATCACCGTTGGTGGCGAGAACCTCAATTACGCCGTCACCGATCTCGATAATGGAAACATCGAAAGTACCGCCGCCTAAGTCGTATACCATGATCTTCTGTTCCTTTTCATTGTCAAGACCGTAAGCAAGGGCTGCAGCCGTAGGCTCGTTGATAATACGCTTTACATCCAGCCCTGCAATTTTACCTGCATCCTTGGTTGCCTGACGCTGTGCGTCGTTAAAGTATGCGGGAACTGTGATAACTGCCTCTGTTACCTTTTCACCCAGATAGCTTTCAGCGTCCGCTTTTAACTTCTGGAGAATCATGGCGGAAATCTGCTGAGGGGAATATTTCTTGTCGTCAATGGTACGTCCCCTGTCTGTACCCATATCCCTCTTAATAGACGCAATGGTCTTTTCCGCATTGGTTACTGCCTGACGCTTTGCAGGCTCGCCGATCAGTCTCTCTCCTGTCTTGGTAAATGCCACTACAGAGGGAGTTGTTCTTGCTCCTTCTGCGTTGGCGATAACGGTAGGCTTTCCGCCTTCCATAACTGCCACGCAGCTGTTCGTTGTACCTAAGTCAATACCAATTATTTTGCTCATAATGTTCTCCTCCTGAATCTTATTATTTAATTATGATACTGTGCATATTGATTGTTTCTAAGTTCCTCTAGCTTACCACCGCTACCATGCTGTGTCTCACTACGCTGTCTCTGTAAGTATAGCCCTTTTGCAATTCCTGTGCAATGATCCCGGAGTCATATTCCTCGCTCTCCACCTGCATCACTGCATTGTGAAATTCAGGATTGAACTCCTCGCCTATTGCCGGAATGGGCTTTACTTCCATCTTTTCAAGCTCGGAGATCAGCTGCTTATAGATCATCTCCATTCCCTCTGCAAAGGGAGCTCCCTTTTCTTCCTCCGGAACAGATGCAAGACCTCTTTCAAAATTATCCACTACCGGAAGAATTTTTTCAATCACGCTTTTTGCGCCTGTCTCAAACATTGCGCTCTTTTCTTTCTCCGTGCGTTTCCTGAAATTATCAAATTCCGCCATCTGGCGTTTCACCCGGTCTTCCAGCTCTTCGATTTTTTCCTTCAAAGCATCCTGTTTCTTATCGGCTTTCAGCTTTTTCTTAGCCGCCTTTTTATCTGCTTTTGTCTCGGTCTCTTCTTCGCCTGCAATAGGTTCCGGTGATTCCTCCGGTTCCTCCTGTGCTGTGGCTTCCTGGGTATCCTCTGTATCCTTTATTTCCTGTACGGCTTCCTGCTCCTCCAGGCTCTCTTCCAGATCCTTGTTCCTTTCATCACTCATCCTCATTCATCCCTTTCCGTCTCTATGTTTTATTCTTATACAATTCATCCAGTTGATGGGTAATTGTCTTAAGTGTCCCGATTACCTTGTCGTAATCCATACGCTTGGGACCGATGATTCCAATGGTTCCCCGCATGCCTTCTCCCAGTTCATAGGTTGCCGTCACTACACTGCAGTCCTTCATGGTCTGGATCGGCGTCTCATTTCCGATATAAACCTGTATCCCTGTATTTTTCTCATCTGACAGAGTATCCTGCACCAGCTCCGTGAGCAATTGCTTTTCCTCAAAGGTATTAATGATCTCGCTTGCCTTCTGTTGATCTGCAAGCTCAGGGTACTTAAAAATATTATTGGCGCCGCTGGTATAGATCTCCAGATCCTCCTCTGCCTTGATGGATGCTGCAATGGCATCGATCACGTCTGCAACAATGGCGCTGTGTATGCCTGCCTGCTGCTTCATTGCCGAGATCATGCCCAGATTGATCTCCTCCAATGCAAGACCGTTTAAATGGGTGTTGAGAAGAATGTTCAGTTTCAAAAGGGTTTCATCATCCAAAGCCTCAGAGGTTTGAATAATATTATTTTTGATTACATTTCCTTCTACTACCACCACCGCCAGCAGTTGATTCACATCCACTCTGGAAAGCTGTATGAATTTGATCTTATTGGTATGGATCATGGGAGCCGAGATCATGGATGCATAATTGGTATTCACAGCTAAAAGCTTTGCCACCTGTTTTAAAAGATGATCCATCTTATCTTCCTTTTCCAGCATCATCTCTTTCAGTTCTTCCAGTTCCCTGTCCTTCTCCTCCATCATGGTATCCACATAAAGGCGGTAACCCTGATCAGATGGAATTCTTCCGGCGGAAGTATGAGGCTGTACAATGTAGCCCATTTCCTCCAGATCCGACATTTCATTGCGGATGGTCGCAGAACTTAAATTCAAATCCGTGTATTTGGAAATCGTTCTGCTTCCCACGGGTTCCCCTGTTTCCAGGTAATTGCGGATGATGGCCTGCAATATTTTGATCTTTCTTTCACTTAACTGCAATTCCATCACCTCTTTCTATCCGACAATCATTTGAAATTCGGTTTGTTAGCACTCGACCCATTGGAGTGCTAACACCTTCTTAACCTAAAATAGCACTTACCCTATTTATTGTCAACACATATAGGGCAAAATAATTATTAAAAAATTCTAAAAAGAAATGAAGGGAGAGGGTAGTGTGGAGGAGAATTGGAGGGGACAGGATTGGGGGCGGCGGAGGATGGAAGCCTGATGGGTGCAGTGCTGGTCTTAAAATCGGATTTCACTAACGGAATGGGAAAAATAATCAAAAACTGGACGGGTCGGAGTCCGGCGGCATCCTTGCCGCTGACTCCTGAAAACGCCGTCCATGGCGTTTTCACCCTGGGTTCTCTGCCATTCCGTAAGTGAAATTGCCGATTTTGCGCCAAGGCACTGCACCCATCAGGCTCCCATCCTCCGCCGCCCCCAATCCTGTCCCCTCCAATTCTCCTCCATAACCGAAAATATAAGTAACGAACAAATCAGCTTATCATAGTAAATAAAAAAAAGAATCGCTTGAAGATCAGATTTTCTTGATGTTTCATGCGATTCTTCTTTATTGATAATTTTTAGCGGTATCAGCGGACGTTTCCGCTGTTGATTCCCTGGTTTGCTTCGTCCAGGGGGAGCCAGTCTACTACATGTTTGATGTAGCGGTTCCAGAAGTCCCATTCGTGGGCGCCGGAACCTTCCTCGTAGGTGAGGTCGAAGCCTGCATCGTTAAACTGTTGCTTCCAGGATCGGTTTCCTTCCAGTAAGAAGTCTTCTATGCCGCAGGCAAGATATATTTTCTGGTCTGTTTTTCCTTCTTTCGCACATTGGCGGATCAGCCATTTTATGTTTTTATCGCTGTTTCTCGCTTCCTCCAGGCTGCCGTAAAGGGCTTCAAGATGTTCTTTGGAACCATAAAACATGTCACTTGTCTGGCGCTCAAAGACATTTGCGCCTGAGAGGGACGCTATGTAGCCAAAAGTATCATGGTACACAAGACCGTTGCGAAGGGCTCCGTAACCGCCCATGGAAAGCCCGCCGATAAAGGTGTCCTCTCTTTTATGGGACAAGGGGAACATCCTCCGGGTCAGTTCCACCAATTCCTCTCCTATAAATCTGCCGTAAAAATTATGTATCTGGGGTTGATCCAGGTAAAACATATTTTCTCCTGCCGGCATGACCACGGCAAGGTTTTTCTCTTCCGCCCACCTTTGAATATTGGTTCCGTTAACCCAGTCGACCTGGCTCCCAAATACGCCGTGTAAAAGATATAAGGTCTTAAAAGGGCCGTCATTTCCCCTGACCTTCTGCCCAACCTTATCCGGCATTTCTATTTTATCCGCAGGCAAAATCACGTTCACCTGCACTGTCCGCATCAAACATTGGGACATCATATTCATTTGTATAAAAGCCATACTTATACCTCCTGCATATCTTCATAATCTAAAAAGCTTTGAAGCATGACGCTTACACTGCCTTTGTCCATCATTTCCTCCGTGCTCTCCGGCAGCTTCCGGATCGGAATTTCCAAATCAGAAAGATATACGTTTCTTCTGATCACATCCAGCACTTTATTTTTAAAATAGTCGCTCCAGTCAGAAAAGGAACCCATAAGGACAAATGCATCCGGATCAAAGGCAAACATAATATTTCTCATTGCAGTTCCAAATATTTCCGCCAGATGATTGGCGATCGCCATCGCGTCTTCATTTCCGGCATCACATTTTTTCAGGATATACATTCTGAAGTCTTCTTTGTCGTCATAGCCTTCAAAGATCGATTTTCTGCGTTCCTCGGGCAACGCCTGTGCCATTTCATATATATTCTTTTCATAAATTAAGGCTTCCAGACACCCTTTGTCGCCGCATTCGCAAGTCTCCCTGGCATTCATGTGAATAACCATATGCCCCAGCTCGCCGCTGACATTGTGTCTTGTTTTCGGAATTTTACCATCCTCAAGAAGCGTTATGCCCACTCCATAATCAAGATACAATACGGCAATTCTTTTTCCGGCTGCATCTTTATTCATGGAAAGCATGTTTGCACTGATTGCTGCAACGTTACCTACACAAACCTGAATCTCCCTCTCAAACATTTTTTTAATGTCTTCCTTAACCGGAATGTTTCTTCCCCAGTTTTTATAGATAGACGATACATTTATGAGTCCTGACCGGCTGTCAATGATTCCTCCTGTACAAACCATAACGCCGTAAAGATCCTTATCCGATATGGCATTTTCTTTTAAAATTTGTTGAGAATATTCTTTGATATCCCCTAAAAAATCCTTATAAGAACAAGTTAAAGTGGATGCATATTCAAAAGAACTGATGAGTTCACAGGAAAAATTCAATAAAGCGATCCGGGTTTTTCTTGCATACACGGACACCGCTATTATATATTTCCCCGTATTAAGCATATATTCCTGAGGCTTTCTTCCGCCCACTCTTGTAGATTCGCTCTTCCTGCTGGGCGTAATCACCTCTTCCCCAAGGAAATATTCAATCGCCTTCGTTATGGTCTGGCGGCTGATATCCATGCCATCGGAAAGCTGCGCAATGGTAAACTGCTTTTGCGCGCCGATCACTCGCAGAACCTCTCTGTAGTTATGGGATTTCAGATCTCTTGGGAGCGCTGCTTTTCTCATCATATCCATGCTAATTTATCCTTTTCGTATCGTATGCTATATTGCCGAATTTTTTATCAACCCTGTCAGCTCCCCCTGCCTTTGCCCAGGCAAGGAATTCTGTGCGGATGCCAATCGCCTCATATGCATTTGAAAAGCTGTCGGCATCGGCGTTTCCGTTTAATATAGTATCACAACATTCTATTACATTGTCAATACACTCCATTGGCACAAAGGAATAATCATGACAGATCGCATGTCTTTTATAGTTCTCTCCTAATTGCTCCTTCACGCGAAGTAATGTTTTTTTGTACTGGCTGATCTCCGTTGCCTCTTCTCCGAATAAAAAGGTGCTGTTATTGCAGCCGTCTCCGGCAAACAAGGTACCCGTCCTGTCGTCAAAATATCCCATGGAACCTTTTGTATGACCCGCCATATCGACTGCCGTAAGGGTTCGTCCTCCCAGTTCAAACACATCCCCCGGTTCAACGTTCACAACATGAAGCTCCCTGTTTTCCACCAAATCTTTGACGGTCCAGCTTTGATCATTGTTAATCGACCGTACAAATTCACCGAATTCCAGACGTTTCTCAGGGACAATACTTTCTCTCATCAGCGCTGTGTCCTTCTCATTGATGTAGATCCTGTCATAATTGCATGCCCCTCCAATATGATCCACGTGCCCATGAGTTGCCAGCAGCTGTACCGGTTTGTCTGTGATGGTTTCCACGCATTCCTTTAAATCGCCGATTCCGGTACCGCAGTCAATTAATGCCGCCTTTTGCATTCCAATTACAAGATACATCCCGACAGTGCTGCGATCCACGATAAAATAAATATCATCTCCTAAATCCCTGATCTGGAATAATTTATGATCACGCATTTTTTCCTCCTGTCTTTTTCACTCGATTTCGCCTGTTTAAATTATACACATCAATTCCAATTGCCAGCAGCATAATAGCGCCCTTTGCAATAAATTGATAATAGGTATCAAGTCCTGCAAGCTGCATACCGTTTGTGAGAATCGATGTGATCATAACGCCTGCAAATACGCTGGACATTTTTCCTTCGCCGCCCCGGATGCTGATACCGCCAAGCAGAATTCCCGTAATTGCAGTAAACTCCGTTCCCGGTCCTGTTGTGGGATGTGCCGAACCGATCCTTGCCGTCAGCATAATGGATGAAAGTGCGATCAGAAAACCTGCAAGGGCGGATATGATATACCGCATGGCGCTCACATGAATACCTGCAAGCCTTGCCGCGTCGGCATTCCCTCCAAGGGCATACACATATTGCCCAAAATAGGTTTTTCCCATCAGAATACTGCACAGGATCAGCAAAACCAGCATAATAATAATCGGCAGCGGTATAATGCCTATAGATAACTGTCCGATCGCTTTAAAGCTGTCAGGAAAGCCTTTAATGGATACCGATTTTGAAATTACATAAGATGCCCCCTGGTACATGGACATGGTTGCCACGGTAGTCATAAACCGCCCAAGCTTCAAGATAGTTGATAAAAAATTATTCAATATGCTCAGGCATATTCCCAAAACCAGAACAATGGGTATTGCAGCAAAAACAGGGACTCCCTTCTGTACGATCAAAATTCCTGACATAACGCTGCACAAGCTCATCATATACCCCACGGAAAGATCGATCTCTCCCGCCATCATCAGGAACGCAACCCCAAGGGATGCAATGATCACATATGCATTCTGGTTTAACATATTAATAAAGTTTGTCAGGGACAAAAAGTTGGGGGTAAAAGAAAAGAGCGCCAATACCACCAAAAGTATGACCCAGGCCATATATTCTTTCAGGAAATCCCCAAGATTGATTTTTCTCATAATTCCTCCTTGATTCCGGATGCCCTCGCCATGATCAGATTCTGGTCAAAATGATCCCTGTCTACCACATCCATTATTTCACCTTCGTAAAAAACCATAATACGGTCGCTGATCCCCATAACCTCTTCCATTTCGGATGAAATCATGATAATTGACTTTCCCTGTGCCACAAGCTCGTTCATCAAGCGGTATATTTCCTGCTTGGCGCCCACATCGATTCCTCTGGTAGGTTCATCCATAATCAGAATATCCGCTTCTGTTGCAAGGGTCTTTGCCAGAACCACTTTCTGCTGATTCCCGCCTGATAAGTTCCGCACTGCCTGCTTTGAGGACGGCGTTGCAATGGCAAGCTTCTCAATGTACGAATTTACCAATTTTGTCATTTTCTTTTTATCCGGAAACAGCCCTTTAGACATTCTTCTGACAGACATGATGGGAATATTCCATTCGATGGTATAATCGATAAATACCCCTTCTCTCTTCCGATCCTCCGGTATCAGCCCGATTCCCATGGAAATTGCTTTCTGTGGGGAAGAAATCTGACACTTTCTGCCATGAATCCATACTTCTCCCGTTTCCTTTTGCAAATATCCATACAGCATTTTTGCCATTTCAGTTCTGCCCGCTCCTACCAGACCGGCAACCCCAAGAATTTCTCCTTTTCGCAGAGAAAAACTGATATCTTTATCTCCCTGTCCGCTTAAAGATTTAACCTCCAGAACTACTTCTTCTTCAGGCAGTGTCTCTCTTTTGGGATATTCGTCTCCGATCTCTCTTCCCACCATAAGCCGGATTAAATCCTTTCGCGTGGTTTCCTTCATCCTGCGAGTCTCAATATATTTCCCGTCTCTGAATACACTGACCCTGTCAGCAATTTCAAACACCTCTTCCAGTCTGTGGGAAATATACAGGATCGTAACGCCTTTGTCCCTTAACTGCTTTACCATCTGGAGCAGGTTTCTTGTTTCCGCCAGCGAAAGAGATGCCGTCGGCTCGTCCAGAATAAGGATCTTAACGCTTTTTACCATCTGCTTTGCAATTTCAACCATCTGCTGCTGTCCTGTGGATAGCTTACTTACCATCATTTCAGTATCTATGGTAAGCCCCAGGCTCTTTAAAACTTTATCTGTCACCGCTTTCATCTGTTTTTTATCTTTTATGATTTTGTGCCCAAGCTTATTGCCCAGGCACACGTTTTCCGCAACTGACAACGATGGAACAAGATTAAACTCCTGATAAATCACGCCTATCCCATTTTCGGAAGCGGCGCTTGGCGTAAAAGAAGAAAAGGATTTTCCATTTACAATAATTTTTCCCTCTGAAGGTTCTATTGCGCCGCCTATCGTTTTAATCAAGGTAGATTTCCCCGCTCCATTTTCTCCCATGATCGCATGAATTTCACCTTTATAAATATCCAGAGAGACATCCTCAAGAGCTTTTACGCCAGGATATAATTTGGTAATATTTTTTAGTTCGAGAATTTTTTCCACATCCATAGGCATCCTCTTTATCCGTTAATTTCCAAACATCTCAAACGCTTCGTCAATATTGGCTGCATCGAAGGTATACATCGGAATATACACGTACTTCTCCTCATCTGGCATTACATCGCCTCTTATCAAATCTAAAACCAGTTGATTCAGATCCCCACTTGCCACAAGAGCGCGAAAAGTGCTTTTCCCTTCCGCTGAATCCTTAATTCCATTCGCTGCCGGAACCAGCCAGTCAACGCTGAATAAACCCATTGTGGCAGGATCTAACGTAGGCGTTCTCATAATTACTTCATCGATCGCCGTACCATAATCAGAGCTGTGAGAAAGAATAACCTTTACATCAGGGTGCTTCATAAATAACTGGTCTGTGTATTCCTGACATTTTGCCGCTGCTGCATCTTGTCCTACAAGATCGTAAGTCTCAACAATCTTTGCCTTAGGATTAAGGTTCTCAATCTGAGCAAATCCATCCGCTCTCTTCTGGAAATCCTCCAAAATAGAATTTTTGAACACAGCAACCTCTATCGTTCCGTCTTCTGCATCCGGATAATTTTCATCGATCCATTTTGACGCTGCCTCTGCCGCCTGATAGCCGAAGTCATATTGCGCTGCAGCGAGTGCAGCAGTAAATACGCTGAGATCTTCGTATGCAGTTCCTATATATACAATATGTGTATTCTGTTCTTCCGCTTTTTTAAACACTTCTTCCATAGCGTCCGGATCTAAGATCATCGCATAGATCCAGTCGCATCCCATTGTTATCATGTTCTCGATCTGTTCGACCTGTTTCGTCGTAACCCCTTCCGCTCCCATTACCGTATATTCATAGCCATAACCATCGCAAAGCTTCTGCAGCTTTTCGCTGGTTTCTACCATATAATTATCGGAAAGCGAAGAAGCGCTGTAACCGATCACTACTTTTCCGTCCTGATTGCTGTCCGCAGGATCAAATTCGCCTGTCTTTTCCGCCGATGCTTCCTTTTCCTCTGCAGGCGCTTCTTCTGTTGCGGGTGTTTTCACTTCCCCCGCTTCCTGCTTGTTTCCGCATCCCATAAGGGTTGCTGCCGTAATGGCAAAAGCCATCGTAATCCCCATTAATCTTTTTAACATCTTTTTTCCTCCCATATCGTATTTTATTTTGCTATTTAGTTACGTAACTTTATTACTTAACTAGATTATAGCTTTGCCATTTGATTGCGTCAATAGTGAATTATAGCCAAAAAAATCCCCCTTTATTTGTTATGTTTCACAGCCCTGCTTTTAATCAGCCTTCCGACAATAAAAAAAGACTGCCGCTTCAACGATCAAAGATCGTGAAGCAACAGTCTCATAATGCTTATTCTATTTACCTTTTAAATAAAGAAGCTTCCTGTAACATCACCGTTGATTACATAATATGTAGTGTTCTCTTCAGGCTTAACATATAATTCAACGCTCTTAAAATCTTCTTCTTTTCCGTTTAAGTCATATTTCCATACATCCTTACAGCTCTTCAACAGATCTTCAGGTGTGTAGGACTTGCCGTTAAACTGGAAGTTTACAGTTTCCTTTACTTCAACCTTCTTTGCCGCCGGCTTTCTTCCAGGTGTTTTCTTCTCGGCTGCTTCTTTCTTTGCTGCTCTCTTTACAGGTGCCTTTTTTGCTGCCGCTTTCTTTGCGGGCGCTTTTGCAGCTGCTTTAGAAGTTTCCTTCACTTCAGCTTCAGGAGCGACCTTAGCTTCTGTCTTAACCTCTGCTGCCTTTACTGCTTCTTTAACAGGTGCTGCCTTAGCGATTACTTTAGCTGCTGCTTTCTTTACTTCTGCCATGATAATAACTCCTTTCACGCTGAGAAAATAGTTCTCCAACATCTACAGTTAATTAAGTACTTCCTGTACTCTCCCCCCTGAAAACATTCTAAATACCCTGTTTTCTGAGAGTCAGTGTACTCTATATTTTTCATTTTGTCAACTAATTAACATCCTTTTCGTAAATTTTAAGAAAAAGCGGTTACATTTCGCACCCACACCACAGCAGAATACGGCGTCACGCAAAAAGGATTCATGGAGAAGACACAGTATGCTACCGCATGATCCCGGCAATGCCAAAATAAAAAAGAACTACGATTCCCAAAATAATACGGTACCATCCAAATACTTTGAAATCATGCTTTTTAATATAACTCATCAAAAAACGAATTACAATTACAGAAACAAGAAACGCTGTTACCATGCCTGCAAGCAGAATCATCGCCTCGTTTCCTGAAAAAGAAAATCCAAACTTTAAGATTTTGAGCAGGCTGGCTCCAAACATAACGGGAATGGCAAGAAAAAAAGTAAACTCCGCAGCCACCGTCCTGGAGACTCCAATTAACAGCGCCCCCAAAATGGTTGCCCCGGAACGGGATGTTCCTGGGAAAATGGCGGCAATCAACTGAAAAATTCCAATCATAAACGCTGTCTGAAAGGTAATTTCAGAAAGGGAATTTATTTTTGCAGCCTTACCCTTATTTCTGTTTTCAATCAGAATAAAACCAATACCAAATACGATCAATGCAATGGCGACACATACGCCGTTATAAAACAGACTTTCAAAAAATTCATCAAATAAAAGCCCTACCACCGCAGCCGGAATACATGCGGCAATGATCTTAAACCATAAAACCCAAATATCTTTTTTACAATAGGAAAGAAATCCGCTCTTCCCCACCGGATCATAGTTCTTCTTTTTCCCAAAGGGCCAGATCTGATTCCAAAATAGCAGCACCACTGCAAGAATTGCCCCAAGTTGAATCACCACCAGAAACATCTCCCAAAACTCCTGAGATACATCCAGCTTCACAAATTCGTCCAATAAAATCATATGTCCCGTGCTGCTGATGGGCAGCCATTCCGTAATCCCCTCAACGATCCCAAACAACACTGCCTTTAAAAATTCAATCATATGCAAATCCTCCTGTTTTGCATGGCTTTCAACTGCCACACTGTCTAACCCATATTCTATTATTTCGCATCAGGTTTTGCAATAAAACTTTTATAATTTTATCGCCAAGTGTAGCCCTTCAAGCCTGTCGCAAGGAGGAAAAGCGGGTTGCATTTTCAACTGCCTTTCGATTCCAGGATCAATCTTCTGACTGCTTCAATGCTGACCTTTATCGCCTTAGTCATATCATGGCAGGTGGGATTGTCAAGCCCCTGTTTCTCTCTTTCCTGGTTCCACAGAACATTTAACACACACCCCGCCCTTGCTTTTAAAACCTGTGCCACTATAAAGAGCGCTGCACTCTCCATCTCCGATGCCAGGCAGTCCGCTTTAAGCCAGGCATTCCATTTGCTTATAAGCTCGTCCCCCACAGGCATACTCTCCGGTCTGTGCTGTCCATAGAAGGAATCCTTGCATTGCACAACTCCCGTATGGTACGCTATATTCATTTTTTCCGCGCCTTGCACAAGGGCGTTGACAATCTCTAAATTTGCCACGGCAGGAAATTCTATGGGTACATATTCCTTTGAAGTCCCTTCCATTCTTATGGCGCCCGTGGCAATCACCAGTTCACCGCCTTTCACCCTTTCCGCCATTCCTCCGCAGGTGCCGATCCTTAAAAAACTGCGTATTCCTGACTGATATAATTCCTCCACTGCAATTGCCGTAGAAGGACCTCCCATCCCCGTTGACATGACCAGCACCGGCTCTCCTTCTAATGTTCCGATCCAGGAGGTATATTCACGATTCCTCCCATAAAATCTGGGGTTTTCCAAATAGGAGGCTATCTTCTCCACCCTGTCAGGATCTCCCGGCAAAATTGCATACCTTGCACCATGTTCATTTCCAATGCCTATATGATAAAATTTGTCACTCATTTTCCTCACTTCCGCCCTGTCTGTATTAAAATTAAATACTGCTAAATTTTTCAAAGATCTGCCACGCATCCTCTGTACATTCCAGAATGCTCATATCTCCTCTGGCGCTTCCTGCAAAAACAATATTCTCAAACGCTTTCATCATTGTCTGATTTTCTGTATGATGGCAGCTCTGAACGATCACCTGCACCTGGGGGCATATCCTTAGCACATCCTCCTCGGAAAGAATCTCATGTCCGGAATATACCCGGATTCCAAGCTCCTTTACTTCCTTCATCATTTTCCCGATTACGGTTTCCCCCATGCCCGATCCTATGGTTGCTGTTTTTTCGAAAACCGTTACTGTTTTGCCCATCATTGCCAGATATCTTGCAGCCTCCAGACCGATATGCCCTCCGCCGATAACGGCTATGCACTGTTCTTTTGGTATGGAAAGAATCGCCTCTGAAGCCTCCATGACCTGAAGCCGCCGGGATTGTATTTTTTCCTGCGTACTTCCCACCGCTGCAAATAACCGGTCAAAATGCCATTCCTCCAGTTCCCCTGGCGAGAAAATCTTTCTTTTCTCCCAGTGGACATGCAGGCGCTCCATCATATTTTCCGCTTCCTGAAGCGGAAGGGCAAAGTCCTCTCTTTCTTCAGGCTTTTTCATGGCGCGAAGTTTTCCCCCTATGTGCTCATCAAAAATCGTCACCTCATGTCCCGCCTGTGCAAAAAAACGCGCCAGGGTAAGCCCTGTTATACCTGCTCCTAAAATACCGATCTTTTTTCTGTTTTTGGTCTCTTCTATTTCCCGCACTCCTTCAAACCCTGTCTGGGGATTAAAAATGCAGCGTACATCCTTACAGACAAAAATACGCCCTAAACATCCCTGGTTACAGCCGGTGCAGCATCGTATTTCATTTTCTCTGTGTTCCTTGATCTTACGAATAATCTCCGGATCTGCGAAAAAGCCACGCCCCACAGCAGCCAGATCCGCATCCCCCTTCCGGATTACATCCTGTATCAACTCCGCTCTGTTTAGCCTTCCGGCTACGATCACAGGAACAGACAGTATTTCCTTCAGCTTTTTTGCATATTCCCTTAAAAAACCTGCCGGAATGTGCATAGGCTGTATCATATATTCCATACTGTCGTAGCTTCCGGCGCTTACGCTTACCACCTCTGCCCCTGCCGCCTCTGCTCTTTTACAGATCTGGACCGCCTCCTCAAACCCCAGTCCTCCTTCCAGGTATTCTTCCACGCTGAGACGAATGCCCACAGGTACTTCTCCCCTGGTTTCTTCTATTATAATCTGCAGAATCTCCATGGGAAACCGCATCCTGTTTTCCAAAGAACCTCCGTATTCATCGGTTCTTTGATTAGAATAGGGGGATAAAAAGCTATGGAGAAGATAACCGTGGGAAAGATGCAATTCGATCATGTCAAATCCAACTGCCAGCGCTCTTCTTGCCGCAATCCGAAATTTTTCCCGAAGCCTTTCCATATCTTTCTGATCCATCTCCTTCGGGGGCGCCAAATGTTCAAACAGCCTGCAGTTGACAGGGCTTGGCGCAATGGACGTAAAGGTATCGTCATGTCCGATCTGCCGTCCGGCATGATAAAGCTGTATGGCGGCTTTACAATCTTTTTTATGTAATCTGTCCACCAACTCCCTTAAGCCTGGCAACCTGCTTTCATCAAAAATTTCAAGCTGGGAGGGAACCCCTTTCCCGTCAAAGTCAACTGCTACAGAACCTGTAAAGATCAATCCACACTCATTGTCGGCACATTTCTCAAAAAAACGGATCAGCCGTTCCGTAATCAGCCCGCCTGCTTCCCCATACCCGTTTTCAATAGGTGCAAAGGCAACTCTGTTTTTCAATGTAAGCTTTCCTATTTGAACTTCCGAAAACAAATCCGCCATCCCATACCTCCTGTTATCTGCTACGCCTTTTTCTGTTTTCTTCCTCTGCCTGCAAAAGGCAGCCTTTTTACCGTTACCACCACTATAATAATTCCGATCATTACATCTACCAGGGAACGGGGTACCTTTCCAAACATTTCCATGGTCTTTGCACCGCTCTGCAGGCAGCTTAAAAAGAATGCTGCAACAGGAATCAGAGGGAAGGAATTTCCCGCCATAAGAGAAATAACAATCCCGTCAAATCCCACACTGGGCGCAAAGTCAATTACAAATCTGTGAAAAACACCGATAATTTCCAGTGCGCCTCCTGCTCCTGCTATCGCACCGCTAATACCCATTGCCAAAAGCTGCCTGCTTTTCACGGGAACGCCTGTGTAACGTGCCGCAACGGGATTAACGCCTACGATCTCTGTCTCGTAACCGGAAACCATCCATTTACTCCAATACCACACCATCGCCGTCGCCGCCAGCGCAAATAGAATCTCTGTGGTCAGCTCGCTTCCCTTAATTAAAGTGGTCAGTGAAACGCCATCAGGTATATTGGCGGTAGAACCGCTTTCCCCTACAGCTCCCGGAACATAAAAAGGAACCCTCACCAGAAATTCCGTAAAATACACTGCAATATAATTGAACATCAGGGTCGTAACCACTTCACTGCATCGAAAACGGACTTTCAGTACTGCCGGAATCAATGCCCAGAGCATTCCTCCCACCATACCCGCTATTATGCCAAGAATCAATAACAGCCATGCCGGAAGAGCGGGAAACATCAGGGAAACTGCCGTCGCGCTGACAGCGCCTAAATAAAATTGTCCTTGTCCCCCTGCATTAAACATCTGTCCCCGAAATGCCACCGAAAATGTCAGAGCCATCATAATCAGGGGTGCCATCATACGGATCGTGCGGGCAAAATTCATTTTATTTCCCACCGCTCCCTGAATCAGCTTCGAAAAAGCAAGCCCTATGTCCTTATGGGCGATAAGCAGCATAATAATGCTGATTCCCAAGGCACACACAGCTACAAAAGCTGCAATTGTGACCGTTGAAATGATTTTCTTTTTTTTCACTTTCCTACCCCCTTCCGAACATCAGCTCTCCAAGTTTTACTTCCGTAGCTTCCTGTGCTTCCAGGATACCGCTGATCCTGCCATCGTACATCACTATAATTCGATCGCTTAACTCCTGGATCTCATCCAGATCTGCAGAAACCAGCAAAACGCTGCCTCCCTTTTTCTTCACTTCCAGCAGACATTCCCGAATGTATTTACTGCTGCCTATATCCACGCCCCTGGTGGGCTGACAGGCAATCACCAGTTTGGGTTCTCTGTTCAGTTCTCTTGCCACAACGATCTTCTGCATATTTCCTCCGGAGAGATTTGCAACGGATTCCTTTCGGCTTTTTATCTTAACAGAAAATGCCTGAATCAACTCTTCGCTGATCCTTTCTGCTTCCTTCCAGTTGATTCTGCCCTTTTTCCTAATTGGCTCCTTTCTCTGGATGCCCAGTATCAGATTCTTTTCCGCTGACAGGGGCAGCGCAAGCCCTTCTGTCATTCTGTCCTCAGGAATATGTCCAATTCCTTTTTCCATCCGCTCGCCAATAGAGCAGTCTGTAATATCCTCACCGTCAAACACAATATTTCCGCTGTCTGTGCCAAGAGCTCCCACAATCGTATCTACCAATGTGCTCTGTCCATTTCCTTCCACACCTGCTACGCCGAGAATTTCGCCTTTGTGCAGACAGAAGGATATGTTTTCAATGGCTGCATGTGTGGTATCTCCCGCTTTTAAATCAGCCACCTGAAGACAAATCTCTTTTTCTCCATCCATGCCAGTTCTCTGCAAAGGTTCCAGCTCTCTGCCAATCATCATATAGGCAACGTCTTTTGCACTGACATCCTCTCTCTTCACTGTATCGATCAGTACCCCGTCTCTGAGGGCGCTGATCTTATCTGATATTTCCATTACTTCCCTTAATTTATGGGAGATAAAAATAACAGTGTGGTCGTTCCGGATCAGCAGACGAATCGTTGAAAACAGCTCCTGGGTTTCCTGAGGGGTTAAAATTGCCGTAGGCTCGTCAAGAATGATAACCCTTGCACCCCGGTACAAAATCTTTAATATTTCCACTCTCTGTTTCATGCCCACAGAAAGATTTTCGATCCTTGTATCAAGATCCACCTGCAGGCCAAAATCATTCATAATTGCAGTAATCTCCGATCGAAAACGCTCCGGTCTCCATATCTTCTCTCCTCTGGGCGGCAGGCCCAGCACAATATTTTCCATAACCGTGAAAGAAGGAACCAGCATAAAATGCTGATGTACCATTCCGATTCCAAGGGCTATGGCATCATGAGGGCTTTTGATCTCAATCTTTTTCCCTTCATAATAGATGTTTCCTGCATCAGGACTGACCATGCCATAGAGAATATTCATCAGGGTTGATTTTCCCGCGCCGTTTTCTCCTACAATGGAATGTACATCTCCTCTCATGATCGTCAGATTAATATCTTTATTCGCATATACATTCCCAAAATGTTTTTCAATTTTTTCTAATTTTATGATTTCATTCATCCTATGCACATCCATTCCACAGAAGATATACTCGTTTTCAACCCCGTACTACGCTTGCAGCGTCCAGACAGATCCATATCAGTATCCTTGGTCCGCTGCAAGCATGGAGGACTAATTTGCCGTTGTGTCCTTTTCTACCTTTACTTCACCGTTTTTTATCTTCTCGATCACCTGATTGGTAGCTTCCACTGCTGCCGCATATTTGTCTTTTAATTCATCAGAAGCGCCGTCGCTCCCGAAATTGTCATATGTCTGTAAAACAGAAATACTATTTCCTACAGAACAGACAATTACGCCTTTTGTAAATTTGCCCTCTACAATGTCGCTGATCTGATTGTATAAAGTATTGCCATAACCGTAAATATTGTCTCCGATCACCGAACTGGGCGCCAGAGCACTATGGTCTGCGTTATCACCAATGATAAACACATCTCCGTCTGCTTCCTTCGCTGCTTCAATTACACCCAGGCTGGTACGTGCCGCATCCGTAAAAATCACATCGGCGCCATCCGCAATCAGCTGACCGCCTACTTCCTTCCCCTTGGCAGGGTCCTCAAAAGAAGCAGCGTTAATACGTTTAACGGTTGCATCCGGATTAACGGTTTTTGCCCCTTCCAAAAATGCGTTTGAATTTGCAACGATGGTATCGTCCTCGTATCCCACCACATTGCCCAGAATACCGCTTTCTGACATAGATGCCGCCAATACGCCTGCCGCATAAGAAGTCTCCCATGCATCATAAGCGTATGCAACCACATTATCCATTCCAAAATCATCCGTAGCATAGATCAAAACAAACTTTGTGTCAGGATATTCCGGCGCAATTTTTCTCACAGGTTCTACAAACTGTTGGAACAGCGTAAAAATCACATCATAGTTTTCAGCTGCAAAGGAGCGGACTGCATCCTCCTGGTCGGTAGTATCCAATGCCTCAACCACCTGTACCTCAATGCCGAAATCAGCCTTTACTTTGTCGATCGCCATCATAATATCGTCCACAGGACCATTATCTCCAGTAGACTGAGGGGTAATAAACGCTACCTTCAACTCTGACCCTTCGCTCTCCTTTGGCGTTTCCGTTTCCTGGTTTTCCGCCTTCGCCTCCTCAGAAGTTCCCTGAATTTCTCCCTTTCCCGCGTCAGTCTTTTCTTTTCCACCGCTTCCGCATCCTGTGAGCGCCATGCTCAAAACCATTGCTGTTGCCAATAACACTGCTAATCTCTTTTTCATTCTTTTGCCTCCTTTGTTAAATTAATATGAAAATGCTTCTTTTCTCCCTTTGCCACTGTGCTGCGAACCATAAGCGCTAAAATCGTCACGACATACGGAAGCATCAGCACCAGAGAGGAAGGAATGCCGTTTCCCTGAACCTTAGTGGATAACGTGTCCGCCAATCCAAAAACCAAAGCTGCTATCATAACCGACACTGGATCTGCCTTGCCAAATACTACGGCAACATAAGCAAAAAACCCCCGTCCATTTGTCATATTTTCACTGAAAAGAGTTACATATCCCAAAGAGAGATGGGCGCCTGCAAGACCACACAGCATACCAGCCCCCATTACCCCAAGAACCCTGAACCGGTTCACATTTAAACCGGCTGCCTGGGCTGCATGAACCTCCTCGCCTACCGCCCTTAAATTTATTCCCATATGTGTTCGGTAAAGCCAAAAAGCAAGAACCGGTACTAAAATGAAAGTAATATATACTAAGGGCGTATATCCGCTGAAAATCTCTCCCAAAAAAGGAATTTGTTTCACAAGCGGAATTTCCACCCGCTCAAAGCCTGCAATCCGGTCATTTGCAGAAATAGATCCCCCTTCCCCAAATACCATCTTCATAAGGTAGGTGGTCATTCCCAGGGCAAGTGTATTGATACCAATGCCTGTAATCGTTGGCTCCGCTCCCAGATTCTCAACCAGTTCCACAAAGATAAAGCCTACCGCTCCACAAACTGCCATCGCTACCAGCGCGCCCACCCATGCACTTCCGCTTAAATAGGAACCATAGATGGCAAAAAACGCGCCAAAAAGCATCATTCCCTCCAGTGCAATATTAAAAACGCCTACTCTTTCACAGATAATTCCCCCCAATGCCGCCAGCAAAATCGGTGTTGCACACCTTATCATTGAAATGATCAATTGCGTCAATTTTCATCCCTCCCGCTTTTCTATAATATTCTGCCCCAGGAATCCAGCCCCTGCCACAGGTCTTCTGTGTCCTGTTTCAAACGTTCTCTCTGTTCCTGAGAAATATAAAGCCGTCCTCCTCTGCATCTCAAATACCCTTCATCCATCAATTCCTTCATTGCCCTGTCTACAGTGCGTGTGGATAAGCCTGTGCTATCGGCAATGCTCTGGCGGCTTAATCGTATAGAGTCCCCTCCTCCATTCATGTCCAAGGTTGCCATGATAAACACCATAACCCTTTGTTTTCCCTCAAAAAACAGAAACGCTCTTGCCATTTTTGCCTGTGTCAGCAGGTAAGTTCCCATGGTCTTTGCCTCAATCCGCAGCGCCTTTTCGTCATGGTTGATCCACTTTTCAAATGCTCTTCTGGGAATTACTAGAAAACGGCTTACCGTTACCGTTGTAAGAGAAGTCCTATAGGTGTCCATGTCCAGTAAAATTTCCATTGTGCCAAAAACCTTAATGGGTTTAAACCACATATACTCAAAACTGACCCCGTCCCGATACTGGTCTGTGGCTTTTACGCCGCCATCCACTAAAATATAGATCTTCTCAATCTGTTCTCCCTCATAAATAAAAACCGTTCCTTCCTTCATATCCATGATCTCAATCTGTTCCAGAATACTGATCGGAGCGTTTTCCAGATATTTGTTCAGATAATTTCTTCTCTCATCATCCAAAGCCGCAATCAGATCAAGCACCCTGTCCATCTGTCGATTCAACATATCTGAACCCTCCTTTTTATGAGGTTTTGAACTACTCAAATGGTACATAATTTATCCCCTCTTTTACAACGACATATGTCGTCTTTTCCAACATTTCGGTCTAATTTAGACTATAGTTTGGGAATTAAATAAAAAAGCGAAGAAATACCGACAATTTCAGTATTTCCTCGCTTTCGAGTTTCATGAAAATATTTTTTACAAAATCTTTTAAATCAATAGTTTTCCTTCACAAATCTGCGCAGTGCCGGAAGAGACCGTTCTACCTTCTCCGTATCAATGCAATATGCCATCCTGAAATACCCCGGCATGCCAAAACTGTCTGATGGTACAAGCACCAGATCATATTGCAGCGCTTTTTTGCAAAAGGCTGTGGCATCCTCCTCTAACGCTTTGGGGAAAATATAAAAGGTTCCGCCAGGCTTTACACATTGAAAACCAAGAGCGGTCAACTCCTTATAAAGGATATTCATATTCCTTTCATAAACCTGCATATCCGATGTCTGCTCAAGAACCTCCGCCACGGCAAGCTGTATCATCGAAGGCGGGCAGTTATGCCCAATGCCCCTTGAAATCTGGCTGCATATGGCGCTGATCAGTTCTCCGTCCCTGCATTTTGGGTTTGCAGCCACATACCCGATTCTTTCCCCAGGGATGGACAGAGATTTGGAATAGGAATAACATGACAAAGTATTATCATAAAATTTCGATACATAGGGCGACTCTGTTCCCTCAAAAAGAATTTCCCTGTATGGCTCGTCAGAAATCAGAAAAATATCATGCCCATATTCCTTCTGTTTCCTGTTTAAAAGCGCAGAAAGGGCTTTCAGCGTCTCCTCGTTATATACCGCTCCGGATGGATTATTAGGAGTATTGATCAATAAAGCCGCAACTTTCGAGGTGAGCATTTCCTCCAGCTTCTCAAAATGAATCTGAAAATTTTTTGTATTGGCAGGCACTACCTTAAGCTTTGCCCCTGTCATATTCACGTATTGATCATATTCAGGAAAATAAGGGGCAATTGTCAGCACCTCATCCCCCGGCATCGTAACACATCGCAGGGCATGCGCTACCGCGCCGGCAGCGCCTGTAGTGGGGAAAATATGGGTTCCTTTATAATCCATCCCAAATCTTCTGTTTAATGATGCGGCAATTTTCTCCCTGACAGATGGAATTCCCAGGCTTGGGCTGTATCCGTGAAGCTCCATGGAATTTTTTGTCTGCAACAATTTTATCATGGTCTCTGTCAATTTTTCAGGCACCGGTACAGAGGGATTTCCCAAGCTATAATCAAATACATTTTCATATCCGATCTCGTTTCCTCTTGCCACAGCAAATTCTGATAATTGCCTGATTATGGATTTCGTTTCCAGCATTTTTCTATATTGTTGATTGATCATCCCGACTTTCCCTTTTTAAATTTTAAACCTTTCAATGGATCTGCCAAGTTCACCGGCATCCTCTCTCAAAACTTCTACCTCGCCCTTAAGATTTTCGATCACATTGACCTGTTCACTCAGGGTCGCGGTGACTTCCTCTGTGGAGGCTGCTACTTCCTCCGACACGGAAGAAATATTTTGAATCGCACTTTGCACCGTATCTCCTTCTACTACTACTCTTTCAAGGCTTTCTGTCACAGCGCGGATACCGTCCACCAGCTCTCCTACACAGGTCTGGATCATGCCAAATACTTTAACCGTTTCCTCCAGCGCCTTTGCCTGGTCATTGACCATGCCCTCCGCTTTCTTTGCGGAAGCAGTAGTCTTGTTTGTGGTCGTGCCAATATTCTCCACAATGTTGCGAATCTTATTGCCGGATTCCTTGGACTGGTCTGCAAGCTTTCTGATCTCTTCCGCTACCACAGCAAACCCTCTTCCTGCTGCGCCGGCTCTTGCCGCTTCTATAGATGCATTCAGTGACAGGAGATTGGTCTGCTCCGCAATACTGCTGATAATATCCACAAAGCTCTTGATCTCCTCCGAACTCTTTTGTACCTCGTCAATATCGCTTACCAAAACCTTCGTAAGGGAAACCGTGGTGTCGGATTTTTCGCTGAGATCCTGTACAATTACCTTCCCCTGTTCTACCGCATCAATTGCCTGGTCTGCAATGTCTGTCATATTATGAGTCTTATCCGTAACGCCGTTGATGTTATCCGTAAAGGAGCGCATTTTGTTGTTACTGCTCTCCGTATCCGCTGCCTGGCTCTGTACCCCCAGCGCAACCTCGTCCATAGCTCTTGCAACATCCTGCATGGAGGTATTGATCGCCGTTGTCTTATCTGATACATTGGCTGACAGATCTGTCACCTTTGCTCCAAATTGCTTCATATCCCGCATCAGAATGCGCATACTTTCAAGCATGGAATTTAATGCCGTGGTAAGCACTTTAAACTCATCCTTCCGCTTTGTCTCAAAGCTTCTGGTAAGATCACCGCTTGCTACCTCAGAGAGCCCTACGGTCATCATTTTAACCGCTTTACTGATTCCGGAAGAAATGGTTCCTCCGATCGCCAAAGCTGCACCGGCAGCTATAATTACCATGAAGATCGTAATATATTTGATGCTTCCTACCTGCCCAAGAAGATTGCTTCTTGGAATCAGAGTACAGATCATAGCGCCCGTTTTTCCTACCGGCGTGTATATGTATACATATCTTTTTCCATTAATCCTGACATCCTTACTGCCTGTTTCCGTAGCGGTTTTCGTGGATTCATAGAAATCATTTCCCACAAAATAAGTTTCCTCTGAAACTTCCCCTTCTTTCCCGGCAATAGAAACAACTTCTCTTCCATCGGCGGATACCAATGCTCTGATACTGTTTTTGCCAAAATCCATCTGATCCAGCATATCCATCGCAACCGTCATATCGATATCCATTACCAGGGTCGTATTATTTTTAAGGATCTCCTGATAAAATACGAGAGCGTATTTTTCAGGAGAGCTTCCCATACATTCATCTAAATAGGTATGGTAACCCAGCCATCCGTTTTTAACCGTTGTATTCTCTGCAAAATAGCTTCCCTCCGGGGTTGCGGCAAAATCCGTATAGGGATCGCTTGTCATAGACCCCTGAAGCGTGGACAAAGAAAGACCGCCCTCTGGTATAACAGAACAACTTCCCATATATTTATTGGTGGATCTTGCGTTTCCCACAATATATTTAGAACTGCGAAAAGCCTCTGTTGCCTTGGCATTCTGGGTCTTGTAATATTTTTCGTAGTAGTCTGCAAGATCACTGTTGGTAACGATCTCCAATGCCTTAGTGGAAATGGAATCGCACACCAGATTACAATAATCTCCCACCGCTGACACTGTGGACATTGCAGATTCATTATATTTGGAAAGGATACTGGAAGAAGCAGTATTGTAAGATACAATCCCCAGTACGATCATCAGCACAACCGGCACCATAAACGCCAAAAGCAGCGTCTGCATAATACTCTGCTTATTGCCGCCGCTTACCCTCTCAACAGCACGTTCCTTTAAATTTCTTTTTGACAGAAATTTCTTTGCAGTTTCCTTTCCCTGACGGTCAGCACTGCCCTTTGGCTGCTTTTTCTCACGCTTACTTTTGACATTTTTCGTTTCCGCCTTTTCAGCCTTTTCGGTTTTTGCAGCTTTTTCCTGTTTTTCAGCTTTCGCTGCTTCCTTCTGTGCCTTTTTCAGCGCTTTCTTTTCAGCTCTTGCTTTTGCCTTCTCTTCCGCAAGCCTTGTTTTTTCTTCCCTGCTCAGTTCTTTTTCTTTCGCTGCTTTCCCCATCTGTTTTCCCTCTCTTTACCGCTGCCACTTTATTGCTTTCCATGACCTATACCTAATATATCATATTTTTTTATTCTCTTCAACAAACAGGAGTCTCCAAAAAGGCAAAAGGATTATCCTTGTCCGCATGCAGAAAAATCATCAAAAAGAATGCCCCACGCAAAGATATTTTTTCCTCATTCAAAATTCTCAGGGCTTCCTTTTTATCCACCAGCACTATTTCTATGCTCTCCGTATCTTCCTGAAAAACTCTGGAAATCTCCCCCTCCGCAAAGCCAAATACGGAAGAGCTGGTTTCGTCTGTTATTCCGGCTCCTAAATAAACCGGCTTGCGGAATGCCGGGCTTCCGCCCTCATAGGGGTAAAAGACCAGACCTGTCTCCTCCTTCATTTCCCGCACTGCCGCCTGCGCAGGGGTTTCTCCCTGATCGATCAGCCCCGCCGGCAATTCATAGATCCATGCATCAAGGGGATATCTGTACTGCCGGATCATCACCAGTTTATCCGGTTCTTCCTTCCACACCGGATAAATGACGATGCCGTTGGAGCAGGGCTTTCCCGTCAGCAATGGAAGCTTCTCCCTGGGGTTTCTGGATGCAAAATAATAGTGAAAAGGATCTCCTCTGTCTGTTAACGCATCTATCTCATAGAGATTTAAAAACTGATTTTCTGTCAGCCTTCTGACGGAGGTATATTTTTTTCTCTTTTCTTCTTCCTTCATGAAAAACTACCGTCCTTATCTTAACTGCGCTCGTTACATGTGAAGGAACTGTTTCTCCCGCTCTATCTCCTCCGGTATGGGCTTACCCATGCTCCGAAGCTTCTGACATATATTTTCCATACGATGGCGTTTTTGTCCCATACGGATCTCATACCTTTCCGAGATCTCTCTGTACATGGGATTTTCCTTCAGTTTTTCTCTGATCTGCGCTGTAAAGGGACAATAACTGTAAAGAATGCTTCTTGCCACCTTATTCATTCTTGGAGAACCATTGCTTTCAAAAAGTACCCAGACCATATAGTCCATAATAAACATTTCTTTAAAGCTGTTTTTCGCACGCCCCATATCTGTCTTAATTTTTTCCTTGGCGTCTGTAGACAGCTCCTGATTTTTCTTATAGAACTGTATATAGTCAAAATATTCGCTGGTAAGAGACCGTTCTGAAACATCGTTCCACCTTGCCCCCTGTACCCGCTTGCACATTTCCCAACGAAACTCTCCTGTCAGTCTGATGATAATGTTGGTCAGATCCTCCAATTGGAAAATGGAGCTCATCATTCTTGCCGGCGTAGTACGTCTTTTTCCTTCGATCTCCTGCCACATTACGCCCCTGACGCCCACGTTTGGCGTGAGAATAAAATCAGGCAGGATCTCCACATTTACAAATTCCTTGGTTACGCCCTGTTCCGGCGCCGTGAAAAGAGTTTCCCTGTAATATGCGCCAAAATCCTTGCTTCTTATGTTCTCTAAGGCGCTGCGGATCTTGTCTGCCGAAACCACTATGGTATCAAGAGGCTTCATCACATTATGCTCGGAAAATACCGGACAGAAAGTGGAGATTCGGCCAAAGGTCATTTTGTTCACCATAGGGAACACATTCTCAAGTTCATAAATAACCTTTGCCCGTTTATCCGTCAAAAGCTCCTTTTCTTCTTTTTGGGTGATGTTACCTGTCTTTCTCTGCTCCACCAGATATGCCACGTAATCCAGATCAAATTCATTTCTGCTTGGTTCTTTCTCTCCCCTGTAAACAGCCATCAGCCATTCATAAATGGAATAGACGCCCTTTTCCGGATCAGTGGGAAGCAGATTGATAATCCGTGCCAGATAAGCCGCATTCTTCTCTCCGGCAAGCTCTTCATCCACATAACCAAAGTTAAAGAACATCTTTACTACCACAGGGATATTGAAATCGTCCAGGCTGTTTTTAAAGGCTTCATTATAAATCTGATAAAATTCCTTGGTGATCTTCTGGCGCAGAACACGTATATCCTCTTCTGTTCCGTTCTTGTTGGTGATCTGCTTATATCTTTGAATATGCTCCATAAAGGAAGCGCTCAGGTCATTGTCACATTTTGCATAGGCGAGTATTTTATGCAGCGAGCCTGCAAGCTCCTCGGGCGCCTGCACATCCGCCTGATCGCCTCCTGTGCTGCCTGCGCACATCTGGCTGATCGCCGACATTCTGCTTTCAAAAGCATTTTTTCTCGCCTGGTAAAAGGAATACTGCCCGTAACCTTGATTTTCCAGGATCTTCAGCATATCTCCCATCTTCTTGGCAAGAGCTGCCGCGCCTTCTCCCTCCGGTCCATCCTTTGCAACTACCTTTCCATAAAGAGAAACCAAAAGCTCCAAGAGATCCGTTCCCTTCTCAGCCACAAAATAACTGCAAAGGTTCTGTTTATAGCTCTGCATCAGGCTGCAAAGTCCGGAAACCCTGCGCATATCCTCGCTTGTTCTCAGGAGAAAGCCATAGGCAAAATCATTGCTTTCCTTATCAAACTCCCATGCCTTCAGGGTTTTCTTTAAGGTCACGTAATATCCGATCATCCAGTCCGGAATATCCTTTTCAAGAGAAAGAGGCGCTATCTCCCCAAGTCCTGGCAATTCCTCCATAAAAGCACCGTATTTCTCGCAAAACGCTGTATATTCTTTATAGCTCCCAACCAAATATTCATACAAATTTGCACACTCGCCCTGGAGTCTCTTATAGAGTCTGAATAATTCGTAAATCTGCCTGAAATGAGAAATTACAAAATATTTCACTCCTTCAAAATTATTCAACAGGCTGTCTGCCAGCTTTACCCCGTCATAGGGATACTCGATCAGAGAAACCGTCTCTTCCGCTCTGTATTCCAAAATCGTTTCCCTCTGATCCAGGCCGCACAGCCCCACCACGTCTCCGCTGTTTAAAATGTATTTTCCGCCAGAGTAAGAAGCTCTGACCGTACCTTTAACGATCAGATAAAGCGCCTCTATTTTTTGCCCGCTCTCCATAATGATTTGTCCCTGAGAAATCTCTTTTATCTCCATACTTCTCTCCCACTGTTTTCTTTGTCTTAAGACACATATGCCTTATACCATATTATTTTATTCTTCTGTCCATGCAAGTGCACATCTTACTGCTTTTTTCCAGCCCTTTAATAGCTTTTCACACTCATCCGCTCTCATTTTATGAGCGAATCTCCTGCCAAGCTGCCAGTTCTGCCGGATTTCCTCCCGTCCCTTCCAATAGCCGCAGGCAAGACCTGCAAGGTACGCTGCTCCCAACGCTGTGGTCTCAATGCATTCCGGGCGGTAGACCTCTGCCCCCAGAATATCAGCCTGGAACTGCATCAGGAAATTATTGGCGCTGGCGCCTCCATCCACCTTAAGCCCGGTTATGGAAACCCCGGCATCCTCCTCCATTGCTTTTAGCACATCATAAGTCTGATAGGCAATGGACTCAAGAGCCGCCCTGATAAAATGCTCCTTTTCACATCCCCGGGTAATCCCCACTATGGTACCTCTGGCGTAAGGATTCCAGTAGGGAGCTCCCATACCTGCAAAAGCAGGAACCATATAAACCCCTTCTGTGCTCTCCGTTTTGTCAGTGTATTCCTCCGTCTGCGCAGCAGTCTTGATCATCCGCATGCCGTCCCTCAGCCATTGCACCGCTGCCCCGGCCACAAATACACTGCCTTCCAGTGCGTATTCCACCTGATCCTCACAGCTTGCCGCAATGGTAGTGATCAGACCATTTCCGGAACGAATTGCCTCTGTTCCCGTATTCATCAAAAGGAAACATCCCGTTCCATATGTATTTTTTACCTGTCCTTTTTCAAAACAACACTGACCGAAAAGCGCCGCCTGCTGATCTCCTGCAATCCCTGCAATGGGTATGGCGCCTCCTAAAACCGCGCTTTCCGTGTACCCGTAAATATAACTGGAAGGTTTCACCTGAGGCAGCATACATGCCGGTATTTTAAGAATTTCCAGAAGCTCTTCATCCCAGCACAGTCTGTGAATATCATAAAGCATGGTGCGGGATGCGTTGGTGTAATCCGTAACGTGAACCTTTCCCTGGGTTAGGTGATAAATCAGCCAGCTGTCTACCGTACCAAAAAGCAGTTCTCCCTTCTCGGCACGCTCCCTTGCTCCCGGCACATGATCCAAGATCCATGCGATCTTTGTAGCGCTGAAATAGGCATCGGGCACAAGCCCTGTTTTTTCCCGTATCAGATCCCCATAGCCTGCTGAAACCAGTTCGTCGATCTTCTGTGCTGTTCTGCGGCATTGCCACACAATGGCGTTATAGACTGGTTCCCCTGTCGTCTTATCCCACACAATGGTTGTTTCCCTCTGATTGGTAATGCCGATTCCTGCGATATCCTCCGGCGACGCCCCCACCATCGCCATAGCCTCCATGGTTACCGCAAGCTGGGAAGACCATATCTCCATAGGATTATGCTCCACCCATCCAGGCTCAGGATAGATCTGGCTAAACTCTTTTTGCGCCATGCTCTGGATCTCTCCCTTTTGATTAAAAAGGATACATCTTGAGCTGGTAGTTCCCTGATCCAATGCCATGATATATTTTCCCATATCGTCCTCCATGCCGGAGCGTTTTTTGCCGCTCCCCATTCTAAAATACCCTCATATTTCCGGTTGCCACCACACTGACTGAAGTTCCTGCCACATTCTCGATCAATACATCTCCCACGCTGACGGGCGCTTTTACCACTGCTTTTTTGATCTCCCTCATACATTCGGCTATTTTCCCTTTTGGAATTTCTGACTTTGTCTTTACCGGAACAACCCTGCCGGTACCGCCTTCTACGCGAATCATGGAAGTTATTGTCCGTACCGGAGCTGTCATCTCGCTGCGCGCATAAGCTTCCCCTTTCCCACAGGTGTTTCCGCTGATGGCAAGACTTCCATCCTCCTTCCTTTGCGCCGTAATCAGGCATCCTACCGGACACCCAATGCAGATCAATTGGCTGCCCGTGTCCCGGTCCTCAGGCAGCGTACATTTTGTTTTGGCAGGAATCTTGGGGCGCACTGCTTCCCCCCATTCCTTTTCCCCGTGAAGAATATATTCAGCGGCAAATGCGCCGGCTGTCTCTGCCTCTTTGGACACATTGTCCACCAGGTCGTGTACATGAAGCACGTTGCCACAGGCAAATATACCTGGAACAGTGGTTTCCAACCGTTCGTTCACCACGGGACCCTGTGTCACTTCATCCATCAACGCGCCTGCTCCAAGACTCAATTCATTTTCAGGAATCAAACCGCAGGATAAAAGAAGCGTATCGCATTTTACAAACTGCTCTGTCCCGGGAACAGGAGAAAGCCGTTCGTCTACCCTGCTTACCGTAACGCCTTCCACCCTGTCTTTACCGTGGATTTCCGTAACAGTATGGCTAAGCTTTAAAGGTATGCCGAAATCATCCAGACACTGAACAATGTTTCTCTTAAGCCCTCCCGAATATGGCATGATCTCCGCAACCAGCCTGACCTTTGCCCCCTGCAAAGTCATACGTCTTGCCATAATCAGCCCAATATCTCCTGATCCAAGTATCACCACTTCTTTTCCCGGCATTCTTCCTTCTATGTTTACATACCGTTGTGCGGTTCCCGCCGAATAAATGCCAGCCGGACGATAGCCCGGTATATTCATTGCCCCACGGGATCGTTCCCGACACCCCATAGCAAGGATTATGGCATTCGCCTTTATTTGAAACATACCCTGCTCTTTGTTCATGGCGGTTATCAGGCAAAATTCTCCTCCCTGCACATCCACTACCATGGTATTCAACATATGGGAAATGTTTTTTTCCTGCACCAGATCCATATAGCGAACCGCATATTCGGGTCCTGTTAATTCTTCCTGAAACCTGTGAAGCCCAAAACCATTATGAATGCATTGGTTTAAGATTCCCCCCAATTCCCGGTCTCTTTCCAGAATCAAAATGTCCTTTACTCCCTTATGGTATGCAGCAAGCGCTGCCGCCATTCCGGCAGGACCTCCCCCTACAATCACCAGATCTGCTGTTTTCAAAGGCTGCCTCCTTCCTCTGGGGACAGAATATACCAAGCATCTTCTCCCGATTTTCGAATCTGACTTTCCTCCACCTGTAATTCCCTGGCAAGGATCTCCACCACTCTTGGATTACAAAAACCCGCCTGACAACGTCCCATTCCGGCTCGGGTGCGGCGCTTCACCCCGTCTGTGGTTCTTGCTCCGAGAGGTCTTCGTATGGCGTCCAGAATCTCGCCTTCCGTTACAGTTTCACAACGGCAGACCACATTGCCATACGCCGGATTTTCTTTAATAAGCCTGTGACGCTCCTCATCAGAGGCAAGCGCCATACTTGGAATGCCCTTTCTGGTACCGATAAAATTTTCTTTTTCCAAAGGCTCCAAAAGCTTCTTCACCAAACCGGCAACATATTCTCCTGTTGCAGGGGCACAGGAAAGCCCCGGCGACTCTATTCCCGCCACATCAATAAACCCTGCTGCATCCGCTGCTTCTCCAATCACAAAATCGCCTGCTTCGCCCTCCGAAAATTCAGTTATATGTGCACGAAGACCTGCAAAGGAAGTGATCACCTGCCTGCCTGGAACTTCCTTTACACTGAGCGCGGCACGCTCCGTAATTCGTTCCATCCCTTCCCTGGAAGTATCGGTTTCCTCCTTGCCCGGGACATCCTGTGCCGTAGGACCTGTGAGCAGATTCCCGTGTACCGTAGGCGTTACCAATATTCCTTTTCCAAGCGCTGTAGGCAGCTGAAAAAGCGTATGGCTGACCATACTGCCCACATTTTTATCGTAAAGAAGATATTCCCCTCTTCTGGGTATGATCTTCATTTTAATTCCGCTGACCATATTATGGATCTCATCTGCATAAACACCGGCAGCGTTCACCACTACTTTTGTTTCATAATCTTGTTTTGGAGTATGCACAAGATAACCCTCCTGCGCTTTTTCCAATCCCTGGACCTTCGCCCCAAATACAAACTCCACTCCATTTTCTGCGGCATTTTCCGCCAAAGCAATGGTCAATCCAAAGGGGCAGACAATCGCGCCTGTGGGCGCGTAAAGGGCTGCCACCGCGGCATCCCCCACATTAGGCTCCAGTTCCAGCAGCTTTTGGCGGTCCAAGATGCAAATTCCCTCTACGCCGTTTGCCTCCCCACGTTCCTTTAATTCCCAAAGTTTATCCTTCTCTTTCGGGTCAAAGCAAAGCACCAGAGAGCCGTTTCTTTGATAGGGAAAATCCAGTTCTTTTGACAATGTCTCCATTTTGCGGCTGCCTTCAACGTTTAAACGCGCCTTCAAAGTTCCCGGTCCGGCATCATATCCCGCATGAACAATACCGCTGTTTGCCTTAGAGGTTCCTTCGCATACATCCAGCTCTTTTTCGAGCACCAGAATTTTCAGTTGAAAGCGGGACAACTCCCTTGCGATAGCGCATCCGCTTACGCCTGCTCCAATAATGATCACATCATACATGCGTTTATCCTTTCACCCCTTTTGGCACCGTCTTACCATGTCAGGACTTCATATCCCGTCTCCGTAACCGCCACGGTGATCTCCCACTGGGCGGAAGGTTTCCCATCCTCGGTGTAGACTGTCCATCCGTCTTCATCGTCAATATATATCTCGCTTGTACCCATGTTTACCATAGGTTCAATGGTAAATACCATTCCGGGAACCATCAGCATTTCCGTTCCGGCTTTCGTCACATAACTCACAAAAGGCTCCTCATGAAACTCCAGCCCCACGCCGTGACCTCCGATCTCAACCACCACGCTGTATCCGTTTGCTCTGGCATGATCGTTCACCGCCTGCGCCATATCTCCAAGAAAATTCCATGGCTTTACCATAGCAAGCCCTTTTTCCACACACTCTTTTGTTACCTGCACCAGTTTTTTCTTTTCCGGGCTTACCTCTCCAATACAATACATTCTGGAGGAATCTGAAAAATATCCCTTATAGATCGTGGATACATCCACATTGATAATATCCCCGTCTTTTAAAATAATATCCGAAGAAGGGATACCATGGCAGACCACCTGGTTAATGGAGGTACATACGCTCTTGGGAAATCCTTCATAGTGCAAGGGTGCCGGAATTCCGCCCATGCTTCTTGTGACATTCTCTACCACATCATCGATTGCCTGAGTACTGACTCCCGGACCGATCATCTTCTCTACTGCATCCAGCACCGCCATATTGATAACGCTGCTTTCTTTGATCCCCTGGATCTGTTCTCTTGTTTTTAATATGTGCCTGCCTGGCACCATGTGACCCTGCAATTCATAATGATGTACTTTCTCATCTAACGCCATGTGGCATGTTTTATATTTTTTCCCGCTGCCGCACCAGCAGGGGTCGTTTCTTCCTATCTTTTCCATTTTATTCGTTATCTTCTTTTTGCTCTTTTTCTTTGAACGCTTTCATAAAGTGAGAAATATTCTCACTGATGCTTCTTTTCTTAAATACAGCGGAACCGGCTACACAGATATCTGCTCCGGCTCCTATTACTTCTCTGACATTTTTCTTGCCAACACCGCCGTCTACCTCCAGCTTTACAGGCAGATGATTCTGGTCAATATAGCTTCTGAGCCTGCTGATCCTCTCATATGCCTCCGGCATAAAAGGCTGGCCTCCAAATCCCGGCTCCACACTCATGATTAAAACCAGTTCTACATCCGCCAGGTATGGATAAACCGCTTCAACAGGAGTCCCCGGCTTAATGGAAATACCCGCGTTCAAACCGGCTGCATGAATCTCCTCTATGACCTTTTGAGGCTGTCCTACTGCCTCCAAATGAAAGGTAATCCCATCTGCGCCGCATTCTGCAAACTCACGAATATATCTTTCAGGGTTCACGATCATCAAATGCACATCAAAAAACTGCCTGCTGTTTGCTCTAATGGACTGTATCAGCGGCATTCCAAAGGAAATACTGGGAACAAAAATACCATCCATAACATCTATATGAAGATATTTTGCACCTGCTTCCTCTGTTTCTTTGATCTGCTGTCCAAGTATATTAAAATCCGCCGCAAGAAGAGATGGCGCTAAAATGTACATAGTTTATTCTCCGTGTCTTATTTCAGAAAGTCCTTTATCTGCTGGTAAATTCCCTTTCCATCCAATTTGTACTTTTCTACCAATGCCTCTGCAGAACCCGACTCTCCGAACACATCCTGCATTCCGATCTTCATTACCGGAACCGGATATGCTTTGCAAAGAGCATCGCATACTGCGCTGCCAAGTCCTCCAATTACGGAATGCTCCTCGGCAGTCACCACCTTGCCGGTTTTTCTCGCTGACCGTACGATCAACTCCTCGTCCAGTGGTTTGATGGTACAAATATTGATAACCTCTGCATTTATGCCTTCTGCCTCCAGCAGTTTTGCCGCTTCCAGGGCATTTCCCACGCAGATACCGGTTGCCACAATGGTAAGATCCTTTCCTTCTTTTACCACCGTTCCTTTTCCGATCTCAAACTGATAATCTGGTCTGTCATTGATCACCGGACATGCCGCGCGGCCGAATCTCATATATACGGGTCCTTCATACTCAGCGGCTGCCTTCACCGCTGCCTTTGCCTCTATATCATCTGCAGGACACATCACTACCATACCCGGAATGGTTCTCATCAAAGCGATATCTTCATTACATTGATGAGACGCACCGTCTTCCCCTACTGTAATACCTGCATGGGTTGCGCCTATTTTCACATTTAAATGAGGATAGCCTACGGAATTTCTAACCTGTTCAAAAGCCCTGCCTGCTACAAACATGGCAAAACTGCTGACAAAGGGAATTTTCCCTGCTGTGGCAAGCCCTGCCGCCACTCCCACCATATTACTTTCTGCAATACCGCAGTCAATATGTCTGTCCGGATACGCTTTCTGAAACACCCCGGTTTTGGTTGCGGCTGCAAGATCGGCATCCAATACCACTACATTAGGATTTTCTGCTCCCAGAGCGACAAGCGCATTCCCGTAGCTTTCTCTGGTTGCAATTTTCTTTACTGTATTCTCTGCCATCATGCTTCCTCCTTTAAAAGCCCTTCGCTGATTTTCTCAAGGTCTGCCATTGCCACTGCATACTGCTCATCATCAGGCGCCTTGCCATGCCATCCCACATTGCCTTCCATGAAGGAAACCCCTTTTCCCTTCACACTGTGGGCAATAATTGCAGTGGGCATGCCCTTTGTCTTTTTTGCCTCCTGAAAAGCCGCCCGGATGGCGTCAAAATCATGGGCATCTATATTGATCACATGGAAATTAAAGGCTTCAAACTTTTGATCAATGGGATAAGGCGAGCAGACCTGGTCAACAGGTCCATCGATCTGCAGCCCGTTGTTGTCCACGATCACCACCAGATTATCCAGCTTACGGTAACCTGCAAACATCGCGGCTTCCCACACCTGCCCTTCCTGCAGTTCCCCATCCCCAAGGAGGGTATATACGCGGAAATCCTTTCCGTCCATTTTTCCTGCAAGCGCCATTCCTACCGCCGCAGAAATTCCCTGTCCCAGGGAACCGCTTGACATATCCACCCCCGGAATATGCTGCATACAGGGATGTCCCTGAAGATAAGAGCCCAGCTTGCGCAAGGTTACCAGATCTTCTACCGGGAAAAATCCTCTGTGTGCCAAAGCAGAATATAATCCCGGAGCAGTGTGTCCCTTGGACAATACAAAGCGATCCCTGTTTTCCATCTTGGGATTTTCAGGGTCCACATTCATTTCTTCAAAATACAAATATGTATAAAGATCTGCCGCCGACAAAGAGCCCCCCGGATGTCCTGCTTTCGCGCTGTGAACTGCTGTAACAATTCCCTTGCGAACTTCGTTGGCAATTTTCTTAAGCTCCAGATTATTCATATTTTCCTCCATTCTTACTGTAATCTTACTGTAAAAAGCCCTGATATACTCCCTGTTTGTGTTAAATTCAGTATCCTGAATCGTATAGTATTTTATCATATTTTAAGGTTATAGTCTATACGCTATTCGTGTGAAATGTTACCCTATGTTCTGACGCGCATTTTTTGATTTTGCCGCTCATATACTCAAATGAACACCTACAGGAGATGATGGTTATGGCTTTTTTCTCTACCTCGAACCGCAGGCAAAAACTGCTGATTTCAGCTCTGTTTGCTTCTTTTGTTTCTCTGATTTTTGGTATATTTCTATACACAAATGACAGCCGCAGATTTAAGGCTTTAACGAGGGAACTGTTTCAGTCGGAGCTTTCCGGAAATACTCTGAACCTTCATTACACCCTTGCTTTTCCGGAGGAATATGGTCTTGTTGAAGAGGCGCTTCTGCCCTCCTGGCAGCCTTCCTCCGACAACGGGGAAAAAGAGATCCGCTCTACTTTAAACCAGCTTTCCAAAATATCTTCAAAACATTTAAGTGAAGACGAGGCTTACGCTTACGATCTGTTGACCCGCTATCTGACCCTGCGCCTTACCGGAACCGCTTATGCCTATTACGATGAGCCTTTGTCTCCCTCCTCAGGAATGCAGTCCGGGCTTCCCACTCTTCTTGCAGATTACACCTTTCGGTCACCAAAGGACGTGGAAGATTATCTGGATCTTTTAGATCAGACGGATACTTATTTTGAGGGATTGATAGAATTTGAAAAAGAAAAAGCACAGCGCAGTCTTTTTATGTCCGACTCCTCCGCTGGCAGAATTATTGAACAATGCTGTTCCATCATGGATCAGAACAGTCTATCCACAGGCAGCCATTTTCTGCACACCACCTTTGAAGAACGCCTGAATGTTCTGCTGGATCAGGGAATAATCTCCCAGGAAGAAAAAGAAATGTGGATATCTGAAAACGATCGGCTTCTGACCACTGTTATGGCTCCTGCTTATGAAAATGTTGCCGATGCCTTTACCATCCTTCAGGGAAGCGGTTTAAATGAGATGGGGCTTTGTTATTTTCCTGATGGCCGCGGCTATTATGAATATCTCCTTGCCTCCGCCACCGGTTCTTCCAGAACCATTTCTGAAATCAAAAACATGCTTTATCAGAATTTTCAGCAAACCCTTTCCGCCATGCATACTTTGCTGATACAATATCCCCAGCTCGCCGGCATTTCCTCAGCACAGACCGTTTATTTTCCCTATGCCTCTCCGGAAGAAATGCTGGAGGATCTAAGGGAACAAATGAAGGGGGACTTCCCCGCTTTTCCTGTGCCTGAAGATTCTGATTTTGACGTTTCCTACACAGTAAAGAGCGTTTCTCCTTCCATGGAGGATTATTCCAGTCCCGCATATTATCTGACGCCTCCCATTGATGATATGCGCAATAACATCATTTATATTAACCATAAAAATTCCCCGGACGCCCTGACCCTGTATACCACTCTGGCGCACGAAGGTTATCCCGGACATCTCTATCAGACTGTTTACAGTCAGCTTTATATGAACCAAACCAATGCCTCTTGCATCCGCCATCTTCTGCATTATGGCGGCTACGTGGAAGGCTGGGCTCTTTACGTGGAAAATCTCTCTTATCAGTATGCCCAGTCCCTGGTACGAAATTCTGATCCTCAGACTGCCGCATGGTACGAAGCATGCCGGTTAAACCGAAACCTTCAGCTTTGTCTTTACTCTCTGCTGGACATTGCCATCCACTATGAAGGCGCTTCCCCTGCAAAAGTAACTGCAATCCTTCAAAAGCTGGGCATTACAAATCCCGAAGTCTCAGCCGCTATTTATCAGTATATTGTGGAAGAGCCTGTAAATTATTTAAAATACTATCTGGGGTTTTTGGAATTTCTTTCCCTGAAAGAGGAAGCACAAAAGCTTTGGGGAAATTCCTTTTCCCTGCCTCGCTTTCATCAATTTATTCTGGAAACCGGTCCCTCGGATTTTCAGGGTTTACGCAGCAGACTGTATTCCCGGGCTAATGGGTAAACCCGGCTCTGCACTCTGGTATCCTTATGCTTTTTCTTCCATCATAGTCTCTATATAGCCGCCGTCCCAGAGCAAAATCTTAAGCTTCTTTGCCGCTTCCACCGCAGGCGAGGTGAAATACTGGTTGGTCATTACAGCGCCCACCATCCGGTCATAGTAATCTCTGCCTGCATATGCTTCCTGAATCGCCTTGACCCCTACCGGCGACGTGTAGCGTTTACATTGTATCCCGTAAGTCACGCCATCCTTTTCCGCCAGAATATCCACCCCGTAATCTCCGCTGCCCTTCGTCACCTCCACCTCCGTAAACCCTTTCCGCCGGAGAAGATCTGCGCAAAAATATTCAAACTCATGCCCCTCCATATCTTCAAAAAGATCCGCTGTTCTACGCCTTCTATGAAAAACCACCCACAAAATAACCGCCAATAAAAATAACACAATCCCCGCGGCGACCATGACATTAATCGAAAATATATCTCCCATCTTTCCTCCATCCCAAAACCTTATAAATTATTACAATTTCTATTATAACAACTATACTGTCCCAAAAAAAGGACTGAGTAAAAACGCAAGTAACATTTTTCACATACGCCGGAGGGCGGCATGGCATGGCACAGTATTGGGAGAGGGCGGCATGGCGCAGCAGGGCTTTCAAACATATGGATTCAGGGCTTTGGCGAGAAATCGATCATTTCACTTACGAAATGGCTGAATACCCAGGGTGATTCCGCCATGGACGGCGGAATCAGGAATCTGCGGCATGGACGCCGCCAGGTTCCGACCCGTACAGTTTAGAATAACTTACCCCATTTCGTTAGTGAAATTCGATTTCGAGACCAGCCCTGAATCCATATGCTTGAAAGCCCTGCTGCGCCATGCCGCCCTCTCCCGATACTGTGCCATGCCATGCCGCGCTCCGGCGTATGTGAAAAATGTAACTTGCGCCTTTCCTCATCCCATCACATTTCCCTATTTCATCATTCCCGCCAGCACCACGCTTGCCACAATTCCCGCAATGGTGGATAAAAGCGCTCCCGTTAAAGTATATTTCGTCTTTGTCACTTTTGCCGCAAGAAAATACACGCTCATGGTATAAAAAATAGTTTCCGTACAGCTCATCATAATGGATGTAATCAATCCCACCAGTGAATCCGTGCCATAGTTTTTAAAAATATCCAGCACCAGCCCGGTTGCCGCCGATGAGGAAAACATCTTGATAAACGCCAGGGGAACCAATTCCGCCGGAAATCCCACTTTACCGCTTAAAGGTCTCACCAGATTTTCCAGAAAATCGAGAAACCCGGAGGCGCGCAAAACCCCTACCGCTGTCATAAGGGCAACCAGGGTAGGCATGATCCCCACCACCGTTTTCAATCCATCTTTTGCCCCCTTGACGAAGTCTTCATATACATTCGTCTTATTGATCACTCCATAGGCAATAATGTAAAAAATGATCACCGGTATAATAATATTGGAAATATTTGATAATACGGAAGCCATATACTCTATCCTGCGTTTTTTATATCCTTTACAATATATGGTTGATTCTCAAAGGATATTCGCAGGACATTTTTGCAAACTGGCTCTGTTAGAAATTCTTAATTTGGTAGTTTTTACAAAGCCAATATTATGTATAATGAAAACCATGCAGGACGTCCATACCATCTACAGACCAATCAACAGAAAGGGAAAATCATCATGAAAATGAATATAAAGCTCCTTGTTACCGCCGCCCTGATGGCGGCTTTCACCTGCGTCGCCACCATGAGCATCCGAATCCCCACCCCTACCCTTGGCTATATCCATCCCGGAGATTGCCTGGTGCTCCTCAGCGGCGTAATCTTAGGACCCGTTGCCGGCTTTCTGTCTGCGGGGATCGGTTCCATGTTCGCAGATATTTTATCGGGATATATGATCTATGCCATCCCTACCCTGATCATCAAAGGCGTCACCGCCTGCATCGCTTCTCTCCTGTTTAGCCGGATGAAACGGCTTTGGAAAACCAGACAGGCTCTTCTCTTTATCGCCGCCGGTATTCCCGCCGAGCTTAACATGATCCTGGGTTACTTTCTCAACAAGGTGGTACAGACCATGTTTCTTGCAGGAGCCTGCAACGGAGAAATTCTTGCCGCCGGTATTGCCAGCGCGCTAAGCGGTATCTTTACAAACTGTATACAGGGCGTTACCGGCGTACTTTTGGGGGTTCTTCTTCTCCCTGTCCTCTCTCAGATACCGGACGTGCGCCTGTGGATGAATCCTGACGGTTTAAAGGAAAAGCGGATGCCTCCCCTGTAAGGGCATCCCTCTTTTGATAGTCAAAAAGCACAAAACCCGGCTGGCTGCGCTTCTCTTCCGCCAACTCCGCCTTCTCTTCCCAGACAGGATAAAAAAATACGTCCATGTGGGTCATTTTCATGGTCTGTCTGGCGTGGTACTGATTATACCCTGCTAACAGCTTTGGCTCCTCCTCTTCTCTTTGGTAGAAGCTCCATATTTCCTCCCTGTAGGGAGAAAGATCCATGCCGAATGCCGGGCGGCTTTTGGCATTTTCCCTTAAATAATAATCGTAAGTTAAAAGCTCTCTGTATAACTGCTCCCGTCTCGGCGCCTGTTCAAGGGCAAATTCCAAAAGCGCCTGATAACGATAGCTCCTTGCAGGCGTATTTACAAAATACCCCTTTTCCTCATAAAACCCTGCAATCCTTTCATACATTTCAAAAGGCGTTTCAAATTCTCTCTCAAGCACAGGCAGGGTATGGGTAAACTGGTTGGAATTGTAGTACAACTCCACCATTTCTTCTATTCCCTTTAACTTCAAAACCTCTTCGTAGGAAAGCCATTTTGTATACAACACCTCATAAGGCGTCTTACTTTGACAGACGATTCCATACTCCTTCGCCTTCTCCCTGATCCGGGTTCCCTTCAGCACCTTTAAAAATCCCAGTTGCAGTTGATGGGGTCTCATCCGGTATACGTCGTTAAAGGATCTCCCAAAGCTTTCATACCCTTCAAAGGGAAGCCCTGCAATCAGATCCAAATGCAGATGGATATTCCTGCTGCCGCGGATTCGGCGCACCGTCTCTTCTATTGCATCTATGTTCCCGTTGCGGTTGATTTCTTTCAGGGTATGCAAATTGGTACTCTGCACGCCGATCTCCAGCTGCATCGATCCCGGGCGCATTTTTTCTAAAAGAGCAAGCTCTTCTTCTCCCATAAGATCCGCCGCAACCTCAAAATGAAAATTTGTGACGCCATTGTCATGTTCCTTGAGATACCGCCATATCTCCAGTGCATGTTCTCGGTTACAGTTAAAGGTTCTGTCTATAAATTTCACCTGGGGAACCTTCTGATCCAGAAAGAACTGCAACTCTTTCTTTACCAACCCCATTTCTCGCAGCCGCACTTTTTTATCTATGGAGGAAAGACAATAACTGCACCGAAAGGGACAGCCCCTGCTTGACTCATAGTAAATAATTCTGTGTTCAAAATCCTCCAGGCTGTCATAGAGAAAAGGCAGCTCGTTTATATTCATAAGCTCCCTGTCAGGAGTACGCCCTTCCCTTAAAATCAACCCTGGAATTTCCGTAAAATTACAAAAGCGGTTTGCTTCTCCCTTCCCCTCATGCGCCGCATAACAGGAAAGCAACTCCCGAAAGGTTTCCTCCCCTTCCCCCACCATAATGCCCGTCACCATGGGAAAATCCATAAGAATCTTTTCCCCTTCAAAAGAAACCTCGGGACCTCCTAACCATATATCCGTATCCGGCAGGATCTTGGGAAGCTCCCTGAGCAGTTCCCAGATCATCTCGCAATTCCAGATATAACAGGAAAATCCAATTACATCCGGATGTCTCCTGTACAGATCTCCCAGAATTTCCTCCATCCTGTTGTTGATGGTATATTCCGCCAAAGCAATATAAGGCTGCAGCTTTTCCCCTGCATATGCCTTCAGGGAATAAATTGCCGGATTCGAATGAATGTATTTAGCGTTGATTGCCGTCAGAAGAAACTGCATAAAAACCCTTTCTTTCAAAAGCTGATTGCACCCTTGTTTCCAATATGGTATTGTAATAAAATATGAATCAGCGAGGTTGATCAAATGTTTAAAAATATTTCTACTATTCAAATAAAATCCGTTGTTCTCGGCTGCTGCCTTCTTCTGTCCTTCCTTCTTACAGGCTGCGGTCCCTCTGAGGAAAAGATTGCCCAGGCGCAGGAAACCTATCGGCAACTGATCGACCTGCACAATCAGGTAGTGGAAGCCCATCAAACCATCTCTGACGATTCATTGGACAAAGAGCTGTCTGCTCTTGCAGATGAAATCAAACAGGCGGAACAATATCATTTAAATGAAATGAAAGACGAGGAGATCGATCAACTGATCGCATCCATGGATGCCTCCATCGCTTCCTACAGAGATTATTTAAATACCATAAAGGACATGAAGGCGCAGGAGGATGCCGCCGTTCTGGTCTCCATTCACGCCTCTCTCCATAACGATACCTCTCTGACCTTCCGGAAGCTTTCTTTATATGGCAAGGATGCTTCCGCTCCTCATGCCGACCTTTTGGAAAACACGGACGGGCTTGTACCGGGGCAGTACCTTACCGGGCTGATCATCTACCGGGACGTATCCGCTACCCCATGGATTCTGGCGCTGGAGGATGCAGAGGGAACCGCCTATGAAATAGAGCTTCCTGTTAAGGAATATCGGGGAGAAAGCGTCTCTCTTTCACTGACTTACGATTCTGAGGCAGGGGAATTGGAATGCGTTTCCAAATAATCCCCTGCTATGCATCACACGGCTAATATACATTGTATAGTAATTCCAGTAAAATATTAGACACTTTCTATCCTTTAATCTCCCAGTATCCGCTGTAACCACTTCCAACATATGATACATTCGACATTTTCTTGATTTTACGCTTTACTGTTGCAATACCAATTCCCAATTTTTTTGCCATATCTGCTGTTGATACTTGCGGATTTTCCTTTATCATTGTAATTATTTTTTCTTGAGTATCATCTTGGGTATCACCTTGAGTATCATCTTGGGTATCACCTTGAGTGCCATCTTCATTTTCATTTACCTGTATTGCATAATCAGAACCATAATTCAAATTATACAAAGTTAATGTAAAATCATTATTATCTGCATCAAAGACTGGCATCTTGGTCTCATCAAATTCCACCTGTCCCTCATAATCTGCCAATATCTTCTTAAAACCACTACCTCTACGTTCCATATATTTCAAACGACTGAATATATCAGCTAATATCGGATTTCTTCGCTTTGATGGAATTTTCAACAAATCCTTTCCCTCTAAAGATATTCCGCTTACCATTCCTCCAGGTGAATATATTTCAATTCTGTCATCACCAACCTTGCGCCATGCTTTCTTTGAATTATTTCTGACAAAATCTGTTCCTGCCTGCAACAATGTCACAAGGCTGCCCGTATATTCCTTATCATCAAGTGCATCTACTATTCCTGATGCTTTAGTAAGTCCGTTCCACCTTGTACAAAACAATCTGGAATAACGCACCGGACATTCATCTGCCAGAAGCGCGCCTGCATTCGTTAAATTTCCTTTTTCATCAATCCAAAAGATTCATAATCTGTATCTTCAAATGTATTTCCTGTCCTCTGCTTATACACTGATCTTAATTTTGTGAAAGACATATTGTTAAAATCATATCTTGATTTCAAACTATCATAACTTTCACCACTTCCACGAAGCACTAACTCTCTTAATTGTGAAGGAGTTGCCGGAACGCTTTCATTTCCTATTCGCACAAATGCAATAAGTTGTCCCTCTCCCTCATAATAGTATGGTGTCTGCTGCCCTTTCATAACTTCTACAATAACCAAAACCTTATCTCCATCTTTTTCAAATGAAAGCTTAAACTCCGGTATTGGATTCAAATGTGTTTTAATCAACTCACTGATTGTCTCTGAATCACCTTTCGCATCTGCAAGTCCCACTAACTCATCATCATTCGCCACACCAAATACAAGCTTGCCACCATAGCAATTCGCAAATGCACTGATACTCTTGCACCAGCTTTTAGGTTTCTTTGTCTCAAGTGCAAGCTTTTTATCATAATCTGTGGTTTCGCCAATTAGTTGCTTTATGTCCATAAAATATCACTTCCTTCATTATTTATTTACATATACCACTTCATTTTACAATATCATATATTTTATTGTTCTATCTCCACAATATCATCAAACCCACATTTCAACTCAACACATATCCTCGCCAGGATATCCAATGACACCTGTTGGTCATTATTCATTTTTGTAAATGTGCTTGGGGCAATCTGTGTTTTCTTTCTCAATTCGGTTTTCGTCATATCCCTATCAATCAATAACTTCCATAAGGGCTTATAAGTTATTTTTACTTGATTTTCTGACATGTCATTTCCTCCGATTATCACGCTAAATAATTCTTTTATCTTAACTTTTATCATATCATCTAATTTTCACCTATGCAATTACAACTTTTGAGTTCTCGAAATCAAAAAAATTATAATGCTTTCTGGGAAGATTTCCGGATCGCCATTTTTACCAGTCCCAAAAATTATCCACATCCGCCCGCCTTTCGGCATCGCCATTCAGTATGGCTTAGTCAACGATTCCCTCGCTGAATGGTCACTCCGCAAAACAGAGCTACAGGAAGGCGAAATCTGTGAATCACAAAATTTGAACCATTAGCTGCTCCTAAAAATCAGCTGCAGCATAAAGCTAAATATGGAATCTCTGAAAAAAAACATCAAAAACAGAAACTCCACAAGCCGGAATTTCTGTCTTTTTGATACATGTATTATTTTGAGTACACAAGATTTTGCAAGAAATTTGCAAGAAGCACTTTCATAAAACGCCCTGTTTCGGGGATTCCAAGCGTTTTTCGCTCACTCGAACTCATTCTTTTTCCCCTGCACAGTAAAACTTTAAGGTTTCCCTTTAAGCACATACTCCCTGTAATAGAAGGCAAATATTAAATCCAATAAATAGCTGATTCCATACTTGGAATAATCCCTTGCATGGCAGATATCGATGTTGGGCGGAAGCTCTACTATTCTGTCATATGATGCGCAGATCTCTAAACCTGTGTTTGAAGTGATAAGTATTTTCATGCAATTAGTATCTTTTATATATTTGTTTATATTTTCCCCATACCTCCCTGTCACAGAAATGGTAATAATAAGATCTTTTGCATTCAGACTGTTTATCAAACTCTCATTCACATAAGAAGACGACATTATTTTTATGACTTTGCCCGCAATGATCATAGACTGCTGAAACTCTTTCACAGAGATCGCCGAAAATTCCGATGCAATAAAAACCACATTTTTACTGTCACGAATTAACCTTGTAATATCTTTTAGAAAATCGGTCGTGGCAATTTCTTCCACCTGATCAAACACCTGATAAACTGATTCCCTTAAAGCTTCTTTTGTATCGTTCTTTTTTGCGGCGTCACAGTACTTTTCATATTGGTGATCCCATTCGCTGTAATGATGCTTTACATCGGAAAAATTATTCAAACCGATAGACAGGCAGAACCTTCTGATACCGCTTCTCGAAATATAACACTCTTCCATGATGTCATACATATTCAGTTCGTCCAATCTGTCAAAATTTTCCAAAAGATAATTTGCCAGCTTGTAGTTACTGTCCTCCACATCGTTTTCATTGATCACCGACAGCAGGGAAGTCAAAATACTATGTTTTTCCTCTTTCATCTACTTGTCATCACCACTTTTTTCATCGGCGGCAAATATGATCCCCGCCTTTTTTCTTGCTTCCGTTTGGATTTGCATTGTTACCAGCGTCATATCCATTGCTTTATTCACCGCCTCCATATCATTCCTTCCAATCATCCTGGAAAACTCTGCAAACTCGTAATACATACGATGCTTTGCAGGGTCATTGTAATTTTCTACCTCTTTATCCATATCTGTAAATCCAACGCCGACTGTATCCAATACCTTAAACCCTGTCATCAGATTAACCGGGTTGTCCAGTGTAATACACTTTCTGTCTCCCTGGATGCTGTATGTAATGGGAGCCTTACAGTCCTTTGCCGCAACGGAAACACATTTGAAACCGCCATAATCAAGAATTAAAACGCCGGAGGTATCGATTCCCCTGTACACGTTGGCATAATATTGCACGTCCCTGGGCTTTCCGAACATATGCACAATAAAATTGATATTGTAAATATTCAGATCCATCAACGCGCCCCCTGATTTCGCCGGGTCAAATGCCGGTAATACCATACCGCTTTTAAACTTATCATATCTCGAGGAATAGGATGAAAAGTTTATGGTGACAAGCTTAATATCCCCCAGCTGAGGCAGATAATGCATGATCTTTTCCATGTTTGGAAGATAATGCGTATTCATCGCCTCAATTGCAATCAGATTTTTTTCTTTTGCAAGCTCCGCAATTTGAACGGCTTCCTCATAATTTGACATAAAGGGCTTTTCACATATAACGTTTCTTCCGTTTTCCAGCGCCCGTTTTGCAAAGGAATAGTGCAAATGGTTGGGAACCCCAAAATAACAGGCGTCCACACTGCTTTCCTTTATAGCCTCGTCTGCATCCGTGTAATATTTCCCAATCTCATACTTTGCACATAATTCTTTCAGTGTCTCTTCCTCGGAAGGCGTTGCGCAGATATAAGCTATTTCCAGATTTTCAACCTGCCGATACATTGTCAGGAAATCATGAATGATCATTCCCGCTCCATAAATACCCAATCTCATATTATTTCGCCTCTCTTGCCGCTTTCTGCCCTTCGCTTACAATTCTTAAAACCGCAACCGCCTCATCGTCTCTGACGACCTTTTCCGCGCCATTTTCAATGACATCTATGATATTGTCATAGATCTTTCCATAATCGCCAACCTCCACAGGAACCTTTTCCGTTACATCCTTTCCGGTTTCATCCACATAACACAGAGTTCCCCAGTGTTCCTCCGATAACGGTTCAAATGAAATTTCCACCGGTCCCGATTTAGCCTGAACACTGGACTGATGCCCCAGAGACGGCATAATAAAACTTCCCTTCTTCCCATGTAAAATAAACTTGGGATAATCAATTTTTACATACATACTCATTTTGGAAATTGCCTTAAATCCATTTGGATAGAAAAAGTCAATATCATAATAAGTATCTGATTGACCAGGTAAGTCTATACTCCTGCAATCATAAACGCACCTTTCCGGAACGCCAAACTGCCCTATGATCTGATCAAAGGTATGGATGCCCACTCCTTCCAGCCAGTCGAAACCGATCCATGCCGCCCGCTTTTCATTATAATAATCATAGTGGGATTCAAATTCAACCAGTTCTCCCAGTTTTCCCGATTCGATCACCTTCTTTACCGTCAGCATGTCCGCATCAAATCTTCTGTTCTGATTCGGCATCACCAACAACCCCTTTTCCCTGGCAAAGGCAAAAACTTTTTCCGCATCTTCCACCGACTGGGCAAAGGGCTTTTCACAGAGGACATGCTTCCCATGTTCTAAGGCAAGCATGGAGTAGCTTACATGGAATTTAGGCGGCGTATTTACCACCACAAGGTTTACCTCCGAATCGTTCATCACCTGCTCCAGATCCGTGGTAAACGTAATATCCGGATACCACTTTTCCTCCTCTGTTCCCTCTTTCTCCACATCCTCCGCTCTTCTGTAAATGTATTTTATTTTTATTGTTTCTTTCCTGCGGGCAATATAGGGTAAGTGATATCTTTTAACGCTTACACCAAAGCCTATATACGCAACTGTCAGTCTATAACTCATAATCCATCTCCTTCTTCATCAAATACGCGATCCATTGCCGCTTTAACGGCGGCGGCTTTTTCATCTATTGACGCCATGACTGACAAGACAGGATCAAAGGACTCGGATACCAATGCCCCCTGATAACCGTATTTTTTCAAGCTGTTCACCAGGAATTTTGTATCTATGACCCCGGATTTTCCCACCAGCCGTCTTGGTTTGTCCTGAAGCTTTTCCGGATCTCCCTCCATGGCGTCGTTTAAATGAACGTGATAAATATACTTTACCCCTTCAATGTGTTCAAAAACATCCCTGTCATTTGATCCGCTGTACCAGTGCCAAAAGTCAAACAGCAGTCCACAATTATCTCCGATCTCTCTGCATAAGGGCAGTAATTCCTCCGCCGTTCTTATAAATGGATATTTCTTTTTCTCCATGGACGTTTTGGGACCCATAAATTCAAGGGCAAGCTTAATATGACATTTGTCCAGAATTTCCGCCACCGGTTTCCATCTCTGAACATGAAATCTGTAATTTTCTTCATATTTGTATTCGTTGCTTCCGCTTCTGACAAAGGCAAAACATACCCGGCTTCCCACTTCTTCCATCGCCTTTGCTTCTGCCTCAAGCTCTTTCAGCTTTTCCTGATACTGTTCCCAGGGTAGTTCGGTGGGTTTGAATGGAAGTCCAAAAGAGGGAATGCCCACCTGATATTTTTCAATCATCGCCCTTACGCGCTCTGCTCCTTCTGCGAGAACGTCAGCCGGCATTACCTCAAGCCCTCCATAACCATGTTTTTTTGCCATTTTGAACGACTCTTCCAAACCGCCTTCCGGTCCGCCGCCTAATAATAAGAAATCAATTGTCTTTACCATAAGCTATCGCCCCATATCCTTTTAAAAATTCTTCCAGTCTTCCATATCTCTGCCCCATACCTGCCCGTTCGATCTGATCAGATTGGAGTACCAGTAATAGGATGCCTTTTTATACCGCTTCAAGTCTCTCTGATCATCGTCTGTGGTATTTACAAACACCAACCCATATCTTTTGGCTATACCATTGCCTGTAGACAGCAGATCTGTAAAGGACCATGGATTAAAGCCAAACACCTCAACGCCGTCCTGAATGGCAAGACCCACGTTATAAATATAGTCCCTCAGATAATTGATCCTGTAGCTATCGTGAATCTCTCCTTTCTCGTCAAGGTCTTCATGGGCGCCAAATCCGGCTTCCGTAATTATCATGGGAAGATGATAATGATCCCATAAGTATCTCAGCGCATACCGCATACACACGCCGTCAATATGCCAGTCCCAGTCTGTCACCTCAACGTAAGGATTTCTCACCAGAGCATATTCCCCGGCAATATTGGGGTAGGTAAAGTCTCCCTTGATTCCGGTCTTATTCAATCCAATTTCCTGAGTATAGGAAGGATCAGGCTCTTTTCCCACATCCGACCTGTAACAGTTGACTGCCAGAAAGTCTATTTTTGCCTCCTTTATCAGTTCCATATCTCCTTCCCTTATGTCCGGATGAATGTCGTTTTCCGCCCAATAATTTTTCACAAATGAGCTGTACTCCCCATATGCATATGTATCATCCCATATTTTCTGAGTAAGCTCTTCGGCGTTCATTGCGGCAATTTGATCTTTGGGACTGCATGAATAAGGATAAATGGGCACATACCCCGGAACCGGACCGATCTTTCCGCCCTCTACCAATTCATGACATGCGATCACCGCTTTTGCATGGCACAAATTCATAATATGGTTAATATCCCATTTGTCCCTGAACCAGTCAGCGCATCCTTTGGATATACCCAGCCAGTCGCCGTACACGATCTGCATATTCTGCTCATTGATGGACAGCCAATACTTCACTCTGTCGCCAAAATGCGTAAAGCAGACACGGCAATAATAATCAAACTCTTCAATGATTGCCCTGTTATGCCACCCGCCGTATTTTTCATCCACCCAGCAGGGCATATCGTAGTGATACAGCGTTACGATCGGCGTAATCCCTGCGGCTGTCAATTCATCGATCAGGTCATTATAAAAGTCAATTCCTCTGGGATTGACCTTTCGATCCGCCGCCGGAATGATCCTTGACCATGACAGAGAAAAACGATAGCTTGTAAATCCGCACTCTTTCATCAATGCCACATCCTCTTTATAGTGATGATAATGGTCTGTGGCAACAGAATTGTCCGCGTAGGGTTTTTTTGTCTGTGAATTCAGATCAATAATCGCCTGGGTTCTTCCGCCCTCCAGGGTTGCTCCTTCAACCTGCCATGCCGCCGAGGAAGCGCCCCACAAAAAGCCTTCCGGAAACACCGGATGTGTTTTATGTCTCATAAAATACCTCCTTGAAATAAATACCATATGTTATTTTTCTTCTTTCAACCCAAGCATCCAGGTTGCCACAAATGATACTACAGTTGCCACTACCATAACGATCAGTGAAACAATCAGGTTTCTTGGGCTTCCGGAGGGATCAATGTAGGCAGGAATTGATACAAATCCCGGTGTTGAAATGGCATACTGGGTCATCTTCAAAATACCTGCAAGCAGTCCCCCTATGCCTCCGCCGATCATCGCGCCGATCAGAGGTCTCTTTAACGGGAACAGGATGCCGTAAACGCCTGGCTCTATAATGCCCAGCAGCGCCGTTACCCCGGCTGAGCTGGCAACCGACTTCACTTCCGCCTTTTTACTCAGGAAGAATACCGCAAAACATGCGCCGCCCACGGCAACGTTTGCCGGAGCCATGCCCGTACAGATCAACGGGTCTGAACCCACCGCCGCGAATAAAGCGAATACCACAGGGTACAAAGCGTTATTCATGCCAAAGAAAACCAGCCATGCGTTTAATGCGCCAACGATCATAGTCGCCAGAGCCGGAACCGTATTATAGATCGCATAAATAGCATTTGACAGCCATCCGCCCACGACCATGCCGATAGGTCCTAAAATCAACAAGGTAACGGGAACCGTCACAAGCATCGTCAACACCGGTACAAAGATTGTCCTCAATGCAACCGGTAGTCTTTTCTGTAAAAATCTATAGATCACCGACATGAAGGCAACTCCTAGCAGGATCGGGAACACAGACTGCCCATAATCGATGGTTTTAATTCCTATTCCCAAAAAGCTCAGTCCTTCGGCGCCGTTAATTGTGGAATGCAAAAGAACACAGGCAAGCAACGCGCCAAGCATTCCGTTTGACTTTAATCTCTGAGCAGCGCTGTATCCGATAAATATGGGCAGGAAATAAAATGCCGCTCCGTTGATGGCGCTGATTACAACATATGTGCCCGAATCTGTGGATAACCCAAACAGATTAGTAAACAGGGAGAGGAACGCCCCTATAATACCTCCTGCCACCAATACAGGAATAGCGGGTGAAAAGGTACCGCCAATAAAATCCATAACTGCATTTAGCGGATTGGACTTCTTCATGTCCTCCGCCACTGCCTCAGCGTCGTTTACCTCGCCTGCCGCGTCAAAGGTACCGTTCTTTAATACTTCCTCATACAGCGACGGCACATCCTGTCCTATTACGATCTGATGCTCCTGATCCTTGATGATCAGACTCAATACACCCGGAACTTTCTTGACCGCCTCCTGATCGACCTTTGACCTGTCAACCGGAACAATACGGAGTCTTGTCATACAATGGCTTACCGTTGCAATATTTTTCTCTCCTCCGCAAGCTTCAATGATTTGCCTTGCCATCCCGCCATAATCTTTTTTACCCATCTCTACTTCTCCTTTCATATCAGCTAAAAAAAGATTACCCCCAAACATTTCCCTGTAATCTTCATTTGTTGGTATAAAAATCATATCACGCGGAATGCTCTCAAAATCGTTCAAGTTTTGAACTAAAAAAGGATTGCCATTATAGCAATCCTGTCTTCTGCCAGCTGCCTGAGCTAAGCAAATAATTCTTCTTCCGTTTCACACAATATCTGGACAAGCACCTTGTAATCAAGATACTGTACACCTTCTACCCCATTGTGTATCTTCCCTGCAAGTACGCTATGGTAGTAGATATCCATTGCCGATTCCAAAGAAATGCCTTTCGTTTCTGACAAATAGGCAATAATTCTCTCTTCTAAATTTTCCTGATACACTTTTTCTATAACTTCACCATCCATCTTTAGACCTCAAAGGATTCCTTCCGTTGAACCATGATATACGATCATACTATTACCCCCCGCACTTTCAGATATTCCTCAATATCATCCACAATATATCCTGTTGCCTGCGTATGCAGAACATCATAATGCAACGCCAGATAATTTCCAATACATCCGGTGCTCTGAAGTTTTTGATAAACCTCAGACGGCATCATGCCCCATTTGTTGGCACAGGCATGAATCATATATATGACAAACGAAAAGGATTTTTTATCCACCCAGCCGCCTCCTTCTTAGGTTCTTTCTGATAATAAGTATAAAAAAAAATATACATTCTGACAATACGGTTTTGTATTTTACCCCTTAATCACAACAAAAAATAACCTATTTTGGTATGCTATGCATTGCTTAGCATATATTTTTTATCATTTATCATCATATTATGAACAATAGGATATTGAAAAACCCTGTAAAATATTATAAAGTAGTATATAAACATCAAAATAGTTTATGCTTATTAATTATATACCCGTAAAGGAGGGAAAAATGCCAACTAATATTTTTGACAACATTGTAAAAGACATCAGCCATAGTTATTATGAAAAATATGCTTTTCATGATGAGGAATATTCTGATGTTCGGAATGAAGTATTGAAACTGCAAAGCCAGTATGAGGATATGCCATTATCAGATGAGCAAAAGCAGGTAATTGACAGTTTACTGAAAGTGCATTCTGAATTGTGTGACGAATGCATGGAAAAAGTTTACAAACAAGGACTCAAGGATTGCGTTATCATTTTTAAGGAGTTAAAGGTTTTATAAGCAATTCTGCTATAGTTCAGACCTGCGCCAGAGTTTGGGGCGCAGCATCCAGCCAGAAAGATTGGGGAGTGCGTCTAAAAACTTGTATAAGGAGGACTATATGGTATCTCATAAGAAAGCTTTGGATGTTCTGAAGTACTGGAAATTAGAAAATGAATCAATCTCTGACGTCTACCACGAGAGCAATGGAGAAAAAAGTAACAGAGCCTTTTATGTCGGCAAAAATTTTGTTCTGAAGTTCTCTAAAAATTATGATGAAGTCAAAAACGCTATCATGCTTTGTTATGCAATAAAAGGCGCTAGTGTATATACATCTTCCCTAATCGAAACAACGGATGGGCGGACATACGTACAGGACGGCGAACTGTTTTTCTATGTAACCCGGCGAATCTCCGGCACGCAAATGATGGCTCATGATTTTTATGAAGGAGACTATGCCGCAAAGGCAAGATTTGTCGGTGAAATTATCGGGCAGCTGCATCTCATTCTGTGTCAGGCTAAAGCATCTGTGAATGAGGTAAATCTGTATAAATCCGTAAAGAATTGGGCACTGCCGAAATCAAAAGATATTCTGTCGCTTTCGGAGTCATTTTGCCGAGGTTATTTGAATGAATTTGGAAAACTGTATGATAAGCTACCCAAACAAATCATCCATCGTGATCCGAATCCGTCAAACATTATCGTGTCGCAGGACGAATGGGGCTTTATTGATTTTGAACTGTCGGAGAAAAATCTGCGTATTTATGATCCCTGCTATGCGGCTGTGGCAATTTTGAGTGAGAACTTTGATAAAAAAGATCAAGCTAAGTTATCAAAGTGGCTGGAAATTTACCGAAATATTCTTTGGGGTTATGACAGTGTAGTAAAACTTACCAATGAGGAACGTGTTGCACTCCCTTATGTGGTCATGGCAGCTCAGCTAGTTAGTACAGCGTGGTTTTCAGAGCAGGACAAATATACGGAACTTTTTGAGACAAATAAGCGCATGACCCAATGGCTTATTACTATTTTTGGTGAATTAAAGTTTAACTAGATTTCAAAAGGGGAAAGTAAAAGGAGTTTTATAATTGACTTTCCCCTATTTATATGGTAATATGTAAAACGTTCGTAGAGGTGAAAGATTTAACATCTCATATATTTTATCAAATTCATAAACAAATCATGCGGGTGTAGTTCAATGGTAGAACACCAGCCTTCCAAGCTGGATACGTGGGTTCGATTCCCATCACCCGCTTTTATGATAGGGGGAGTGCACAATGCACTCCTCATTGTTTTTAAAGCTTCTTAGCAATACCGATTTTAACGTTACCCGCAAACTTTCGTTTGCTATAAAATTTTTATCGGGTTATAATTATAATATAATAATCCTCAAAGCATACTTACATATAGAAAAAATCAATATGGGAGGATAGAATTTGAGAATTTATCTTGACATGTGCTGCTATAACAGACCATATGACGATCAATCACAACTAAAAATCGCTATGGAAACCCAGTCAAAACTATATATCCAAACACTAATTAAAGAAAAAAAGTTAGAATTAATTTCATCGTATATGCTACGGTATGAATGCAGTAAAAATCCGTTTGAAATGCGGCGGAATACCATTTTTGATTTTATAAACGAAAACACTTTTGGGTATGTAGGTGACGATCGTAAAGAAATAATTGAAGCAAAAGCTGCTGAGATTATGAAAGCAGGCATCAAATTTAAGGATGCCTGTCATGTTGCTTCGGCAATTTATGCTGAATGTGAATACTTTATATCTACAGATATTCGATTATTGAAATACCACACAAAAGAGATAAAAATGGTGACGCCGATAGAGTTTATTACAGAAATGGAGGGTGATGAATAAATGACAACAAGTACTGCTGAAATTATGAGTCGAGGGATGAAATGTTTAACTGAACAAATGGGCATTGTCGAGGCTGAACACTTTATTTCTACAATTATTCGGGAGAAATTCGATTACACAAAATGGCAGAGAGAATATTTTGATTCCAAAACATCGGAAGAAATCAGCACTGAGGCATCCCGCTTTGAAATATCACAGCCCTTTACTGGTAACGCGGTGAGACTTTAAAGGCGGCGCAAAAGCCGCCTTTTATATTTAAGATCTGTCTATAAAGATTCTATTCTTCATCATCCTCTATCTCTTGTACAGCAAGCTTTTCCTCCCGTTTTTTCGCTATGAATCCGACTCCCGAAAATGCAATGAAAGACACTGCAAAAAACAAAATGCCATACACTACCGCACATGCAAGAATACCCGCCGTCCCTTCTGATGAGTTTTTACTGCCAAACAAAAATCCAAAGAAAATTCCTACAGCCGCGCTTACAAGACTATATTTGAAATATGAAACAACGCCCGGTACTTTCTGGGTATGAAACCCCCACACGCCCTTTCGTACACAGCCTGCAACCAGAAGAATACTGGTTGCCATAAATACCATCCATTCGGCTGCCATCAGCCTGAATCCGCCTTCCATGAAAATTGCCTGTACAAATATGGCGGCAAGCAGCATCCAGTACATTGCCCAGAAGCAGCCGTGCTCCACCCGCAACAAATCCAGTTCCTGTCTTTCATCTACCTTCTTTTCAAACCATTTCTTATGCTTCATTCTTAAACCTCCTCCGTCTCCCAAAATAAATCGTTTAAAGTTTTATTCAGCGCCTTGCAAATGGAAATACATAATTGTAAAGAAGGATTAAACTTCCCCGCCTCTATCATGCTAATAGTCTGCCGGGTCGCTCCTACCAGCTGAGCCAGCTGTTCCTGAGATAAATCCTTTTCAATTCGTGCAATCTTCATTCTCTTATTTTTCAATTTCTTTCCTCCTCGTATTATAAAGTAGTAGTGTTTATAGTCCCTCTCCAAGGACTGTATGC
>CAMWCA010000007.1 GCA_947172705.1 uncultured Lachnospiraceae bacterium
CTGGGGCTGTGGGGAGAGGTTTCTAAAGATTATCTTGGCTCCCCGGCGGCGTTTTGGGTGCTTGTGGGAACCTATTTGTGGAAAAATATGGGCTATACGGTGCTCTTGTGGCTTGCAGGGCTTGCGGGGATTCCCACGGCGCTTGTGGAAGCGGCAAAAACCGACGGCGCAGGGAGATGGCAGTGTCTGTGGTATATGATCCTGCCGAATCTGAAAGGAAGCCTTTACACCATTGTGGTTTTGTCTTTCCTGAATTCCTTTAAGATCTACCGGGAGGCTTATCTTACCGCGGGCGCTTATCCGGATGAAAGCATTTATCTTTTACAGCATCTGTTCAACAACTGGTTTGTGAATCTGGAACTGGATAAAATGGCGGCGGCAGCAGTGTGTACGGGAGGATTTTTGATGGCGGTTATGATGATTTTACAAAGGCTGTGGGATCGAAATGAAAGCTAAGAGATTTAATTTACGAAAAGCGGGCATATGGCTGCAAAAAGGATTTGCGACGGCGGCGCTTCTGCTTCCGGCAGCGCTGATCCTTTTACCCCTGCTGATCTTACTGTCAGGGGCGCTGATGGACAGTTGGGAACTGGAAGGATATTTGAGAGACGTTTTTACAGAAGGAGAGAAATTTATCAGTTGGCGGTGGATGCCTGCTTATCCTTCTTTTGAAAATTATAAAAAGCTGTTGTTTGAAACGCCTCAGTTTTTTGTGCTGTTCTGGAATTCCGTGAAACTGACGGGATGTATTCTTGCAGGACAGCTCCTGACGGCGGTACCGTCGGCGTGGGGCTTTGCCGTGTATCCGGTAAAGGGAAGCAGATGGCTGTTTTCCCTGTATGTGGTATTGATGTTGATGCCTTTTCAGGTGACGATGCTTTCAAGCTATCTGGTGTTAAATCAATTGTCACTTTTGAATACCCACGGAGCTATTATTTTACCGGCAGTTTTTTCCACCTTTCCGGTGTTTGTGGTGTACGGGGGATTTCGAAGTATTCCGCCCCAGATGCTGGATGCGGCGAGAATGGACGGAGCCGGAGAGATGACGATATTGATCAGGCTGGGGCTTCCTCTTGGAAAGGGAGGTCTGCTCTCTGCAATGGTGCTGGGATTCCTGGAATATTGGAATCTGATGGAGCAGCCCATGGCATTTTTGGAGGAAAAGGCTTTGTGGCCGCTGTCCCTGTATCTGCCGGAAATTACCTGGGGGCAGGCGGGTTTTGCTTTCTGCGCCAGCGTGGTCACCCTGGTTCCGGCGGTATTTGTATTTGTGCTGGGGCAGGACTATCTGGAACAGGGCATCATTTATGCAGGTCTTAAAGAGTGAAAGGAAAGGCTTTAAAATGGATATAAGGTTAAAAAAGGCGGCAGTGGGATTTGTGGGTTTTCTTATCTTTATGGTAGCATGTACGTTAATTTCCAAAAGCGTATATGCCTACCGCCTGCCCATGGTCAGTACCTGCCAGCCGGAATCCAAATATATAGAACATAAAGTGGAGGCGGAGGGAATCGTGATCCCGGGAGGGGAAAAGATCGTTACCTATCAGCCGGGGGTCAGGATCGCTTTGATGCTGGTTCACGTAGGCGACCGGGTGGAGGAAGGAGCAGAACTGTTTCAAATTGATCTGGAGGATTTAAAGGAGATCATGGAGGAAAAGAAAAACGAAATTTCTCAACTTTCCCTCCAGATCAACGCGATTTTGGAGAATCAGGAGCTTGCCCGGCAGAAAAAGGAGTTGGAGCTTGCACGCGCCCGGGAAGACTACGATATTACGGCAAGGCTTCAGGACACCCAGGTGGGAAGGGCAATGGAAAGCTATGTCCAGGCGGAAGAGGATCTGGAAGAAGAGGGAGGTCAGGACGCATTGCAGGACGCGCTGCAAAGCGCGGCATACGGGGAAGCGGATGCCAGGGCGGAACGGGACGAGGCGGTAAAGCAGGCGGAAAGAAAAGTGGAGGATCTTCTTTTGCCGGAGGAAATCTCCGCAGAGCTGGATCGGCTGAATCTGGAAAAATCCCAGCATTCCGCCAGGCTACAGGAATATCAGAAGATTCTTGAGGAACAGGGGATGGTGACGGCGCCTTTTGGAGGGGTGGTTACGGAGATCCTCACAGGAGCAGGGGAGAGGGTTCCGGACACGGCGGTATTGCTCTTATCGGACGATACCCTTCCCTGCCAGCTTAAAGTGCTGCTGGATCAGGAGCAGAAAAAGTACATTGGTCTGGGGGATCAGGTTTCCATTAAAATGGAAGGAAAAAGCAGGGAACTGGAGAAGGAGATCGCTTACCTTGCAGAGAGCAGAAGCGTCCCGGAAAAATATGAGGCATTGATTGATCTTCCGGAAAAGACAGGGACGCCGGGGGAGGCGGGAACCATTTCCAAATCCCAGAAGGGTGAAAAATATAAATTCTGCCTTCCTATGGAAGCAATTCACACAGAGAACGACAGAAGCTATGTGTATGTATTGAAGGAACGGGAAGGAATTCTGGGGGAGGAATATTACATAGACGAGATGAATGTAAAGGTGATAGATAAAAACGACCACTGGGCGGCTGTGGAGGAAGGGAGGCTGGAGAAGGAAAGCCGGATCATACTTTCCTCTACCGGAGAAATGAAAAGAGGGGATACGGTTCGGTGGGAAGGGGAAAATTTATCATAACAGTCCAGCCCTGCCGCAAGGAGCAGAAGCCTATCAGCAGCCTGGCTTTGCACCTGGGGGACATACATCCTTTCCAGACTTGTCTACGAATTGGATTTCACTAACAGAATGCGGGAAAATTTTCAAGCCGGTCGGGTCAGAGCCAGCGGCATCCGTGCCGCGAGGCTCTTAAAACCGCCGTCCTGGCGGTTTTGCCCTCGTTATAGGAGCATTCTGTAAGTGAAATTGCCAATTCTCCGCCAAAGCCTGGAAAGGATGTATGTCCCCCAGGTGCAAAGTCAGGCTGCTGATAGGCTTCTGCTCCTTGCGGCAGGGCTTAACTACAATGGTTTATCTATTTGAAAAAGCCGAGAACATTGAAAATAGATAATAGATACAGTATAATACAAAAGAATAAAGCAATGATAAGATGCTGGCAGGAGGGCTTTCTCTGTGCAGGAGATTTGTAATCTGGTTTTCTTCCGATCTATATTTTTAACTGTTTTATATTCGTTCATCGCCATCACAGTGATAAACTGTCTGTTGGCGGGGCTTTTGCACCCCTATTTCGTAAAGGGAGGCTATCCTCCCCGTTTCCTGATCCTGCGTCCCAATCGAATCGACTTTCAGCAGAGCATGGAATGCTCCGCCTATGCCTGCGCCTTCGTGCTGCGGCATTATGGAAGAGAGGCATCGGGTCAGGCGCTGTACCGGGAAATGCCCTGCAAACGCAGAAATGGAACCGTGTATCCCAAGGGCATAAAAAAGCTTTTGACCCGTCAGGGGCTGAATGCCGTGTACTGCACCGGGAATCTGAATGCCTTGAAAAGGGAAATCAGCAGCGGGAACCCGCCTATTGTCTTTATCCGGACCCGTCCCGGCAAAAACTGGCTGCATTTTGTCCCTGTAGTGGGTTATGACGAAACGCACCTTTTTCTGGCGGACTCTCTGACCGATTTGGCAAACTGTAGCGAAAATGGCTACAACAGGAAGGTAAGCAACAAGGATTTTTTAAAGCTCTGGAACACCTCCATGCTGAAAATGCCGCTGTACAGGAATACCTTTTTTCGGATATCGGAGGTATAGGAAGACATCTGTCTGTCAATGTTTCTTATGGCATTTAAAACGAATGACTGTCAACAGTTGTCTTTTGACCCCAGCATCATGATAATAAGCTATATAAATTGCTGTATGATATGAGGTGATTATTATGTGTACGGAAAGTCAGATGAATAATATATTAAAGGAAGTATCCCAATTTTATCGTTCTGTATATGGAGACAGTATTGTTGCCATTTATTTATATGGTTCGTATGCAAGAGGGGATTATAGCGATGAATCTGATATAGATATTACAGCGATTGTCAGAGGAGACAGAGCGGAGTTACAAAAAAAGCTAAAGCAGATATGGGATAAGTCCGCTGATGTAGGATTGAAGAATGATATTATTGTTTCGCCTACAGTAATACCGTTTGATGAATATGAAGAATACAAGGAAATACTTCCGTATTATAGAAATATACAGAAAGAGGGTAGAAAAATTGGATAACTTGATGAATTACAGGCTTAATAATGCGAAAGAAAAGCTGGAATCAGCTAAGCTTTTGCTTGATGCTGGAAAATACAGGGATTCAATAGGGCGTTCTTATTATGCTATATTTACAGCGGTTAGGGCTGTCTTGGCAAATGACCGAATGGATTTTTCGAAACATGCAGGTGTGATTGCTTATTTTCAAAAGGAATATATTAAGACAGGAAAGTTCGATGTAAAGTATTCGAGGTATTTGCAGACTGCATTTCAAATAAGGAACAGCTGTGATTACGATGACTTTTTTATAGCGTCTAAACAGGATGCAGAGGAGCAATTTCACAAGGCGGTGGAGTTTTATGATGAAATCTTTGCTTTCCTTTCAAATTCTAAATAAATTACACAATAAGGGAGTGATTGCAAACTCCCTTATTTTATTTTATAATGAAGTCTAAAAGTATCAGGAAATTTAAATTGCAGGAGGAAAGTTATATGATATCAGTATTGGAAGGCGGCGCCTATCTGATAAAGGGCACAGAGCTTATTCCCGATGGACCGGAGGCACTGTCCCAGATCAAAGCAAAGACGGGGAAAGAGATTACCAGAGAGGAAGCCGGAGAGCAGACCATTGCATATAATATTTTGAAAGAACATAATACGTCAGGCAGTATGGACAAGCTGAAGATCAAGTTTGACAAGCTGACTTCCCACGACATTACCTTTGTGGGGATTATTCAGACGGCACGTGCTTCGGGGCTTGAGAAATTTCCTGTTCCCTACGTGCTCACCAACTGTCACAACTCTCTTTGCGCGGTGGGCGGAACCATAAACGAGGATGACCACATGTTTGGGCTGACCTGCGCCAAGAAGTACGGCGGCGTTTATGTGCCCCCTCATCAGGCGGTGATCCATCAGTTTGCAAGAGAAATGCTTGCAGGGGGCGGAAAGATGATTTTAGGCTCCGATTCCCATACCCGTTACGGCGCGCTGGGAACCATGGCAATGGGCGAAGGCGGTCCCGAGTTGGTAAAGCAGCTTTTGAACCAGACCTATGATATCAATATGCCCGGCGTGGTTGGCGTTTATCTCACGGGAGAACCGGTAAAGGGAGTAGGTCCTCAGGATGTGGCGCTTGCCATTATCGGCGAGGTCTTCGCAAGCGGTTATGTAAAGAATAAGGTAATGGAATTTGTAGGTCCCGGCGTAGGTTCCTTAAGTGCGGATTTCAGAATCGGCATCGACGTTATGACTACAGAAACCACCTGCCTTTCCTCTATCTGGCGGACAGACGATACCATTCAGGAATTTTATGAAATTCATGGACGGAAGGAAGAATACAAGGAATTAAATCCCGGTGAGGTTGCTTATTATGACGGCATGATCACCATTGACCTTAGCACCATAAAACCTATGATCGCAATGCCTTTCCATCCCAGCAATACATATACCATTGAGGAGTTGAATGCAAATCTGATGGATATTTTGGATGATGTGGAGAAGAAAGCGGCAGTTTCGTTAGACGGCGCAGTGGACTTTACCCTTAAAAATAAGGTGAAGAACGGAAAGCTGTTGGTGGATCAGGGTATTATCGCAGGCTGTGCGGGAGGCGGTTTTGAGAATATCTGTGCGGCAGCTGATATTATGAGAGGCAGTTATATCGGCTCCGACGGCTTTACCTTAAGCGTGTACCCAGCATCCATGCCTGTGTACATGGAGTTGATCAAAAACGGTTGTGCGGCGGCTCTTCTTGAGACGGGAGCGGTTATGAAAACGGCATTCTGCGGTCCCTGCTTCGGTGCAGGAGATACGCCGGCGAATAACGCGTTCAGTATCCGCCATTCTACCAGAAATTTCCCCAACAGGGAAGGTTCAAAGCTGCAGAACGGACAGATCTCTTCCGTGGCGCTTATGGATGCCAGGTCTATTGCGGCAACGGCGGCAAACAAGGGTGTGCTCACTGCGGCAACAGATTTCGACGGAACCATAGGAAAGTATCAGTATCATTTTGACGCAAATATTTATGCCAATAGAGTATTTGATTCCAAGGGGGTTGCAGATCCTCAGGTGGAGATCCAGTTTGGTCCTAACATCAAGGACTGGCCGGCAATGACGGAGCTTCCGGAAAACCTTGTACTTAGAGTGGTATCTGAAATTCACGATCCGGTTACCACTACAGATGAATTGATTCCTTCCGGAGAAACTTCCTCGTACCGTTCCAATCCGCTGGGGCTTGCAGAGTTTACTTTATCCAGAAAAGATCCCGCGTATGTAGGGCTGGCAAAGGATATTCAGCTTGCCCAAAAGGCAATTATGGAAGACAAGTGCCCTGTGGAGGTTAAACCGGAGCTGAAGGATATCATGGATGTAATCAAGAAGAATTATCCGGAGGTTGGTCGCAGTAATATAGGTTTTGGCTCCACCATTTTTGCAGTAAAGCCCGGCGACGGCTCTGCAAGGGAACAGGCGGCATCCTGCCAGAAGGTCTTAGGCGGCTGGGCAAACATTGCCAACGAATACGCCACCAAGAGATATCGATCCAATCTGATCAACTGGGGTATGCTTCCTTTCCTGATCCAGGAGGGCGAGCTTCCTTTCCAAAATAAAGATTACTTATTCTTCCCCGGTATCAGGAAAGCGGTGGAGGAAAAAGCGGATAAGATCAAGGCTTATAAGGTAGGGGAAAATGGGCTTGCGGAATTTACCCTTACGCTTGGAGAATTGACGGATGAAGAGAGACAGATTATTTTGAAGGGCTGTCTGATCAATTATAACAGAGTGTAGAACTGAAATAAAAAAGCTTGCTGCTTTTGCCGGAGAGAACCGGTAAGGGTAGCAAGCTTTTATGAATATAAGAACAGTGGTTTAATAAAACTGAATTTCCTTCTCCAGCAGTTTGTCGTCCTCATACACAAGCTTTAAGGTAAAAAACCGCTGTTCGTTGGAGAGAAGCAGATCAAGAAAGATTGCATCTCCCTCCCAGGTGGGAAGTTCAGGAACTTTTTCTTTATCCACCCATTCAAGAACGCCCTCGTTACATTCGCAAAGCTCGCCTTCAAAGGCATCCGCCGTAAAAAGGCACATTGCTTCAGCTTCACATTGATTATAAATAAAGGTGATAAGGCTTCTGAACCTGTAAGAGGTCAGAGTAAGACCGGTTTCCTCGCGTACCTCCCGGAGCAGGCATTCCTCCGGGCTTTCCCCGTCATAGGCATGACCGCCTACGCCGATCCATTTATTGTGATTGATGTCGTTTTCTTTTTTGATCCGATGAAGCATCAAATACTTATTGTCCTTTTCGATATAGCATAATGTGGTTAATTTCATATGTTTTTCTCCTTTGAAAGTACAGTATATCACAGGAAAGCTTAATGCCTCAAGGCGATTTGGACTATATTTTATTTGAAATACTTATCAAAAAATTTATAAAAAGCAACAGACAATCCTATAGGCAGACCGGCAAGTACACCGCCAATTAAAATTCCTGCTATGAGCTGGTAAACGGAAAAAAGATCCGACAAAAAATAATTTCTTAATCCTAAAACGGAGTTCACAAGGAAAAGCACACCGCTGATCAATCCCGGAGAAACTTTTCTGTCCTTGATCGTATAGAAAAAATGGTCTCCAAAATTTATGACTCCCCATATAAGAATTGCCACTCCAAAACATACGAATTTTTGATTGAATATAAATAAAAAAACTGATATAAGGAGCATTGGATAGTAAATAAACAGGTTATTTGCCATCCAGTGCCCATGTGTCATATGGTGGGGCAGCCATTTATGGTCATACATCCATTTGGGGAAATCGCCGATTGCTTCCTCAAATAAGTGAAATGGTAAATAAATCACCAAATTTAATAAAATAAATTGTATCATAGTCATTTTTTGTCCCTTTCTTTCGTTAATTCTTTTTCAAAATTTTCTTCCCATTTTTCCAGAGTTTCTAAAAGCAGAAATTGTTGTTCCAGTATAGTCCGTCCAAATAATGGAATATCCTTATGCAGGGGCAGCTGTTCCATAATCTGCATTTTGGTGTTTTGAATGCTGTTTTTAATATTGGCGATACATTCATCTGCAAAGGCTTCGTCAACCAACGCCATATTTACGATCACGGCATTAAAATCTAAAAATACCCTTGTTTCAGCTACGGAAAACCTGGTCATCAATTCATGAAAAACTTCTTTTCCCTTTGGCGTTATGGTGTACAATGTTTTTTCAGGCATATTGCCATTTCTGACCGTCTCGCTGACAACATATCCTTTGGCTTCAAATTGAACCACTTTCTTGTAAACGGTAAAAGAACCGATTTTTATCCATCTTGACAGGTTCCGGGCTTCAATTTGTTTTTGTAGATCATATGCGCTTTTAGGGCTTTGGCATAACGAGCCTAGAAGAATCAGATCAATCGCAGACATATTTTATCATCCTCTCATATTACTGTATTATATAATACTGTATTATGCAGTAATTATGAAATTTGTCAAGTATGAAAATCTGTATTTAATCTGCAAAATTTTGTCTGATAGGGGTACTTTTTCAAATCAGAATAATTTTGTGGTACAGGTTGTATTTTTTTTGTGTTTAGAATATAATAAAAATGTGATTAAATACACATTAATACTAATAAAAGTGTGAAAAGAGGCATCTATGGAACGATTGATTTTATCAAAACTGCTGGACTGGAAGAATTCTCCTTACCGCAAGCCGTTGATTTTAAAGGGTGTGCGTCAGGTGGGCAAGACCTGGGTTTTAAAGGAATTTGGCAGGCGCTATTATGAAAATACAGCTTATTTCAACTTTGATGAAAACGAAGAATACAAGCAGTTTTTTGAGACAACCAAAGATGTAGACCGCATTCTGCAGAATCTGATGCTTGCCAGTGCGCAGAAGATCGTGCCGGAAAAAACTCTTATTATATTTGACGAGGTACAGGATTGCCCTAAAGTCATCAACTCTATGAAATATTTTTGCGAGAATGCTCCACAATATCATATTGCCTGTGCCGGTTCTTTATTAGGCATCGCACTTGCAAAACCATCTTCTTTCCCGGTGGGAAAGGTTAACTTCATGCAGATCGATCCCATGACCTTTACAGAATTCCTGATTGCTAACGGCAATGAGGATCTTGTCAGATATCTGGAAAGTGTGGATACCATTGAACCGATCCCGGATGCTTTTTTCAATCCTCTTTACGAGAAATTAAAGATGTACTATGTCACAGGCGGAATGCCCGAATCGGTATTGATGTGGACGGAGGCACGGGATGTTTCCGCCATGCAGGAAGCCCTGTCCGGAATTCTTGGTGCATACGAAAGGGATTTTGCCAAGCATCCCAACATTAACGAATTTCCGAAAATTTCAATGATCTGGAAATCCATCCCATCTCAGCTGGCAAGAGAGAACAAGAAATTTATTTACAAGGTGGTCAAAGAAGGTGCAAGAGCCCGTGAATACGAGGATGCGCTGCAGTGGCTGGTGGATGCCCGATTGGTGCATAAAATCTATCGTAGCAGCGCTCCCGGTCTGCCAGTGGCCGCTTACGATGATTTGTCTGCATTTAAGATCTATCTGGTGGATGTGGGGCTGCTCCGCCGTCTGGGACAGCTGGCTCCCACAGCATTTGGAGAGGGCAATCGCCTGTTTACTGAATTCAAAGGCGCGTTGACGGAGAACTTCGTGTTACAAACTCTGATCACGCAGTTTGAAGTAGTTCCCCGATATTGGACACAGAGCAACCCTCCTTATGAAGTAGATTTTCTGATTCAACGTGAAAATGATATTTTCCCGGTGGAAGTTAAATCAGAGACCAATATCGCCAGCAGCAGTCTTAAGAAATTCAAGGAACTTTTTCCGGACAAAGTGAAACTCCGCGTTCGATTTTCCATGAATAACTTGAAGCTGGACGACGACGTTCTGAACATTCCATTGTTTATGGCAGATCACGCAGACCGATTGATCGGCTTAGCAGAGAAGCAAAGTAACAGTTGATACTGCCTGATGCTTTAACTTATGAATTCCAACAAAAGGGACAGCGTTATGATACATTTGCATAATTTTGTGCAATAAGGGTATCCATGCAATGCTTATGAGGGCTGCCGCCGCTGTCACAGTCAAAGATTTCTTCTGTGCAGGTATGGAACATCCAGTCATGGTAATAGTGAAATAATTCTCCTGAATACCACAACGATCGCGCTTCTTCAATCCCTGTGCTGTCCGGCGCAGGGGCGATAAAAGGCTTTTGGACGAATACATTTAAGGCGTTTATTCCCATGTTTGAGGTATGAGATTTCAAATTGTCACAAAACTCTTTCCGCATTGTCTCAGGGAGAAGATGAAACACGCCGCTGCTGAATATAATGTCATATTCCTGATCAGGGCGGTAATCGAGAATATCGGCTTTAAAAAAATGGACGTTGACCTGATTATGCTCGGCAAGTGTTTTTGCCTTGTCGATTCCCGACTGGGATATGTCGAAAGCGGTTACAGAATAGCCGCATTTGGCAAAGAAAACTGCGTCTTTTCCCTCCCCACAGCCAATATCCAGCACGCGGTATGGTTTGACCGGAGGGAGGAGCTTCATGATATCATAGCAAATGCTGTTTGGCATAAGCCCCCAATAATATTCGTCGGTACAGTAGCGATTGTCATAATCTGCTGTCATACCCTTATAACCAAGCAGCGCATCGACAGTTGTGTCCAGAACAGACGCCAGTTTTGGAAGCATCTCTATATCGGGGTATGCCGTGCCCTTTTCCCATTTTGATACTGCCTGAAATGATATATTGAGGGAGCTGGCAAGCTGGTTTTGCGTCAATCCCAATTCCTTACGTTTCTTATTGATTATATCTCCTGTTTTCAGATGATTCATTTGAACTGAAGTTCTCCTTTGCTGATAAATGAAAAATGGTTTTCCTTTGGCTTTATCATAGTATATGTAAAGGGTGGTTGCAATAACGTAAGAATAGAGTGTGGGGTGATAATTCGCCTGATGGTTGAATTTGGAATTCCATACATTTGACGTTGAGATGGCAATTGATGACTTGAAAGAGATTTATGAGCAAAAATGTGACAAGTAATTATTTTTCCCCTGCCAGCAGATCCATCGGCTCTGATTTTAAAATGCTGCTTGTTTTATAGATTCCCATGCCTGTTCCCCAAAACGTCATAGAGACTGAACAAGAGATAAAAACCATCAGCGTTGTATGAAAATCACTTTCTGTGTCTGGATGATTGCCTTCTGGGGTTGAAATATTTGTATTACTATAAGTTGTATCATAAATCGTATGATTAAAATCTTCTTTCGTAATTCGATTTGAAAGAATGGCACCTGCGCCGCACCCCAACAGGGTTCCCAGAACAAGAACCAAAAACATACCGGTGAGCATAGATATCATGCATTTCCGTTTAGGGATGCCCATGCATCGTTCAATTGCGATTCTTTTTTGCTGTTTTGAAATGAATAAATAGTTATATAAAGCCAGTAAAGATACACAAATAAGTATTCCTACTGCGCAGAGAAGCAACGACATATACCGCATCTTATCAATCCCGCTTTTCAGGCTGCTGTAGCCTTTGTCATAAAATTGAATTTCCAGGTTTGCTATTTTATTTTTCCCCAATTCTTCCATGAAGCTTTCCACGCTTCCGTTTGGGATCTGAAAGGAGGAGGTATTTCCCTGCATGGCGCTGTAAGCTAAAATGTTATCTTTTCTTTTAATAGAATTTGCAGGCACGATCATTTCATCTCCCGCCATCCCATAGCGGCTAAGCCCCGCCCCTTTAGCGGTACTATAAATGCCTACAATCCTATACCCGCTTTCTTCAAAGACTTTTGGCGTCTCTCCTCCGGCATTCAGGATATTGAAATTGAATGCCTGGCTTCCGTCCGTGCCAAAATTCTCGCTGGCGGCATTCCTGGAATTGGTGTAGTACAATCGGGTGTTGACAGTATCCCCTATTGCCAGGTTATTATTTTGCGCAAAGGTCTCTGATACCAGGCAGACCGTTTCTCCTTTTTCATATTCCCCATCTGAAATATCGCGCCCGTCTGTGATGTAAGCGTCCCCATTGTAAAAAGGCATAAGCAATATGGTACGGCATGTCCCTGTCACCGGAAAAGTTTTCTTCTGTAAAGCCAGGCTGCCAATGAAATTTAAATACCGCTTTCCTTCTTTTGTTTCATAAAATGACGGGACAACCTCATAATATGCAGATATATTTTGGAGGGAATCTTCTATTAATGCGCCGTTCTGGTCATATTGGGACGTTGTGAGGGCAATAGGATTGTATTCCAGCCCTCTTTTTTCATCTGTAACCATTTCCCCGTGCATCCAGTGGCTGCTTACCATATATGCAATGTAAGTTTTGTCTTTATAAATTTGCTGGGGAAACTGCTCATTGTGGCTGCAAAACCAGACCATAGTTCCTTCCAGATTTTTATTCCCGCCCAAAACCTTATTAATCCGGATGTTTACGGACTCATTGGGAATGCAATCCTCCAGCGGGGAAAATTCAGCTACCAGGACAATCTGTTCAAATGTATTGTGGTCGCTGACCAACTGATACTCCGGGGTGTAAGAAGCATAATAACTTCTCTTTTCCGGCGGTATGGTGTAACCTGCCCCCTGAAAATGCAGGGATGAAACCGGATATATATAGGAATACTCCGGCTCCTGCCTTATGATAAAGTTCTTTTTCTCCGCATCCCAGACCATATCCTGCCTTATGGAAGAAGCTTTCTGCTCTACTGTTCCAATGGTGATAAAGGATTCCTCATATTCTTTAAGGTTGACCTGGCTTCTGGTCCACAAGCCAGCCCCGACAGTAACCAAAGCCCCGGAAAATACAATAAGCATTAAAAATATGGCTGTTTTCAAAGGCGTCCGCAGTATCTGCCGGATACTGTTTCTGATAATTATTTTATTCAAGGTTCTACCTCAAGCAGCCTTCCGTCCTGCATTTTCAGGATAACATCGGATTTACACGCTACCTTTTCATTGTGGGTTACTATAATGACTGCCTTTTTTTCTTCGTGTGCCAGGCGTTTCATTAATGCTACGATTATCTTTTCATTTTCAGTGTCCAGGTTTCCGGTGGGCTCGTCTGCTAAAAGGATCTGCCCTTCTGAAGCCATCGCCCTTGCAATGGCGCATCGCTGCTGTTCGCCGCCGCTTAACATGCCGGGGTATTTCTGAAAAGCCTTTTCACTTAATCCAACGGAAAGAAGCAGTGCTTCCGCTTTCTGCCTTGCCAGTTTTCTGTTCTTTTTCTGCAGTTCCATAGGAAACATAACATTTTCTGTTACAGTTAATAACGGGAATAAATGGAATGCCTGATAAACGATTGAAACCTGATGCATACGGTATTTATCCCTGTCTATTTTAGCCATATCTGAATTTTCTATAAGGATTCTTCCGGACGATGGCAAATCCATTCCGGCAAGGAGGGATAAAAAGGTGCTTTTTCCGCTGCCCGATTTTCCTATAATGGAATACATCACGCCGGTTTCAAAGGTGCAGGCAATATTTTTAATTGCCTGGGTCGTTTGATATTTGGAACGATACGTATAGCTGATATTTTCTACTTTGATAATTTCCAAGTTGCCCTCCATTATTCTGCCCTGAATAATAACTGCATCGTCTTTATTCTCCCTATCCGGGATAAGGCAAGGGTACAGCCTGACATATACCCGCCTGCAATAACGATATCTGTAATCAGGGCAATATCCATGTTTTGGAATGCCAGGCATGTAATGTCCCCAATTATTATGCCGGTCAATGCCAGGCAAAGCTGTTCCAGCCACAATATCTTGATGCACTGCATTTTACCGGCTCCCTGCGCCCTCATCAAAGCAAACTCCTTCTCCCTGCTTGCCATAAGCAATGTGCTGGCGATATACCCCACGCCCAATATGGTGATGCATATGACCCCGAAAAAGCTTTTGAATATGCGTATTGTTTCCTGTAAATTTTCTGCCAGTGAAATAAATACCATATCCTGCACGGTTAAAGCTGATCCCTGGTAGGAATCTCTTGCCGTCCCATTCTTTTCTGTAAGCCCCAGGGATTTCATTTCTTCTTTAAAAGCATTTAACTGCAATGGGTCTGCAACATAAAAGGAGAAAAAGGACATTTGGAGGGGGACTTCCTGACGCCTATAAATGGCGTCTGCAAGACCAATTGGCAGCAGGATATCCGGCGGCATCTGCCCGGTTTCCGTGGACAGATAATCCATTGACCCGGCGATCTTAACATCCGGGACCTCCAGCGGGATGCCGTGAATCCCCTCTATATCATCATAATCGTAATACCAGAGGTTCAGGGGTATTTCCTGCCCTGCCTTCCAATTATTCTTTTCCATCAGGCTGTTTCTTACGATGCAAACAGGCTCAGATGAATGAAAGAAATCGTCCGCATCCCCATCCAGCTGTATATCCTCCCAGGTGAGCCCCGGAATTCCATTTAAATCATTCACAGCTTCCACGCACAATGTAAGGTTTTGTTCCCACTCTTCCAGTGAAAAGTTTCCGATGCCGCCGATCATCCTGACCCCATATACTGCATTTTTTATATGGGGGGAATTCAGAAGACCTTCGGTTATGTTCCTATCAATGCTGATACCGGTACTCCTTGATCCGCTGGGGTTGGTAATCTGGCAATAAACCGGAATCCTTTCCGGTAAACTTTGCAACTGTTCTTTGTTGCTTTTCATGTTGCCAAAATAAATATGAAAGGCGGCTGTTAACAAAAAGCAGATGACCACGGTAATAAAGCTTTTTTTCCTGTTGCGTATTATATTTTGGATTGCAATATGCACTTTGTTTTCCTCAATATTTTATTCTATTCCAAATAGTTTTCCAGAGTCTGGTCTGGCTTTCTTTATTTCGCGCATCTTTTGACTGCAATAGTTTTATCTCGTCTGTTGAAATAATTAAATAACGTCGTTGGTTCTTTTTATGATATGCGCTTTGAAATTCAAAATTTTCCGGCGTGCCTGCCGATCTGATGAAAACATCCAAGTCCGGATTATCTTTATAAAAGATATCCAGTATATCTCCATATGCCCAAATATAGGGTTTTGTGTATTCGCTCACTTTGGCTCCGGGATCGCCGCTGTCGTCTGCGTCTTGGAGATTCTTCAGATGTGATTTGTAAGCTTCGGGATCGGAAGCTTGCATTTTTCGTATTAAGTCCACGTACTCTTCCAATCTAAACCCTGTTAACAGATTAGATTCTTTCGTACTCAGTTTCCACTTTCTTAAACCGGTGTCTGCTGGTTCTGTAGTAGGAAGTATGCTTCCTTCATTCGGATTTTTCCTGTTTTTCAAATCAAGTTTTTTAATACTCTCTTTTAATTTCTCTGCGTATCCAGCTGGTAAACATGCTGCGGTCATGAGACGTCTGTTTGTTACATTCATTTATTCATTCTCCTATTTTTACACCCCACTTATAATTGCTTGGCGCCTCCAGGTTATAAATGTCCTCTCCATATGGTATACTTAGCGTGCGGTCATCACTTAATACATATTCCCTTCCGCCAACCTTCCAAACATCCCCGGACTCGTAGTTATTGAAAAATGAGGAGCCTGCTTCAGTCATTTTCCTGTATCTTTCATCATATCTGTCTTTAGAATAAATAAGTACGCTATTTTCCCCTGTAGAATAGAAATGCGTATTTTCTTCCTCACCCATTTTAACAGTAAAAAATCCTGGCTCAATTTCTGCCTCGCCTAAATAGTTTTTTACTTCATCTAAGGGAAATTCTAAAGTGATATAAACAGGATCTTTTGACTTCATTAGGTAATTCCAGAACCTTGCATATCGTTCCAACTCCCTGTCATATGGCGCTCCACGCATAACTTCAGAGTAAATGGAGCCTATTAAGTTGTTATCTGTGTATAAGGGATGTTCGTTCCCGTTTTTTGAAATATATTTGAAATATTGATTTTTGCCAAAGTTTAGCACATTTTTTTCTGCTTTGATTTCTTGTAAAGTATTTGTATTTATTTCAGGAATTTGTTCTGCTGAAAACTTTTTTCCATTACATTCATATAAATTTCCTGTTTTTTTGACCAGGGAAATGTCGTTATTAACCATATTTAAAAGATCTTGCGAGATATAATTTATGCTTTTTCCCATATTTGTCGTGTAATTCTCAGACTTATAAGCCAGTTCCCTTTTAGACGCAGGTAAAAATGTATCCTGCTGTTTTTTTCTACTTGTTCTTGTTCTGTTCAATAATGTATTGATTAAGGTACGTTTTGAGTTTGATTGAATATTTTTATGTGCAACGGTACAATAAAAATTGATATTCATTCTCGATTCCTCCGCCTGCAAATTTCTACTTAAAATTTTTCACAATAAGTTTTTTATAGAATAGCATTTTCTATGCGGGATAAAGGCAAATGGCGAATTTCATATATTTTATGGCGAAAAAAATCTTATGGCAATAAATCGCGCAGGCTGATGATTGTACTTCCCTTACTTTCATAATAGCGAAGCATCTCATCAATTTTCCTTTTATCATAACTGGTGATGCAGTCTGATAATACATGAACGTCATAATTTGCTTTGCACAGATTATAACAGGTGGATTTAACACAGGCAGCAGCGTCCGCTCCGGTTATGTAAAAAGCGTTTATTTCATTTTGCCGGATGAATTCTGTAAATTCTTCGCTGGTCAATGCGTTTCCCTTGTATTTTGTAAAGATATTTTCTGACACGATTTTTAAATCGGAAGCAAATTCCGCGCCGGGCGTATTGGGTTTGAAGGTTCTTGTACCAGCCGATAAATTTTCATGCCGGATATAAACAACATGAATATCGTTATTGGCAGCCCAATCGATGGCTTTATTAATATTATCAATAATATCTTTGTAATTTTTTGTGATGTCTTTCTGAATGTCAATGACTACTAAGGCTTTTTTCTGCATACTGTTTCCTCCTGACAGGTTAGATGGATGTGTTTTAACTTCGTTTATTATAACCTGTAATTATTGACAGCTATATGGCAACAATATATGATTAGAAAAAGAAATTTTGAAAGGCAAATATCAGATGAAAATCAACAGACTTGTCAGTATTATTATGACACTTCTTGACAAAAAGCGAATAGGTGCGCAAGAATTAGCGGATATGTTTGAAGTCTCGCCTCGTACCATCTACCGCGACATAGACGCCATCAATATGGCGGGAATTCCGATTCGTTCAACCTCAGGAGTGGGCGGCGGCTTTGAAATTATGCAGGAGTACAAAATTGATAAAAACTTTTTCTCCGTTGATGATCTTTCCACACTTTTAATGGGGCTTTCCGGTCTTTCGAGCATGGTGCGGGGAGATGAAGTGGTACATGCGCTTGCAAAGGTCAAGAGCTTTATTCCCGCCGAGAGAGCAAAGGAAATTGAATTAAAAGTAAACCAAATAAGCATAGATCTGAGCAGGTGGACAGGAAATCATAACATACAACCATATCTGGAAATCATCAAAGCCGCTTTACAGGAAAACAGGCTGCTTTTGTTTGAATATGTGGCGCACCACGGAGATAAATTGATGCGAAGGGTAGAGCCGTATCAGCTTGTATTAAAAGGCAGCCACTGGTATTTGCAGGGATATTGCCATGTAAGAAATGACTTCCGCTTATTCAGAATATCCCGCATGTCAAATCTGAAAATGCTCGATGAGGCTTTTACCCCGCGGGAATACCAAAAACCGATTTTAGATTTCTCGGAAACTTTGGAAACCATACAAATAAGAATCAAAATTTGTATTCATAGATCTATCATGGACAGGGTGCTTGATTATTGCTGCTATGAAGATTTTCTGCCGGACGGTGACGAGCATTATATTGTTGATTTCCCTTTCATAGAAAACGATTATTATTATGATATTCTTCTTGGCTTTGGGAATAAATGTGAATGTCTGGAGCCGCCGCATGTTCGGGAAAACATGCGGCACAAGATACATGACATTTCTGTCATATATGAAAGCAAAGAATGTTGACGGAATTGTCAGTGGAGCGCAGAAATATATAACATAACTTTAACATCAAAAATATGATCGCTGTCCGAGATTTCCATATTTCCGTGGTAGTTGTCTACCGCTCTTTTTACATTTTGTAAGCCTATGCCATGTTTTCCGGCATCCTTTTTGGTGGTCAGATACCCATTCCCCTGTTTTCGGATGCTGCCCTCATAGCTGTTTCGTATATTAATGAATAACATGCCCTTTTCGTATCTGATAAAAACAGACAGCCATTTATCCTTTGAACTGCCTGCCGCCGATATGGCGTTTTCCAGCAGATTTCCCAATATGATATTCAGGTCAAAGGTCTGAATGTGGATTTCCTGGGGGATGTTAATTTTATACTCTACCCGTTCCAGGGTTTTTTGTGCCCTGTTCAGCATATAATTCAGAATGCTGTCTACCTCCCGGTTACCGCTGTTAGAATACTGGTTCTTATTTTCTATAAATGCCCCCATATTTTGTACGTAATCTGCAATTCCATGACAATTTTCTTTTTCCGCCATAATCGACAGCTCAATCAGATGATGCTTCAGGTCGTGGCGCAGAGCGCTTATTTTTTCTTCTGACTGTATCAATACGTCCAGTTGGTTTGCATAGCTGGCGATCTGTCTCTCAAACAGGGCATTTTCTTCTGATTTCAGGCACGCATCTAACAATGCGTTATATAAATAGAATATCAACATATTGATCAACAGAATTCCCGCGCTGACCAGTACCAGCAGCATCCGGTCGTTCAGATTATGCATCATGAGGATAAAGAGTATTGCGATACTAATGATGGGAATCAGCATCAATATATTCCAGTATGGGGGTGTAAATGCAGTTCCCTTCTTTTTTATCAGGAACCTTTCTACAATAAACTCACAAAGGCAGATCAAAAGAACCGTCACATATGCCGCAATTTCATTGTAATCCTTCCCCACGGTATAATTTGAAAAAGAATAAACGGATAAAATATCGCAAGCCATGTTGATACCATAGATCAGAATAGACACTAATATTTTCTTTTTCTGCTCTCCTGCGTAAAGCTGTGTGAGAAGATAGATCATCAGCAGGTTAGCGGCAATGTTTGCGGGCGGAAAGTGAAACGTCAGGTAGACAGCCGTGGTCACAGCGAAAAAAGAGAAATAGAGGAAACGTTCTTTCTTTTTATCTTCTATTTGCGCAGGGAAAAAGATCGTTATAAATTTTCTGATAAGAAAGGTTCTGAATAGATTTGTGCTCAATGCCGTAATAATGTCAAACATTTATTTCATCTTCTCCCATTGGTTTTGCATGATCTGTTCCCGTACGGATTTTCGGTAAGGCTGGCTTATGGACAATACGGCGCCGTTCCGCATTTTTACCAATTCATAGGAGCATTCCATGACATAATCTGAATTAATTAAATAGGACTGGTGGATCAGAATAAAATTGTGGGGAACAATATGGGAAACCTCTTTCAACCGTCCGTTAAATCGTAACGTTTCCCCTTTGAGAACAATGTTGATTTTCTTGTTATCGCTGTAAAAATAAAGAATGTCTTTATAAGGAATTTTAAAATGCGATCCCTTTGTATGGTATTCAAAAAGTTGGTTTTGCTTTTCATATAATTTAACGCTTCTGTTCATCACATCGTCCACAAGATCCTGCGTCAGGGGCTTGATGAGAAAATCCAACGGCTGCAGACGGAACAGATGCATCGCATAGGTGTTTTTGGAGGAAATGAAAACGATCATGGTTTCCAGATTTTCCAGTTCCTCCCGTATGAAGCTTCCTACCTTGATCCCATTGGTACTGATCAATTCTATGTCCAGAAATAAAAGATCCGGGGGATTCCCTTTTTCCAGAAAATCGCAAAGAAGCTCTCCGGTGTACCAGACGCTTACGTCTATTTTGACCCCGTGTGTTTTTCCGTACCTATAGAGCAAGTTTTCTAATTGGGCGCAAGTTCCCTTTTCATCGTCGCAAATTCCTATACGAAACACAGCATGTCCTCCGATCTGCTTACTGCTATATATTTTATCGGCTTGTTTGCCGGTTTCTCAATCCGCCTGGGATAAAAGTTGCATTGGACAAGGACAGGAATGCCTTATGGGAATATTTTTTATGTCGGAGAGCAGCCCTCAATATGATTCATTTTATCCATGACTCCTGCAATAAAGACACCTAATGCAAGGAAAAACACATTCAAAAGCCCTTCCCTGTGGAATAGCGAAATACTCTCAAAAGGAACGATCATAACCGTAGCGGCAATAATAATCCCCACGATCCCGTGAAACGCCTGGGAATAATGAGTTTCAAACAGGGAGTTCACAGCCTTTGAAAGACAGACAATGGTAATGACGCCGCCGATCCCACCAGGAATCAATACCTCCGGCGCCATATGCCCGATCCCATCCACAAAAGGGGCATATAATCCCAGCGGCATCAAAAGAGCCGAAAAACTCATTCCCGGTGCAATAATACTCAAAGCGAGAGAAAAGCCGCAGAACAAGTACCACACAAACCCCGGCGTTATTTCCACAGACGCCATGCGCAGCCAGATCAACAAAGCAAAAACCACAGACATAGCAGTAAACATGGAAATAAAAGCCTTTACAGACCTTCCCTGAAGCCCCGCTTCCTTCCACAAGGAAGGAAGCATACCAGCAATCAATCCCACAAAAAGACAAATAGAAGGGTCAGGATGTTCTTCCAAAAAATATGCAAGCAGGTTGGCAATTCCCATAAATCCCACCACATACCCCACAATATAAGGAAACAGCCGTGGCGCATGACTCTTAAACCGGGCAAGGGGATTGGCAAGAAACTCCATCAAAGGCTTATACACCCCAAACACAACGCTCAAAACCCCGCCGCTAATCCCCGGCAGCACAGCCCCCAATCCAATCACAGCCCCCTGAAAAACATGAAACACAATTCGCAAAACCCTAGCGGAAACCTTTCCCATAAACATTAAATCCTTTATCAAATCTTTATAACTAAAGATATGAAATTCCCCCTTAATTTATATTCTTAAATTTTAAAAAGCTTTCATTACCACTAACATGAGAATATCTGGAAACAGCGAGAGTGTGGGCAGGGGATTACAGGGAAGGAGGGAGGAGGGGTGGGCAAAGGGATGGCAAAGGGCAATGGGGTTCCAGGGCTTTAGCGAGAAATTGGCAATTTCACTTACGGAATGGAGAAATCCCAGGGTGATTCCGCCATGGAGGGTGGAATCAGGAGCCACGCGGCACGGATGCCGCCGGCTCCGACCCGTCCAGTTATCGACACCCTTTCCCATTCCGTTAGTGAAATCCAATTTCGAGATCAGCCCTGGAACCCCATTGCCCTTTGCCACCCCTTTGCCCACCCCTCCTTCCCTGTAATCCCCTGCCCACACTCCCACCCCCTCCCAACTAAATTTTCCCCACCCCTCTAAACTAATTAAACTCTTTGCCGATAAATATATTGCAGGCATTACCGGCCATAATACCTGCAAAATATCGTTGATTAAGTCGCCACGGATGGTATACCTTAGGGAAACGGACAGCCCTTTTGTATATCATTTTTGTTTTTTTCAACCAAGGAGGGGAGAATAAAGCAAGGGACGAAAAGAAGGAGGAAGAATGCGAGTAAATTCCAGCGCAATTGGAATGGAGTCCAACAGAAGATACTCTTCCTTTACAGGAAGGGCAACGAGAGTTACGATCAGTAACAGCAGGCAGAAGCTGACGGATGGAACCGGTTTTTTGTCTGGAAATGCACTGAACTCCGGTGTGAATGGTGGGAAAAAGCAGACAGCTTTAAGGTCAAGCTTTGACGAACTGCGTTCCAGGAAAAATGCCCTTACATCCGGAAACATTCGCAGTGCAGATGCCGCAAGCGCGCATGAACAGTTTATGGAGATCAGGCAGCAGTGCCTTAATTTCCTGATGGCAATACTTTTCCCACAGAGAAGAAGAGACATGAGCTGGGGAGAAGACATGGGCGAGGGTACAGCTTCCACAGAGGAAGCGGTGCAGTCCCAGGCAGGTGTGGGTACGAAAACGCTTACCTTCAACACCCAGTATTACCATGAGGAAACGGAGACCACCGGATTTTCAACTACCGGAACGGTTAAATGTGCAGACGGCAGAGAAATTAATTTTAATCTGAATCTGGAGATGAGCCGCAGCTTTCAGGAATATTATGAAGAAAGCGTAAGCTATACCCAGAAGGCAATGTGCGATCCTTTGGTGATCAATCTGGATGGAAACATAGCGGATCTCTCAGATCAGACATTCCTGTTTGATTTAGACGGTGACGGACAGGAGGAGGAAATCAACCGTCTTGCCGCTGGCAGCGGTTTTCTTGCCCTGGATAAAAACGGAGACGGAATCATCAATGATGGTTCGGAGCTTTTCGGAACGAAATCGGGCAATGGGTTTGCAGATCTTGCCGCCTATGATACGGATCATAACGGTTTCATAGACGAAGGGGACGAGATCTGGAATAAACTGAAAATCTGGGTTACGGATGAGAATGGCAATCAAAAGCTTTATTCCCTGGCGGAAAAAGGAGTTGGCGCCATCTGTCTGCAAAATGCCTCTACCAATTATGCCATTAAGGATGAGGATAATCAGACAAAAGGAATGATCCGCAAAACGGGCGTCTTCCTGTATGAGAATGGAACGGCAGGGAGCGTACAGCATGTGGATCTGGCAATCCATAACCAACAGGAGCAGGTAAGACAAAAGCAGAGCAGATATGCTCAGTGGGCTTACGATATGGCAATGTAACAAGTGATATAAAAGGTATAAAGAAGACACTTTCCCGCATAAAATAGGCTGGAGGTGTTTTATGAAAAAACTTAGAGTATTTCCAACTGTCAAAATAAAAGGAATCGTACCAGGAAGCTTTCCCAAGCATCTTGGTACGGTTCTTTTATTTTTGCTTTTGTTTCCTTATTTGATCACTTTCTTCTTTGGCAATTTGAAGGAAGGGCATCATGAACTGCCTCTGGAGGAGGAACTGAAGGAAGGAAGATTTTATGTCAGCAATATCACGGCAGTGGGAGTGGAAAGAATTCCCCTGGAGCATTATGTGGCGGATAAGCTTGCCAGATGCATTGATAACAGCTATGAGATGGAGACCCTGAAAGCTCAGGCAGTTCTTTTGCGCTCCAGTCTTTTGATGTCGGTGTGGGAGGAGGACTGCGAATATCCTGTGAGAGAAATAAAGGTGGAGGATGAGGACTATGGGGAGATGGGAATTTCTGAAAGAATATATGAAGCGGTGGCATTGACGGCAGGAATCTATCTTGCCTGTGAAAATTGTCCTGTTAACGGCTCTTATTTTGCCCTTAGCAATGGCGCCAGCAGAAACGGAGAGGAATTACTTTTAACGGAATTTCCTTATCTGAAAAGCGTACCCTGCAGCAGAGATATTTTTTCCCCGGCGTATGGAGGAAGGGTTCTCTATGAAGAGGCGGTGTTTGCAAGACTCTGGGAGCAGACTCTTGCGGTGCAGACCACAGAGGAGGAAATTATGGAAAATCAAAAGGCAGCTGTGGAAGAGAGTATAGATGGGATGAAGCTTTACCGGGACAGTGCCGGTTATGTGCTGTATTTGGAATGGAAAGGGAAATTTATATCTGGCGAGCAGTTCAGGGAAGCCTTCCACATTCCCTCGTCCAGTTTGCATTTGACAAAGGAGGAAAAAGAAATTGTCATCACATCGGAGGGAATTGGACATGGGCTTGGTATGAGCCAGTATGGAGCCAATGAAATGGCAAAGGAAGGGGAGGATTACATAGCGATACTGAATTATTTTTTTCAAAATGTAACATTTAGAAAATTTGAATAAAGAAGGAAAAAGGGGCAAAACTAACCATAAGAACAATTCATGCTCATGCATGTGTTCCTGCGCATGTTCCCATATATGTGTATATATGGCAGGAAGCAATAGGAAGGAATGGAGGAAAAGATGAGAAGAAGTAGAAGAAGAGGCTATGTAAAGGAAAGAATTCTTATGGTTGCCTCAGCCGTATTGGTTTTAGGTTCCCTGACCGCTACAGGATTGTGGCTGGGAAGAGATAAAGGCAATCAGGATGAGGGATATGTGGTAGACTTAAGCGCAATCGAGAATAATACGGCGGAAGGATTTGCCGATGGAACAGGGACAAGCATGGGGGAGAGTGTGACCCAGCAGGCGGTTCCCGCGGATGATCTTGACTATGATCCCTATTATCAGGAAACAAACTCTCAAAAGGTAGAAAATCCGGATCAGTCGGAAAGCGAAAGCATGTCGGAGGGAGCGGAGCAAAGCAGCGCTGAAAAGAAACAGGAAGAGAAGAAGGAGGAGCCAGTGGCGGAAGAGCCGGCAGAAAATACCACGGCATTGTCCACGGCAATGCAGCCGGCGCTTACTTTTAGCGATTCTGATTCTCTGGTATGGCCCATTGTGGGAAATATATTGGTAAATTACAGCATGGACAAAACCGTTTATTTTCCCACCCTCCAGCAGTATAAGTATAATCCCGCGATCGTTATTCAGGCAAGCGAAGGGGATCTGATCACATCAGTGTCGGCAGGAAAGGTAATATCTGTGTTTGAGGATCGTGAAATCGGAAATGGAATTACCATGGAGCTGGGAGGCGGCTATGAAGCCACCTATGGTCAGCTTGCCAATATTCTTGTGTCAGAGGGAAGCTATGTGGCGGCTGGAGATGTGATCGCAGAGGTGGCAGCGCCAACCAAGTATTACAGTGTGGAAGGTACAAACGTCTACTTTAAGCTGACAAAGGACGGAGAACCCGTAAACCCGCTGTCCAAGTTAAATTAGAAGTGAAAGGATCGGAAAATGTTATATATTATCGGCGGCAAAATTTTGACCATGGCAGGGAAAAGCTGGGATAAAGGATATATATGCATTGAAGACGGTAAGATAAAGGAATTGGGGCCAATGAAAGAAGGAGCCCCTTTTCCTTTGCCGGAAGGGGACAAAGTGAAGGTGATCAATGCCCTGGGATGCCTGGTTATGCCGGGGCTGATAGAGGCTCACTGCCACATGGGCATTACAGAGGAAAAGAAAGGGATGGAAGGAGATGATTGCAATGAGACGGTAAATCCCATTACGCCTTATCTCCGTGCCATAGATGCCATCAATCCCATTGACGCAGCGTTTCAGGACGCCCTTCGGGCGGGAATTACCTCTGCGATGATCGGACCGGGCAGCGCCAATGTGGTAGGAGGAAGTTTTTCCTTTGTAAAAACCTGGGGGAGAAGCATCGACGAAATGGCGGTGCTTTCACCGGCGGCAATGAAGGTTGCTTTTGGAGAAAATCCCAAGGTAAATTATTCGGGGCAGGGGAAATCCCCGGCAACCAGAATGGCAATTGCTGCAATGCTCCGGGAGGAGCTTTTTAAGGCACAGCGGTATTATGAAAAGAAATGTGCCGGTATGAAGCGCCAGGAGGAAGATTTTCGGTATGAATGCTGGATACCGGTGTTTGAAGGGAAGATTCCCCTGAAAGCCCATGTGCATCGTGCCGATGATATTCAGACAGCGATCCGCATTGCCAGGGAATTTCATCTGGATATGACTCTGGATCACTGCAGCGAAGGGCATTTAATTGCAGGGCAGGTAAAAAGTTCCGGTTTTCCGGCAATCATAGGACCGGATCTGTCAAGCCGCAGTAAAATAGAGGTGCAGAACATGGCGTTTAAGACCGTAGGTATCCTGAACAGAGAGGGAGTGAAAACGGCGATCACAACGGATCATCCTGTATCCCTGATCCAGTCTCTGCCCATCTGTGCCGGGCTTGCAATAAAATCGGGAATGGATGAAATGGAGGCGTTAAAGTCGATTACCATTAATCCCGCAGAGATTTGCAGGGTGGCGGACAGGGTAGGTTCCCTTGAGGTGGGGAAGGATGCGGATATTGCAATCTATGATGATCTGCCGATCCGGGTGTTGACACGGACCAGATGCACGCTGATTGAAGGAAAAATTGTTTACGCAGACGAAACCTTTCCTTTACCCACAGGTGAAAAAAATGTATAATAAACGATGATAGTATGACAACGTGCAGGAGGGATGGAATTGCGCAGGATAAAGAAAACGGCGGCGTTCCTTCTTTCCTTATGCCTGATGGGGTGTGCCGTCGGGAAAGGAGAAGGCGCCCAGGGGTCTGAAAATACATTTACCAGTATGGAGGCGGAGCCGGATCTTTCCTATGAAGTTCCGGTGGGTTCGCCTAATATTTTTGTGAATCAGCTGGGATACATATCGGAAAGTACAAAAGTAGCTGTTTTCTGCGCCGACGAGCTGCCGGGAACCTTTCGGGTAATCCGAAAGGATACGGGAGAGAGTGTATTTACAGGATATCTGGAGGAAAATGAATATCTTCATAAAACCCAGGAATATACTGGGTATGGGGATTTTTCGGAGGTAAATGAACCTGGGGTTTATTATATAGAAGCGCCTGTGATCGGAAGATCCTATTCCTTTACCATTGGAGAGGATTTGTACGATGAGGTTTTTAGGGAGGCATGCAGGCAGTACTATTATAACCGTTGCGGCATGACCCTCTCCAGAGAGTATGCAGGTGAAATGGCGCATAATGCCTGCCATACGGGCAAGGCGCTTCTGAGGGAAGACAGCTCGGTGAGTATGGATGTAAGCGGCGGATGGCATCAGGATGAGACAGGCGCCAAGGTGGTAGAGCCTGCGGCAAAAAACATTGCCATAATGCTTCTCGCCTACGAATTATATGGTGATTCTTTTACAGACGATATGGGGATACCGGAGAGTGAAAATGGAGTGCCGGATCTTTTGGATGAGATCCGCTATGAGGTGGAATGGCTTTTGAAAATGCAAGACCCGGCAACGGGGGCGGTTTATTCAGGAGTCACCATCTATGAACAGGGAGCGGGCAGATCCGGAGCATATGTGGAATCCGGAGATTTAGAGACGGCAAGGGCCTTTGCCATGGTACTTGCCAAATTCAGTTATCTTTATCAGCATTATGATACAGCGTATGCTACGGAATGCCTGAAGGCAGCGGATCGTGCCTGGAAATATGCCATATTGAATGAAGACAGAAAAGAAGGTGAGGCAAGCGGATGGAAATTTGCAGCGGCAGCGGAATTGTATCGGGCTTCAGGCCAGCAGGTCTGCCATCGGTATATTTCAGAATATCTTACCGGTAAAAATCTTGAGGGGAATATGGACGAAGTCATTTTCCTAGGGTGTGTCACATATATTTCCACAAAACAGCCGGTGAAGCTTTCCCTTTGCGAAAATATTTCCAAAGCATTGATGGATAAAGGAGAGGAAATATCAGAGGCGGCAAGAGATTCTGTTTTTATGTCCACAGGAAATACAGATCAGGAGGGTCAGCAGGAGCTGCTTACAAACATGATGTATCTGACCATGATAGATCATATGATTTCCAATCATGAATATGAGAATATGATTGAAAATCATCTCCATTATCTTATGGGACGAAATGAAAAGGCAGTCAGCTATATAGATCAGGTGGGGGAAAACAATGACAAAACGATAGAAGAAGGCGTCGGCATTATGAAGCAATTTGATGCGGACAGTAAGCTGATTTTTATGCTCAGCGAAATTGTGGGCAGGCACAGGAATTGATATTTTCAGGAAAAGAGAGCATTTTTTGCAAGACAGGCGGCAATCTATTCTCTGTTTTGGCAGGGCATATAGCTGTAAAGTGAGAGAAAAAAGGAGCAGGAGAGAAGTCGTGAAAGATCATATGAAAATTGTGGTACTGGCAGGAGGCATCAGCACAGAGAGGGACGTTTCTTTGAGTTCGGGGACTATGATTTACCGTGCCCTTAAGAAGAAAGGTTACAGAGCGGTTCTTTTGGATGTTTATCTGGGATATGAAGCGAATTTAACGGAAGCTGATATTGAAAAGCTTTTTCAGGAGGAGAGAGATTGGGCGAAAGCCCTTGGAACTATCACAGACAAAAATCCGGACATTGACCAGATCAAAAGGATGCGCCCGGACGGAGATAAAAATTTCTTTGGTCCTGGGGTTCTCGCCATATGCCAGGCAGCCGACGGGGTGTTTATGGCGCTTCATGGAGAAAACGGGGAAAACGGAAAAATACAGGCGTGCTTTGACCTTCTTGGAATCCGCTATACGGGAACGGATTACGTAAGCTCCGCATTGGCGATGGACAAAGGAATTTCAAAAGAATTGTTTACATATCACGGTATTCCCGTGCCCTGCGGCATTCGTCTCAGGAAGGAAGAAAAACAGGAAGAGCAGGTTCCTTTCCCCTGTATTGTGAAAGCCTGCTGCGGCGGTTCAAGCGTGGGAGTAAGTATTGCATGGTCGGAAAAAGAATATGAGGGAGCATTACAGGAGGCGTTCCGTTATGACAATGAAGTGATCGTAGAACAATACATTGAAGGAAGAGAATTTTCCGTAGGTGTGATGGACGGCAAAGCGCTGCCGGTGATTGAGATAGCTCCTCTTCAGGGCTTTTATGACTATAAAAATAAGTATCAGGCAGGCTCAACCATTGAAACCTGTCCCGCAGAACTTCCTGAGGATAAAACCAAAGAGATGCAGGGCTATGCGGAGAAGGCGTTTGCGGCACTGAGGCTCAAAAATTATGCCAGGATGGACTTTATGATGAACGGACAGGGGGAAATTTTCTGTCTGGAGGCAAATACCCTTCCCGGTATGACGCCCACCTCCCTTTTGCCCCAGGAGGCAGCAGCCCAGGGAATGGATTTTGGGGAACTGTGTGAGAAAATATTGGCGTTGGCATTATCTTAAGAACTGGAGGAAAGTATGAAAAATATGACGCTGTCTGCAATGGCAAAGGCATGTGCAGGGATATTATGCAAACCAGAAGGACAGAAAGGGGAAGATCCAAGAGAGGCTGCCTGCGTGGTCATTGATTCCCGCAAAATCCAAGAAAACGGGGTCTTTATTGCCACCAGGGGAGAAAAAGCGGACGGACATGACTTTATACCGGAGGTTGCAGCCAAAGGCGCGTTGGGGGTTGTGTGTGAGAAAAAACCGGAAAACTGTCCCATTCCCTATATTCTGGTGGAGGATTCCTTTCAGGCGCTGAAGGATCTGGCCGAGTTTTACAGAAAGCAGCTTTCCATTCAGGTAGTTGGAATTACAGGAAGTGTGGGTAAAACCAGTACCAAGGAATTTATTGCATCGGTACTTTCCCAGCGGTATCAGGTTTTAAAGACCTTGGGGAATTTTAACAATGAGGTAGGGCTGCCGCTTACAGTGCTTTCGATCAGGGAGGAGCACCAGGTCGCGGTTCTCGAGATGGGAATCAGTGATTTTGGGGAAATGCACCGGTTAAGTAAAATTGCAAAACCGGATATTTGCGTGATCACCAATATTGGGCAGTGCCATTTGGAAAACCTGGGAACCAGAGAGGGTATTTTGAAAGCCAAATCTGAGATTTTTGACTTTATGAATCCGGAAGGCTGGGTGTTTGTAAACGGTGACGATGATCTTCTTGGTAAACTTCAAAAAAAGGGGATTCATAAGCCGGTTCATTTTGGCATGGATTCCCGAAATGAAATTTTTGCTTCCAATGTAAAGGGCAAAGGATTGCTGGGAACGGAAGCGGTAATACATGCCGATTTGAAGGTCTTTTCCGTGGATATTCCCCTTCCCGGAGAACACATGGTGCGCAACGCACTGGCAGCAGCAGGGGTAGGAATGCTGCTTGGGCTTGAGGTTCGGGAGATCAGCCAGGGAATTGCCAAAGTACAGGGGGTCAGCGGAAGGAGCAATGTTCTTTCCCTCCCTGCTTATACGTTGATAGACGATTGCTATAATGCAAATCCGGCGTCCATGAAAGCAGCGATCGATCTCCTTGCCACGGCATCTGGCAGAAAAACAGCAATATTGGGAGACATGTTTGAACTGGGGGAAAAGGAAAAGCAGCTTCACGGTGAGGTGGGAGCCTATGCAGTGGAAAAAGGCGTGGACCTGCTGATCTGCACTGGCGCGCTCTCCTGCCATATGTATCGTCAGGCATTAGAAACGGTTAAAAAATGTACCGGCGGGGGAAAAACAAAAATCTGTTATTTTGAAACCAGAGACGCCATGCTAAAGGAACTTCCTGCTATTCTGAAAAAGGGAGACACAATTCTGGTAAAAGCATCTCATGGGATGGCATTTGAAAAAGTGGTTGAAATGATAAAAGAGGCAGACTAAAAACCTGCCTCTTCTTTTATTCTGAAATAAGTATCCTGAATAATCTTCTGTGTGTAAGCCCCCACTTTCTTCTGATCCTCCTTAGCCAGATCCTTTACGTAAAACGGCTTGCCGTATTCTAAAATTACATGGGCTTTTTTGATTTTAGGGAGATGATCCTCAAAAATATCCGCCGAGTTGTAGATGGTCATGGGAACAATAGGGCATCCGGTTTTGGAAGCGATCTTAAAGCTTCCCTCATGAAATTCCATAAAAGTGTGATTGACCCTGTTTCTGGTGCCCTCCGGGAAAATACAGATGGAAATGCCGGATTTCACCTTGTCAATGGCAGTCAGAATAATTTTCAGCCCCTGTTTTACATCATCTCTGTTTAAAAACAGGCAGTGGAGGTTTTTCATCCAGTTTACCAGAAGAGGCCATTTCAGCATTTCCTTTTTGGCAATATATCCGGTAGGCCTGGGTACCCGCACATAGGTGATGATAATGTCAAAATAGCTGCGGTGATTTCCAATGTACAAGACAGGCTCATCCCTGGGGACGTTTTCAAGACCTCTTACGGTCACATCTGCCCCGGAAAGAAATAAAACGATCCGGAAAGCCCAGTTTACAATGGCAAGGGAACTTTTGTTTTTCAGATCCATATTATATTTTCCAATAATCCACTCTGCAATCAGCAGGGGGATACTGCAGATTAAAAACAGTACGACAAAAACGGCAACTAATATCAGTCTGATCATTCTAACTTTTTCCTTTACGTATTTAAAAACATTTTCAGTATAATGGATGGGATAAATTTTCGCAATCTTTTTTAGGCTTTTTGGGGCAGAAAATGTTGCAGAAAATTTAAGGAGAAGATAAAATGATAGTATAACTATCATTTTGCGATTTCAATTTAGAAAATGTGTTGTGGAAGAATGTTTGAGAGAGAACTGTTAACGGAAAGGCGGTATGTATGAAAAAACTATCTACGGGAAAAATATGGTTATTTGCAGTAGGGCAGTTGGGGTGGTCCATGATGTCCGGTCTGATCTCCAACTGGCTGGTGTACTTTTATCAGCCGGATACAGCGGCGCAGGAGGCGGGACAGACGATTTTTGTGCCTCAGGGGGCTGTGATCCTGGGAATTTTTACAGTGGTAGGAGGCATTACTGCCATGGGGCGTATTTTTGATGCGGTGACGGACCCCTGGATCGCATCTCTTTCAGACAAGTGCAGGTCTCAAAGGGGCAGGAGGATACCCTTTTTAAAATGGGCATCGCTTCCTCTGGCGCTGACTACGGTGCTGGTGTTCTGGGCGCCGGTAGGACATAGCAGCATGATAAATGTAATCTGGCTTTTTGTGTTTGTGATGGGATATTATCTTTCCATTACAGCTTATTGTACCCCTTATAATGCGCTGATACCAGAGCTGGGGCATGACCGTGAAGAGCGATTGAATATTTCTACAGTGATTTCCCTTACCTTTATTGTGGGAACGGCGTTTGCCTATGTGGCGCCGGTCGTCTGGGGAGCATTGGAAGGAAGTATGGGACGGGTTATGGCAATGCGGGTTACTTTTGCCATTATGGCTGTGATCGCCTTTGGATGTATGCTGGTTCCGGTACTTGCTATCCGGGAAAAGGAATATGTGCAGGCAACGCCTTCTCAGGACAATGCCCTGTCATCACTGATCAAAACCTTTCGGAATCCGGATTTTCGAATTTTTGTGGGTTCTGATATTTTCTATTGGGTGGCGCTGACCATGTTCCAGACAGGACTGCCCTTTTTTGTGACTTCTCTGTTGAAGCTGGAGGAGAGTATGTCCACGATATACTTTGTGGCAATGACGGCACTTTCACTGCTTTTTTATGCACCGGTTAATTTCCTTACCAAAAGGATGGGAAAAAAGAAGCTGGTGCTTACTGCGTTTTTTCTCTTTGGGGCGGCTTTTCTGTACACGGCGTTTATTGGGCTTATACCGGGTGTCCCGGCAGTGGCGCAGGGCTTTATTCTGGTAGTGGCGGCGGCTTTCCCCATGGCTGTATTTGGTATTCTGCCTCAGGCAATGGTAGCGGATGTTTCCCAGTACGATGCAGGAAAAACAGGAGAGAATCGGGAAGGCATGTTTTATGCAGCAAGAACTTTTGCGTTTAAATTAGGGCAAAGTGTTTCCATGTTGATTTTTACTGCGCTTGCTACCATTGGAGCAGGAAGCGGTCTGGGATACCGGGTGGTGGCGGCAACGGCTTCCATATTGGCACTGACAGGCGGCGTTATACTGCTTTTTTATAATGAACGGAGGATCAATGAAAACTGAGGATTCGAAGAAAAGACAGACGAGACCCTCCGACAAGCAGCAATTGCGCAGAAAAAAGCTGGTGGAGAGTGCACTTCAATGCTTTAGCGAAAAGGGAATTGAAAAGACGGCGCTTGCGGATATCGCCGCCTGCGCCCAAACGGGAGAAGCAACCTTATACCGGTATTTTGCCAACAAGGAAAATCTGGCATTGGCGTGCGGCGTTTATTTTTGGGAGTTGGCGGCATCCCGATATGAGGAACTGATAACCCAAAGCGGTTATCAGGAAAAAAGCGGAATACAGCAGGTGGAGACGCTGCTTTTGGCAACGGAGGAGATCTTTAAAGAGCACAGGGAAAAGATGAAATTTCTCCATGATTTGGATGTTTTTATGGTATCTCATAAAATAGATGGAGAAAAACAGGCGGAGTATGAAAAACAGGTGGAAAGCTTTATGCCGCTGCTCTGTGATGCCATCGAAAAAGGGAAAAAAGATGGCTCTATCGGCGTGAGAGCAGATACCAAAGAGCTTTATTATACGCTGACGCATACGGTTTTAAGCCTGCTGCAAAAGCTGGCGGGAATGGGGCATATATTATCAGGAGACGAGCAGGTAGAGGAAGAGCGCCGCATCGAGCTTTTGCGACAGCTCTTATTAGAGGGATTGAAGCATGAATATGAAAGAAATCATTTTGAAAGAGGAGTCCTTTGAAAATCAGATGAAAACGCTTGTAGAGCCGGCGCTTGAGGCAGTCAGAAAAGAGGGAAGGCTGCGGGTGGATGGGGGAGAGCTGTATTATGAGCTGTATCCTCAGAAGGAAAAGGCGCCTGTTGTTGTGATCTGCCATGGGTTCAGCGAGTCGGCGGAAAAATACAGGGAATTTATTTATTATTTATACAGCGCAGGCTATCAGATTGCCATCCTGGATCAGAGGGGACATGGAAAGTCCTTCAGACAGGGAGAAAATCCCAATGTGGTACACGTGGAAGACTTTGAGGACTACGTGAAGGACCTCCATGACCTGGTGGAACAGGTAGTAAGACCTTTTGCGGAAGGGGAAGCTTTATATCTTTATGCCCATTCCATGGGCGGCTGTGTAGGCGCAAGATACCTGGAAAGTTATCCCGGGGATTTTGCCAGGGCAGTGTTGAATGCGCCCATGCTTGCCATTCGGATGGGAGGATGCCCTATGGCGGCAGCAAAGGTAATTTGCGCTGCGGCAAAATCCATGGGAAGAGGGAAGAAGCGTCTGTTTACCCAGGGGGAATTCGATCCTCAGGAGCCTTTTTCGGCAAGCTGTGCGGATTCTCAGGCGCGGCATGGCTACTATCAGGAAATACGCCGAAAAACACCCTGTTATCAAACCAGCTCTGCAAGCTATTCCTGGGGCGGCAGCGCGATTCGGGCAGGAGAAAGGGCTGTGAAACGGAAAAATGCAGCGCTGGTAGACATACCGGTTCTTTTGTGCCAGGCAGGGAAGGATGGACAGGTGAAAGCTTCCCCTCAGAAAAAATTTATCAGAAGAATTCAAAAGGGAAGCCTTCAGCGTTACCCACACACAAAGCATGAAATTTACAGGGCGGATAACCCTGTGCTGGAGGCATATATGGAAAAAATTGTGGAATTTTATGGGGATCTTTGATAAAATAGCAGGGTAAGTGCGTATGTACAGATGCGGCAGATGGAAAGGATAATCAAAATGGATAAAATTGCAGTTTTAATCCCTTGCTACAATGAGGAGAAAACCATTGCAAAGGTAATAGAGGATACACGCAGGTCTTTGCCGGAAGCGGTGATTTATGTATATGATAACAATTCCACAGACCGCACCGGAGCCCTTGCCAGAGAGCATGGGGCGGTGGTACGTCACGAATACATGCAGGGAAAAGGAAATGTGATTCGCAGGATGTTCCGGGAGATCGAGGCACAGTGCTACATTATGGTGGACGGGGATGACACCTATCCTATGGAGTTTGCGCCGGAGATGGTGGACAAGGTTTTAAACCATAATGCAGATATGGTGGTGGGGGATCGTCTCTCATCCACTTATTTTGAGGAAAATAAACGCCCCTTCCACAATATGGGGAATTCCCTGGTGCGGGCAAGCATCAATCATCTGTTTGGCTGTGAGGTCAAGGATATTATGACAGGCTTCAGAGCTTTCAGTTATGGATTTGTAAAGACTTTTCCGGTTTTGTCCAAAGGCTTTGAAATCGAAACGGAGATGACCATACACGCTGTTTATAATCATATGCAGATCGACAATGTAATTGTGGAATACAGAGACAGACCTGAGGGAAGCCAGTCCAAGCTTAACACCTATTCGGACGGCTTTAAGGTGCTGGGAACGATTTTCAGGCTCTACAGAGATTACAAGCCTTTTGGCTTTTTCAGCTATCTGGCGCTTTTTCTAAGCGTGATTGCTGTGGCGTTCTTTATTCCGGTTCTTCTGGAGTTTATGAAAACAGGTTTGGTACTTAAATTCCCCACGCTGATCGTGTGCGGTTTCGTAATGATGGCGGCGATCCAATCCTTTTTTGCCGGATTGATCCTGTCCAATATGGCGATGAAAAACAGAAGAGATTTTGAATATCGTTTTACATTGGTGTGTCAGAAGGAAAGACAAAACAGACAAAAGGATGGAGAGGAAGAACATTGAAAAAGCTGGTTTCACGATGGTATCTGTTCTTTGTAATTGGTTTTATTGTGTTTGCAGGAATGGTTTTTGTGATCTGCGGCGAAGGAAGCACCATAGCCGTTCATGATAACCTGGATCTGTTTACGCCCCAGTTCCAGATGATGAAAGATACGGGAACTTTCTGGAAGCATGGGGTGGATGTACCCTTTTTAGGAGGAATCAGCAGAGATAACCTGCCCTCTGAATTTTCCCTGTATACCATACTTTATATGTTTCTTCCGGCGTATCCTGCATACATTGCAGGATATCTTTTAAAGATTTTTGTGGCGGTAGGCTCCTGCATTCTTCTTGCCAGAGAACTGTATGGAGAAAAGTACCGGCAGTACCGTCCCCTTGTGTGGGTATTGGGACTGGGTTATGGCGTGTTGAATGTATTTCCGGCGTTTGGGATTCCGTTTGCTTCCATTCCTCTTGTGATCTGCCTCCTTCTCAAAATAAACAGGGAGCCTTCTTTTAAGTGGTATGGGGCGCTTTTCCTTTATCCGGTTCTCTCCTATTTCTCTTATTTTGGCTTGTTTATACTGGCATATATGGCGGTGGTATTTCTCTGGATGTGGCTTAAAAATAAAAGCTTCCCGGGAAGAATGTTTTTGGCTCTCTGCGTTTTGTCGGCAGGCTGTATTGCCTGTGAGTACAGGCTGTTCGGCACTATGCTGTTGGGGGATGAGGTAACCATACGCAGCACCATGGAAGCGGGCAGCTTTACAGGAGGAGAGATCCTGAAAACCATTGGAGAGGTGTTTGCAAAAGGAATGTTCCATGCAGAGAGCGTACACACCTGTTTGGTGCTTCCGGTCTGTGTCATTTATTTTGTGGTTTTAAATGTGGGATACATCAGAAAGAAAGACCTGAAAGGCTGTTTTCATGATGTTTATAATCTTCTGATGCTGGTTTTGGTTTTTAACAGTGTTATCTATGGAGTTTACTACTGGGAGCCATTTCGAAAGGTGGTGGAAACCGTTTGCCCGCCTCTCACCGGATGGCAGTTTAACAGAACGGTATTTTTTAATCCATTTTTATGGTATGCCGCTTTCTTCCTGGTATTGAAGCAGTTGTATGAAAAGGCGGGAAAATGGAAAAAAGGGCTGGCAAATCTGCTGGCGGTAGCTGCTGTGCTGCTGATCGTGCTATCAGGTACACGGTATAACGATCTTTATGCCACCTGCTTTGACCAGGCATACCGGGTGATAAAGGGCACAGAGACAGACCGAGTGTCATTCCATGAGTTTTACTCCCGGGAATTATTTGAAAAAGCAAAAAAAGAGACAGGCTATCAGGGAGAATGGGCGGCAGCATATGGATTCTATCCCGCCGTACTGGAATACAACGGCATTGCTACGCTGGATGGTTACCTGGGTTACTACGCCCAGAGCTACAAAGAAGCTTTTCGCAAAATAATTGCCCCCGCCCTGGATCGTGTGGAAGCGAGCAAAGACTACTTTGATACCTGGGGCGCCCGCGCCTACCTGTACTCAGGCACAGACCTGTCCATCGTAAGCGCCTACCGCAACTCCACCGTGACGGATCAGAATATTTACATGGATATTGATGCATTTAAAGCCCTTGGAGGAGAATACCTTTTCTCCAGAATCCAACTGACCAACGCAGAAGAAACCGGGCTTACCCACATAGGAACCTACACCGACGCATCATCTCCCTACACCCTATACGTATACCGTGCCCTATAGCCCCAACTGTATTGTACTTTTCACAAAATCCAATTTAAACTGTAATATAGGATTAGCAAAATCCCCGTATCTTTATGGCGGCTGGAGCCTTCGAAAAGACATTTGTGCGAACGACTTTTGCACCATGGAGATGAGACTCAAAAAACACAGAAGCCAATGCTTCTGTGTTTTTGTATCAAGAGGCTCATCGGAATGCCCGGTGCAACGGAGCGAGCGCGAATTCTTTTCAAAGGCTCCAGCCGCCATAAAGATATGGGGATTTTGCGCCCCCGGCAAATGCCGCCCTTTTTACTCCTCTAATTTATAACCTCTCCCGCCTTATACTTTGCAACCGCCGTCTGAATACGTTCATTAGGGTCCAGCAGATCGCTGATGGAAGCGTCATGGTTTAAGGTATCGATCAAGTAAGCAATATATTTACTCATATCACAGTCAATATACCATTCCCGCTTAAGCAGATCGGGTGTCTGATAGATCAGGTTCGTTGTCAGCACTCTGTCGATGATCCCGTTCTCATAAGCCTTATCAAACCGTTCCAGTCCGTTGGTAAAAAGACCGAAGGTAGCGCAGATAAAGATCTTACGCGCTTTCCGCTCCTTCAAAGCGGTGGCAACCTCCAGGACGCTTTCACCGGAGGAGATCATATCGTCTATGATGATCATATCTTTTCCCTCCACGGAGGAACCTAAAAATTCATGGGCAACAATAGGATTGCGTCCATTTACGATGCGGGTGTAATCCCTTCTTTTGTAGAACATACCCATATCAAGCCCAAGGACATTTGCCATATAAATGGCACGGCCCATGCCGCCCTCGTCAGGGCTGATAACCATAATATGGCTAGAATCGATCTGGAGATCCGGAACGTGCTTTAACAGCCCTTTTATAAACTGATAGGTAGGCTGAACCGTCTCGAATCCATGAAGAGGAATTGCATTCTGGACTCTGGGGTCATGGGCATCAAAGGTTATGATATTGTCCACGCCCATGTGGACCATTTCCTGAAGCGCCAGGGCGCAGTCAAGAGACTCTCTGGAAGTTCTTTTATGCTGCCTGCTCTCATAAAGAAAAGGCATGATGACTGTAATACGCCTTGCTTTTCCTCCCACGGCAGCGATGATCCTTTTCAGATCCTGATAATGGTCGTCGGGGGACATATGATTTTCATGTCCGCACAGGGAATAGGTCAGGCTGTAATTTGCCACATCGACCAGAAGGTAGAGGTCGGTTCCCCGCACTGATTCCAGGATCATGCCTTTTGCTTCGCCGGAGCCGAAGCGGGGGACTTTTGCCTTCAGAATATAGGAATCCCGCTGATAACCGGCAAAAGCAAGACTTTCCTTGTGCTCGCTTTCCCGAACGGTACGCCATTTTACCAGATAATCATCTACTTTTTCACCGAGAGCTCTGCAGCCTTCCAGGGGAATGATGCCCAGAGAACCTACCGGTATTGTTTCCAGGTTTCTTGTTTCTTCACGATGTGCCATGAAGGTACCTCACTTTCTGTTTTGCAGTCTTTTTTTTTGCATCCGGATATCAGATCCGGTGAACTTACATATGGTATATTGATTGGTTATCCGGGAAAATACCCGATCCGAATAGCGGTTTCGTAAATCCTCCAGGGACAGATTGGTGGAGATGATAGTGGACTTTTTCCCCAGGCAGCGCTGGTTGAGCAGGGAAAAGAACACAGAAACAGCCACATTATTGGTATATTCTGTTCCCAGATCATCAATAATGAGCAAATCACAGCCATATAAATCCTCATGAAAGCTGAGAACATCTTCTTTATTTTTGTAGTCGAACATATTCCTGGATAAAGTTTCAAAGAGTCCGGCGGCGCTAAAGTAGATCACGGAATGTCCGCTCTCTATCAGTTCCTTGGCAATACAGCCGGATAGAAAAGATTTGCCTGTACCTACTGTACCATAAAAGAATAAATTATGGTAGTCTGAATCAAAAGTTTCTATAAACTTTTGGCACTCCCTTACCGTATTTTGGAAGCGGGTGAGATCCTCTCCCTGATAATAGTCGTAAGAAAGAGAACTGAAATTTTCCTGTTTCAGCATTTCCTGAATACCGGACTGGGCATAGAGGAGATCAATGACCGCCTGTTTAAAGCAGCTGCACTTGCTTCCGCCTATGTATCCGGTATCTTTGCAATGAGGACACTGGTAGACAGGCTCCAGATAGTTTTCAGGGTAACCTGCGCCTGTAAGCAGTTGTGTTTTCATGGAGGAAAGGCTGCGAATGGAAGCCTTCAGGTCTTCTAACGCGTGTTCGTCACCCTCCAAAAGCTTTTTGCCCTGGGTTACGGAGATGGCAGCGATAGATTCTGAAAGCTCCCGATATCCCTCTACCTTTTGATACACTTCTGCTGTGCGTTCTTCCATGAGATGTCTGGCGCTGTTCTGCCTGTCCTCATATTTTCGCATAATTACTTCATACTGAGCGTTACTTAATGCCACGTTAGGTTCTCCTAGTTGCTTAGAATTTCTTTTTCAAGTGCTTCAAAGTCATAGCTGTTTTGCATAAACTGGTTAAATTGTCCGGCTCCGGCGCCTGCAGGCTTTGAGGTAAAGGTTCTGCTTTTGGCGTAGGCTTCATCCAATGCCTTAATATCGGACTTGTGTCGGACCTGCTTCTGGTGCCAGCTGCTGAGAATACGGTCGGCATATTCAAAGCGGTGTTTATCGGTTGCCATTACGGTACGGTCGCATGCTTCCAGAATGATATCCTTTGTAAAGCCGTATTCCTGAATCCATTTTGTAGCAAAGGCGGCTTCCCCACGGGTAGGAGAACCGGATTTGCCCAGCGCTTTCATGATTTCATAAACGGTCTTATCATATTTTACTGCAACTGCCGCCGCCTGCTTGGGGGTAGTGATGCCTTCCTGCGCCCAGCTGATGGCAACTTTTTCTATGTAACGAAAATCTTTTTTTCCTTTATCAACGCAATATTGAATCAGATAGTCAATGAGATCCTCCGAAAATTTAAGCCTGTCTGTGAAAAAAAGGATGGTTTTGATTTCAGAAGGGCTTAAAGGCCTGCCGATATATTGCTCGGCTACAAAAAGAATCTGTGAAGTTTCCTCATTGGTCTTAAATTCCTTTAACTGATCCAGAGAATAGACCGGTTTGGAGAAATCACATTTAGGGGCGGGCGTTTCTCCTTTGGAGGGAAGCTGAACCACAGGAGCCAGCGCCGCCGGTTCGTTGGCGGAACTTTTTGCGACATCCAGAAGAGAAATTCCGGAAAGGCTCTTGTCACTGTCGTATTCCAAAGCAAGAAGCCGCTTTTTTTCCCAATATTTGAGCGCTCTAATAACATCCTTTTCGGTATGGTTGAACTGATCCGCTATGTCGGAGACACTGGTGGACAGTCCTGCACTCATGGTACGGAGAAGATATAAATATATTTTCAACTGCGCATCGTTGGCATCCTTCATGTATTCATCAATGAATAAGTTGGACACAACGGTCACGTCAGAACGATTTTCCTGAGAAATTTTAAAGCGGCCCATGAGGCAATCACCTAACCTTAATTTTATTTACACGAATTGAAAGCAAATTGAATTATAGCATAAGCTTTCTGAAATGAAAATAGGAAAAAATGCAGAAAAATCAGTATTTTCAAGGAACTTCAGATCTTGTGGAAAGTGTGGACAATGTGGATATACGAAGGAAAAAACAAAAAAACCACCTTTTCCCAATTAAAAATATCCACATATTCAAAACAGCCTTTCAGCCTTTGAATATGTGGACAATGTGGACAGCTATCCTTTTAAAAGAGCTTCTCCAATGTTTACAATGTCTCCGGCACCCATAGTTATCAACAGATCACCTGGTGCACAACTTTTTAAAAGAAATTTTTCAATTTCTTCAAAGGAAGGGAAATAATAGCAGCTCTTCCCCAAAGCCTCGAGTTCTTTTTGAAGGGTTCTGGAGCTGATTCCAAGATCATCGGTTTCCCGGGCGGGATAAATATCGGCGAGAACCACCTTGTCAGACAAGGACAGGGCGGCGGCAAATTCCTTCATAAAGGCTTTGGTACGGGTAAAGGTGTGGGGCTGAAATACACACCACAAGGTTTTGTGGGGGTAATTCTGTGCGGCGTTTAAAGTTGCAGTAATTTCTGTGGGATGATGTGCATAATCATCTATTATAACGGTTCCATTCAGAGTGCCTTTATATTCAAAACGACGGTCGGTGCCTCGAAAATGGGACAAAGCCTTTTGAACAGAGGGAAAATCAATGGAAAGAAGGTCGGCAAGGGCAATGGCAGCAAGGGCATTGTAAATGTTGTGTTCACCGGGGACACCAAGAGAAATATTTTCTTTTGGACCATCTTTTCTCACCAGCTGGAACCGGGCGCATCCTGTTTCATTATAGCAGATCTGCTCCGGATGATAATCATGGGAAGAATCCATGCCAAAGGTTATGACCCTGCACGCAATGCCATCCAAAATGGTTTGAATTTCGGGAATTTCTCCATTGATGATCAGAGAGCCATCTTCAGGAAGAAGGGCGGCAAAACGATGAAAGGAATGAAGAATATCATGGATATCCTTGAAAAAGTCCAGATGATCTTCTTCCACATTTAAGATCAATCCTATTTTAGGGAAAAAGCTTAAAAAGCTGTTGGTGTATTCGCATGCTTCAGTGACAAAGCATTTGCCATGGCCAATACGGATATTTCCGTCTATGGTTTTCAGAATACCGCCAATGGAAAGGGTGGGGTCGCATCCTGCCTCCAGAAGAATTTCCGAAACCATGGAAGTAGTAGTGGTTTTCCCGTGAGTTCCACTGATGGCAATGGGAATCTCATAATTTTTCATCAGCTGTCCCAGCAGTTCTGCGCGGGTCAGGGAAGGGATCTTCCTTTTTTTCATGGCAGCATATTCCGGGTTGTCGGGGTGAATAGCGCTGGTGTACACTACCAGGTCGATGTCACTGTTTAAATTTTCGGCTTTCTGGCCATAGTAAATGCGGGCACCCTTTTTGGAAAGCAGTTCTGTCAGGGAAGATGCCTTTGTATCGGAGCCGGAAACGGTAAATCCCTTGTCGATAAGGATTTCTGCGAGACCGCTCATACTGATGCCGCCAATTCCTATGAAATGTATGTGTATAGGATGATCAAAATCTAACTGGTACATGAAATAGCCTCCCTATGGTTTGATGACATTAGTTTTGACTTAATTATATATAATTACACAATAAAAACCAAGGGCATTTTTGACAAAATATGCGATGATGCCCGATGAGTCGTACAAAATATTGTATGATGAAGGGAAAATACGACTGATTTTTATGTTAAATTTTGACATAAAAGTCAACTGATACTGGAATATTTTTGTAAAAAATATTCACTTTTAAGCAAACCTATGATATACTATTCATGAATTCCATGATTGGTACTAATGTATCAAAAAATTACTTGTAAGAGGTGATGACATGATTAAAAAAGAAATGATTGCCATGTTGCTGGCAGGTGGTCAGGGAAGCAGATTGGGCGTGCTCACATCAAAGGTGGCCAAGCCCGCGGTATCTTTTGGGGGGAAATACCGTATTATCGACTTTCCGTTGAGCAACTGTATTAATTCAGGAGTGGATACAGTTGGTGTCCTGACGCAGTACCAGCCCTTACGACTGAATACCCATATCGGAATCGGTATTCCCTGGGATCTGGACAGAAACATAGGCGGCGTAACCGTCCTCCCACCCTATGAAAAAAGTACAAACAGCGAGTGGTACACCGGTACGGCAAACGCTATTTATCAGAATCTGGATTATATGGAAGGATTTAATCCGGAATATGTTCTGATTCTTTCCGGGGATCACATATATAAGATGGATTATGAGATCATGCTGGATTTCCATAAGGAAAAGGGCGCTGATGTGACCATTGCCGTTATGCCTGTGCCCATGGAAGAAGCAAAGCGATTCGGAATCATGATTACAGACGAAAACAGAAGAATTACAGACTTTGAAGAGAAGCCGGAAAATCCCAGAAGCAACCTCGCTTCCATGGGAATCTACATTTTCAGCTGGAAGACCTTAAAGGAAGCGCTGCTTGCCAATGCAGAGCAGCCGGGGCTGGATTTTGGAAAACATATCATTCCTTATTGCCATGGCAAGGGAGACCCTCTCTATGCATACGAATTTAATGGTTATTGGAAGGATGTGGGAACATTAAATTCCTATTGGGAAGCCAACATGGAACTGATCGATCTGGTTCCCGAATTCAATTTGTATGAGGAATACTGGAAGATCTATACAAGAAGTGAAATTCTTCCGCCTCAGTATATCGCCAATGATTCTGTGGTAGAGAGAAGTATTGTGGGAGAGGGATCGGACGTCTATGGCAAGGTTTATAATTCTGTAATAGGCTGCGGCGTTACCATTGGAAAAGATACCATTGTGAGAGATTCCATTATTATGAACAATACCGTTATCGGCGATGGGTGTGAGCTTTACAAGGCGATCATAGCTGAGAATGTGGAGATCAAAAACGGTGTTAAGCTGGGCTATGGCGACGAGGTGCCCAACGAAACAGATCCTCATATTTACAATCGTGGTATTGTCACAGTAGGGGAAAAGAGCGTGATACCCGAAGGTATTACGGTAGGCAAAAATTCCTGTATCTTCGGCATTACATCAAAGGAAGATTACAAGGATAACTATCTTGCAAGTGGAAAAACATTAATTAAGGCAGGTGATGAACGGTGAGAGCAATTGGTATAGTATTAGCAGGCGGAAACAGTTATAGAATGAAAGAACTCTCACAGAAGAGAGCTGTATGTGCAATGCCCATCGCAGGCAGCTACCGAAGCATTGATTTTGCGCTGAGTAATATGTCGAATTCTCATATTCAGAAGGTGGCGGTATTTACCCAGTACAATGCAAGAAGCCTGAACGAACATTTGAATTCATCCAAATGGTGGGATTTCGGACGTAAGCAGGGCGGTTTATATATTTTTACGCCTGCAACCACCGCTGAGAGCAGCTCCTGGTACAGAGGCACGGCAGATGCCATTGCACAGAATCTTTCATTCTTAAAGAGCAGCCATGAACCCTATGTGGTAATTGCATCCGGTGATTGTGTCTACAAGATGGATTACAATAAGGTATTGGAATATCACATTGCAAAGAAGGCGGATATTACGGTAGTATGCAAGAACATGCCTGCCAATGTGAATGTAGACAGATACGGCACCATTAAAATGAATGAAGAAAGCCGTATTGAGGAATTTGAGGAAAAGCCTATTGTGGCAAAGTCCAACACAATTTCCTGCGGTATCTATGTGGTCAGAAGACGCCAGCTAATAGAGATGATCGAAAAATGCGCAGAAGAGGACAGATATGATTTTGTAAAGGATATTTTGATCCGGTACAAGAACATGAAGAGGATCTACGGCTACAAGCTTCAGGATTATTGGAGAAATATTGCGACTGTGGATGATTATTTCAATACCAATATGGATTTCCTGAAACCGGAGATCAGAGATTATTTCTTCAAACAGTATCCGGACATTTATTCAAAGGTAGATGATCTGCCTCCGGCAAAATATAATGTAGGTTCTCAGGTGAGAAACAGTATTATTTCCAGTGGCTGTATTATTAACGGTACGGTAGAGGATTCTGTGATCTTTAAGAAAGCCTATATTGGAAATAACTGTTACATTAAGAACTCCATTATTTTAAATGATGTTTATATCGGAGATAATACCCATATAGAAAATTGTATTGTGGAGAGCCGCGATACGATCAGAGCAAATTCATATCATACTGGCAATGATGGCATTAAGATTGTGCTAGAAAGGAACGACAGATACGTGATGTAATGCACTCAGGCAGAGAAACATGATTCGCATTCGATGGGAGGCCAACGTTGATCATAAAAGAAGTTTAGATATTCGTGACTGACTAAGGGGGACGAGAAAATGCAAATAACAGATGTACGAGTGAGAAAAATTACAAAAGAAGGAAAAATGAGGGCAATTGTTTCGATCACGATCGATGAGGAATTTGTGATCCACGATATCAAGGTGATAGAAGGGGACAAGGGATTGTTCATCGCAATGCCCAGTAAAAAAGCAACAGATGGTGAATATCGGGATATTGCGCATCCTATTAATTCATCTACAAGAGAAAAAATACAAACGATCATTTTAGACAGGTACCAGAAGGCATTGCTGGAGCCAGACGAGGAATAAGAAAGATCAAACGTCGGCGCACTTTGCGAAGCGTCTTATAAAGGCAGGAAGGAGATCATCACAAGGATGATCTCTTTTTTTGTGGAAGTAAGAAAAAATGATTGACTATGGGGCTATTATAGGGTTTACTATGGAATGTGGAGGGAAAGGCATGGAAAAGAATCTGACATCAGGCAGTGTATTGAAGAACATAGTGTATTTTTCTCTGCCTTATCTGTTATCTTATTTTTTGCAGACCCTTTATGGGATGGCGGATCTGTTTATGATCGGTCAGTTTGAAGGGGTGGAAAGTACCACTGCTGTCTCTATTGGAGGACAGGTGATGCATATGCTGACGGTGATGATCGTTGGTCTTGCCATGGGCACTACAGTAAGCGTCGGACAGGCAATCGGGGCAGGCGACAGAAAACGGACTTCCGCTGTTGTGGGGAATACGGTTACGCTTTTTGCAGGCTTGTCTATTGGAACCATGGTGTTACTCCTGCTTTTGGTCAGACCCATCGTTGCTGTTATTTCCACGCCAGTGGAAGCTGTGCCGGGGACGGTTGCTTATCTTAGGATTTGCTTTATGGGCATTCCCTTTATTACTGCTTATAATATAATCAGTTCCATCTTCAGAGGGCTGGGGGATTCCAAAAGTCCCATGTATTTTATTGGAGTGGCATGTGCGGCTAATATTGGGCTGGATTATTTACTGATTGGCGTGTTTCATATGGGAGCGTCAGGGGCTGCGCTGGGGACGGTTTTGGCGCAGACCATCAGTGTGATGATTGCACTGGCAGTGATTCTAAAAAGAAAAATGGGTGTTTCCCTTTTGCAGGAGGATCTCAGACCTCAGCGGGAAACCGTTGGGAAAATATTGAAGATAGGTATTCCTGTGGCATTCCAGGATGGTCTGATTCAGGTTGCATTTATTGTCATCACGATTATTGCAAACAAGAGGGGATTAAATGATGCCGCTGCGGTAGGGATTGTGGAAAAGGTGATTGGATTTCTGTTTCTGGTGCCATCCTCCATGCTCTCAACGGTGTCGGTTCTCTGTGCCCAGAATATCGGTGCAGGGAAAAGTAAGCGTGCCGTGCAGACCTTACGGTATGCTGTCATGATAGCGGCGGGGTTTGGAATTTTGGTGTCTGTTATCATACAATTTACAGCGCAGCCGGTGGTTGGTATGTTCACGCCTGATGCAGCGGTTATTGTATTGGGAGGGCAGTATATTCGGGGGTATATTTGGGACTGCATTTTTGCCGGGATACACTTTTGCTTTAGCGGATATTTTTGTGCCTGCGGCAGGTCGGAGCTTTCTTTTCTCCACAACATCACGGCAATTTTGTTGATGCGCATTCCCGGCGTTTATGTGACGTCAAAGCTTTTTGCCCATACCCTGTTTCCCATGGGGCTTGCCACGGCAGGGGGATCTCTGGTTTCCGTGCTGATCTGCCTGATTGCTTTTGCCTGGCTTCAGCGCCATAAGCCGGCGGATACAGGGGGAACTTTATAAAAAGATAAGCGGAAAGGAAAGGATCATGTTTATAATAGCAGGACTTGGAAATCCCAAAAAAGAATATGATAATACAAGACATAACATTGGGTTTGAAACAATCGATGCGCTGGCGGATAAATACCAGATTTCCGTTATGGATATTCGGAACAAAGCAATGACGGGCAAGGGTGTGATAAACGGGCAGAAGGTGATTCTGGTAAAACCCCTGACTTTTATGAATTTAAGTGGAGAGAGTATTCGCCCTCTGACGGATTACTATAAAATCCACATAGAAACAGAACTGATCGTGATTTCTGACGATATTACCCTTCCTCCCGGGCAGATTCGGGTAAGAAAAAGCGGAAGCGCCGGAGGGCACAACGGCCTTAAAAATATTATTCAGAACCTTGGCAGCCAGGAATTTCAGAGAATCCGGATCGGCGTGGGTGAAAAGCCCAGAGGCTATGACCTTGTGGATTATGTACTGGGGCACTTTTCCAAAGAAGAAAAGCCTTTGATGCGGGAAGGAGTGGAGAAGGCGATACAGGCAGCGGAGCTGATGCTGGAGGGCAATACGGAGCAGGCAATGAATACGTTTAACCGCAAGGTTTCTCCCAAACAGGAAAATCAATCCAAGTAATTGAAAGGAAAGGCTTACATGAGAGTATTGACGGCGCCCCTGGAGGAACTGGGGGAGTTTTTGGAGGTAAAAGATCAGCTGCAAAAGGGCGCTGCAACGGTGGCGCTGACAGGCTGTGTGGAATCTCAAAAGCTGCATATGGTATATGGACTTGGCGATGGGTTTAAATACAGGCTCATCGTTACGTTCAGTGATCTGCGGGTGAAGGAGCTGCTGGAGGATTACCGTTTTTATGACAGAAATGTCACAAGCTATCCGGCGAAGGACCTGATTTTCTATCAGGCGGACATTCACGGGAACCAACTGGTGACGGAGAGGGTGAAATGCTTAAAGCGTATGCTGGAGGGTAAGCCGGTTACGGTCATTACCACCTTCAGCAGTCTCATGGCGCCTCAGATTCCCCTTACCGTTTGGAAAGAGCATCTTTTATCCATCAGCAGCAGAGGGCAGGTAGATGAAAAGCAGCTTGCCCGGCGGCTGGTGGAGATGGGCTATGAAAAAAACTATCAGGTAGAGATGCCCGGGCAGTTCAGCATTCGGGGCGGTATTATAGATATTTTTGACCTGACGGAGGAGAATCCCTATCGAATCGAGCTGTGGGGAGACGAAGTGGAATCCATTCGAAGCTTTGATGTGTTAAGCCAGCGCTCTATAGAAAAGCTTTCCGACATCACCGTTTATCCGGCAGGAGAAATGCTGCTTTCCGATCAACGCATGAAAAAGGGCATGGAAAAAATTGAAAAAGAGGGGAAGCTTTTTTCGGAAAAGCTGAGGAAGGAATTTCATACGGAGGAAGCCCACCGGATCGATACTCAGATCAGAGAATTGAAGGAACAGGTCTACGAATTTCGCAATCTGGTGAATCTGGATGCCTATGTACATTATTTTTATGAGGATACCATATCTTTTCTGGAAATGTTTGATAAGGATAAAACCTGTATTTTCGTGGATGAGCCTGCAAGAGTGAAGGAACATGCGGAAGCGGTGGAACTGGAATTTCGGGAGAGTATGATTCACCGGGTGGAGAAAGGTTACATCCTGCCGGGGCAGATGCAGCTTCTGTATGCGCAGGAGGAGGTGGCGGCAAAGCTACAGCAGAGAAGGCTGGTTACCCTTGCTTCTCTGGAATTGAAAAACAACCTGTTTAAGATCCACAGGAAGGTGGACTTTTCTGTGAAGAGTATTTCCTCCTATAATAACAGTTTTGAGGCGTTGGTGCAGGATTTGAAGCGTTACAGAAAAAAAGGTTACAGAATGCTTCTTTTATCCGGTTCCAGAACCAGAGCGGAAAGGCTTGCCAGGGACTTGAGAGACGAAGAACTGACAGCCTTTTATACGGAGAACCCTGACAGAGAGCTGCAGCCGGGAGAAATCATGACTTTTTACGGCAGAGTCCTGAAAGGATTTGAGTATCCGCTGTTAAAGTTCGTGGTGATATCAGAAAGCGATATTTTCGGGGCTGATAAAAAGAAGAAGAAAAAGAGAAAAACCTATGAAGGGCGTAAGATCAACGATTTTAACGAACTGAAGGTAGGAGACTATGTGGTTCATGAAAACCACGGGCTGGGAATTTACAAGGGGATTGAAAAGGTAGAGATCGAAAAGGTGGTAAAGGATTACATCAAGATCGAATACCGGGACGGAGGCAATCTCTATGTCCTTGCCACGGGGCTGGATGTGATACAAAAGTATGCCTCCGCCGATGCAAAGCGCCCCAAACTGAATAAGCTGGGAACCCAGGAGTGGAGCCGTACCAAGAGCAAGGTTCGGGAAGCGGCAGGGGAGGTGGCAAAGGATCTGGTGGAACTGTATGCTGCCCGCCAGCAGAAGAATGGATTTCAGTATGGTCCGGATACAGTGTGGCAGAAGGAGTTTGAGGAAACTTTTCCCTTTGAAGAAACAGAGGATCAGATACTTGCCATTAACGCCACCAAAGAGGATATGGAAAGCACGAAGATTATGGACCGCCTGATCTGTGGAGATGTGGGCTATGGCAAGACGGAGATTGCTATCCGTGCGGCGTTTAAGGCTGTGCAGGAGGGCAAACAGGTGGTTTATCTGGTGCCTACCACTATTTTGGCGCAGCAGCATTATAACACCTTTATCCAACGGATGAAGGATTTCCCGGTGCGGGTGGATATGCTGTCCAGATTCAGGACGAATGCAGAGCAGAAAAAAACAGTGGAAGACCTGAAAAAAGGACTGGTGGATATTGTGATCGGCACCCACAGAGTTTTGTCGGCGGATGTTGTTTACAAGGATCTGGGACTTTTGATCATTGACGAAGAGCAGCGGTTTGGGGTTGCCCATAAAGAAAAAATAAAGAAAATGAAAGAGAATGTGGATGTGCTGACCCTGACGGCAACGCCTATTCCAAGAACCCTTCACATGAGCCTTGTAAGCATCAGAGATATGAGTGTACTGGAGGAAGCGCCTGGGGACAGGATGCCCATTCAGACCTATGTGCTTGAATATAATGAGGAGATGGTCCGGGAGGCGATTGTGAGGGAACTGTCCAGAAACGGACAGGTGTACTATGTCTATAACAGGGTGAACCATATTGCGGATGTGGCGGCTTCCATCCAAAGCCTGGTGCCGGAGGCGGTAGTTTCCTTTGCCCACGGGCAGATGCAGGAGCGTGAGCTGGAGCGCATTATGTACGATTTTATCAGCGGAGAGATCGATGTGCTGGTGTCTACCACCATCATTGAGACGGGGCTTGATATTTCCAATGTGAATACCATGATCATCCACGACTCCGATAACATGGGGCTTTCCCAGCTCTACCAGCTTCGGGGGAGAGTGGGAAGAAGCAACCGTACGGCATATGCCTTCCTTATGTACAAGCGGGACAAAATGTTAAGGGAAGTGGCGGAGAAAAGGCTTGCGGCAATCAAGGAGTTTACAGACCTGGGAAGCGGCTTTAAGATCGCCATGCGTGATCTGGAGATCAGAGGAGCAGGAAATCTGCTGGGGGCAAGGCAGCATGGACATATGCAGGCAGTGGGATATGATCTGTACTGCAAGATGCTCAACGAAGCGGTAAAAAATTTAAAGGGTATCAGCACCATTGAGGATTTTACCACCACAGTGGATCTGGATGTGGATGCTTTTATTCCCCCTGCTTATATTGTCAACGAAATTCAAAAGCTGGATATTTATAAACGGATCGCCGGCATTGAAAATCAGGGGGAATGTGATGATATGAAGGAGGAACTGTTAGACCGTTTTGGAGAGATTCCCCTTGCGGTACAGAACCTTTTCCGCATTTCCATGATCCGGGTAAATGCCCATAGGCTTTATATTACAGATATCAAAGGGAAAAACGGAGAAATTTTGATTTCCCTGAAAAGAGACGCACAGATCTATGGGGAAAAAATACCGAAGCTTTTGGATAAGCATGAAAAGCTTTCCTTTAATTATAAGATGACAAGTTTTCTGTATCGTTACAAAAAAAGCGGTATGGTGGAAAAGGATGCTCAGACCTTGCTGGAACTGACCGAAAATTTGCTGGAGGATATGAAGATCCTGCAGCGGAAATAAAAATGCCTATACCCAAAAAGAACGAAATAGTGTACAATAAGAAATGTAGCTGCTTTTTACAAACATCCGGAGGATAGGATAATGGATATTTTTAGCATACTAACGATGGTTGGCGGTCTTGCCTTGTTTCTGTATGGAATGGAGGTTCTTGGGGACGGTTTGAAAAAGGCGTCCGGGGGTAAGCTGGAGATTATTTTGGAGAAGCTTACATCCAACAAGCTTATGGCGATTCTCCTGGGGGCGGGCGTAACTGCCGTGATCCAATCCTCATCGGCAACTACTGTTATGGTGGTAGGTTTTGTCAATTCAGGGATTATGAAGCTTTCCCAGGCAGTAGGGGTCATTCTGGGAGCCAATGTGGGAACTACGGTGACGGCATGGCTCTTAAGCCTGACAGGGGTGGAAGGCTCAGGCATGTTCCTTCAATTTTTAAAGCCCTCTTCCTTTGCGCCGATTTTAGCTTTTGTGGGTGTTGTGATGCGCAGCATGAGCAAAAGGGAAAAGCATAAAGTAGCCGCTACCATTATGATTGGTTTTGCGGTGCTTATGACAGGGATGGAAACCATGTCAAATGTGGTGAAACCCCTGGCGGAAAATTCTGATTTTACAAATATATTGCTGATGTTTTCCAATCCGGTACTGGGCATGCTGATCGGTCTTGTGCTGACAGCGATCATTCAGTCTTCATCGGCTTCCGTAGGTATTCTTCAGGCACTGTGCGTTTCAGGCGCAGTCAGTTATTCCACTGCAATTCCCATTATCATGGGACAAAATATTGGCGATTGCGTAGCGGCTCTTCTCTCCAGCGCGGGAGCAGGCAAGCAGGCAAAGAGAGCGGCTTTGATCGGCTTATACTATAAGATCATAAAAGCAGTGGCTTTTATGGCGGTTTTCTATGCCCTGAATGCGGTAATCCATTTTGAATTTTTAAGCCAGCCGGCAAGCGCGCTGGGGGTTGCAGTGATTCATACCACCTTTAACGTAGCATCGGTTATTCTCATGTATCCTTTTACGTGGGTATTGGAAAAGCTGGTATATCTCACCATTCCCGAGAGCGAAGAGGAGACTCAGGCGATCAGCGCGGTAAAGAAGGAAATCCAAATTCTGGACCCTCGTTTTTTAAATACTCCAAGAGTTGCCCTGGAGCAATGTAAAAATGCTGCTGTGGATATGGCGAATTATGCCAGGGATGCGTTGTTTATGGCGATCCGTATGCTGGATCGGTTCGATAAAAAGGAAGCGGGCAAGGTGATCGAGCTGGAGGAACTTGTGGATCATTATGAGGATGAACTGGGTTCCTATTTGATCAAGTTAAGCAGCAAGCATCTGACGGCAAAGGACAGCCAGGAGCTTTCTGTGCTGCTTCACTGTATCGGCGATTTTGAGAGGATCTCTGACCATGCCATTAATATTATGGAATCTGCAAGGGAAATGTATGAGAAGGAAATGGCGTTCTCAAGAAAAGCGGAAGAGGAGCTTGCCATTTTCACAGGAGCTGTGAAGGATATTATCAATACCTCCATTCAGGTATTCCAACAGGAGGATCTGAAGCTTGCCTGCACGGTAGAACCTATGGAGGAGGTCATTGATTATCTGAATTCTGAGATCAAGAAGCGTCATATCAAACGTCTTCGCAAAGGGAAATGTACGATTGAGATGGGGTTTGTGCTCTCAGATATTACCACAAACTATGAAAGAGTATCAGATCATTGCTCCAATATTGCCCTCTGTCTGCTTCAATTAAATGAAGAGAATTTTGATACCCATGAGTATCAGGACAATCTGACCAGCAAGGACAATGTGGTTTTTGCAGCAGAAGTAAAAAAATTACGGGAGCAATATGTGCTTCCATAAGAAGTTTTTCTGAGTTAAAGTCCGTTTTATGGGACTGCCATAATGTTATTCTGATAATAGATGAAGAAAATTATCGAAATGACAGGAGGCAGTATGATGAAAGGATATTTTGTAAACAATGGATACATGGGACTGGTAGAGGGAAGCTACATGCTTTTTGCCAGTGAAGAAGATTATCTGGATTATCTGGAAAGATAACAATGGGAATGAGGAAAAATGGCAAAGAGAATGGGGCGGAAGGAGCTTACCAGACCGGCGGATGAGCTTGCGCCGGAACTTTTAGGAAAGCTGCTGTGCAGGAAAACGGATCAGGGAATTCTGAAGCTGAGAATCATGGAGACGGAATGCTATCTGGGCGAGGAGGATACGGCATGTCATGCCAGTAAGGGCAGGACGGAGCGGACAAAGGTTCTTTACGAAAAAGGCGGAACCGCCTACATTTATCTCTGTTATGGAATCCATTCCCTTTTTAATGTGGTAAGCGGAAAAGAGGGACATCCCCAAGCCGTATTGATCCGGGGTGTTGAAGGCTATAATGGTCCGGGTAAACTTACCAGCGCCATGAAGATTGACAGAAGTCTGAACGGCGAGGATATGGTCATATCTAAAAGTCTGTGGCTGGAGGATGATGGATACAGACCCGCTTATGTAACGGCAAAGCGGGTGGGGATCGACTATGCCACAGAGGAGTACAGAGAGATTTTGTGGCGTTTTATTGCAGAGGATAAGAGCTATAAGCCGGTCAAATAAGAAAGCTTCTTAAGATGAGAGGATTTATGAAGATCATTTACGGAACAGGAAACAATGCAAAAATTTCCTATATGCGGAGAGCGTTGGAGAAACTTTCCATGGAGGGAATTTCCATAGAAATTCAGGGTTTGTATGAAGCGGCGGCGGAAAGAAACCTGACAATTCCCCAGGTGGAGGAAAGGGGCAATACGCCTCTGGAAAATGCCAGAGAGAAGGCGGAGCAATATTTTGCCTTGTTCCGATGCCCTGTATTTTCCTGTGACAGCGGGCTTTACCTTTGGAATCATGGAACAGGAATGCCTTTGCCCCAGGAAAGCCAGCCAGGCGTTTGTGTCCGCGGCCGTGATGGGAAAAGGCGCAGCGACCAGGAACTGCTGAACCATTACATTCATTTGGTAAAGAAATATGGACCCATCAGGGCAAGGTATCAAAATGCCATTTGTCTGATCTGGGACGAGCACACCAGAGCGGAAAGCCAGGCGGAGGAGCTATGGGGAGAACCTTTTCTGCTAACAGATATACCCCATCCAAGGCGGGTGGAAGGATTTCCTCTGGACAGCATTTCTCTGGATCTGAAAACGCAAAAATATTTTTATGATATGGAGAATAATTTGCAGGATGATTTGGTATCCCATCAGGGATTCTCAAATTTTTTTTATGAATTTTTGAAAAAATAATAGAAAATTGCAACAAAAAATGCCCTAAGCGCGATGGATTACAACTATTCATTGGAATAGATGTAATTTATACTTAAACTGTTAGTGAAATACGCGAAATGGGAGAATTCTTTTATGCAGGGAGTAGAAGAGAAAAAGGTTGAACAAATGATTTCACATATGATGCTGGATATGGGTGTGCCGGCGCATTTGAAAGGCTACCGCTATGTGAGATCGGCTGTTTTTATGGCTGAGGAGGATATGAAGGTGGTGGGAAGCGTTACAAAGCTTCTTTACCCGGAGATTGCAAAGCAGTATAATACTACTGACGGTAAGGTTGAGCGGGCGATTCGCAATGCCATTGAGATTTCGTGGATGCGGGGAAATAAAAAGACCTTTGAAGGTCTGTTTGGATATTGTGCGGAAAGCGGTCAGGGCAGACCTACCAACAGCGAATACATAGCGGTAATCGCAGATACCATCAGAATACGATTAAATACGGAAAGCGCTGAAGAAGAATAAAAGATTTTCCAGAGGCTTTCCGGGGAAGCAGAGGAGAAACTTATGGAGAAGCCTGCAATTTGCGGAGGAAAGCCCATTCGGGATAAGAAAATTTCATACGGACATCAATACATTGATGAGGCTGATATTCGTGCTGTGGTGGAGGTGCTGAAAAGTGATTTTCTTACCTGTGGACCTAAAATAGGAGAATTGGAGAATAAGCTGTGCCAAATCACAGGCGCAAAATATGCGGTAGTGTGCAGCAGCGGAACTGCGGCGCTGCATATGGCATGTCAGGCGGCAGGAATCGGAGAGGGGGATCAGGTCATTACCACACCCATCACCTTTGCCGCGTCGGCAAATTGTGTGCGGTATTGCGGCGGTACGCCGGTGTTTGCCGACATCAATGATGAAACCTATAATATTGATCCTGCAGAAGTGGAAAAGCTGACCAATGAAAAGACAAAAGCGGTGGTAGCAGTGGATTTTACGGGGCAGTCGGTGGAACTGGACCGTCTCCTTGCCCATTGCCGTGCCAACAACCTGATTTTGATAGAGGATGGCGCCCATGTAATCGGAACCCGTTATAAGGGAAAAAACAACGGTTCTATAGCGGATATGACTACCTTAAGCTTCCATCCGGTAAAGACGGTTACCGGAGGAGAAGGCGGGGCGGTTCTGACCAACAGTGAAGAATATTATAAAAAGCTGCTCTTATACCGCGCCCACGGCATCACCAGAGATCCGGAGCAAATGGAGCACGAGCCTGATGGACCCTGGTACTATGAGCAGATCACACTGGCAATGAATTACCGGATGACGGATATGCAGGCGGCGCTGATCATCAGCCAGCTGGATAAACTGCCTGTGTTTTCTGCAAGGAGAAAAGAGATCGTAAAAGCCTACAATGAGGCTTTTTCCAAATTGCCGCAGATCATTGTGCAGAAAGAGATACCGGAATCAGATACTACGAGGCATCTGTATATTCTCAGGCTGAAGTTGTCTGAATTACGGATAGACAGAAAGCAGTTTTTTGAAGCGTTGGATGCGGAGAACATATGCTGTAATGTGCACTATATTCCAACCTATTATTTCCCTTATTATGAGAAGCTGGGATATAAAAGGGGCTTGTGTCCCAAGGCGGAGAGGCTGTATCAGGAGATCATCAGCCTGCCTTTATATTATGCCATGACAGATCAGGATGTGCAGGATGTGATCGGTGCGGTGACAAAGATAGCGGAATATTATGGAACAGGGGTATAGGAAATGAAATTAAGTGTGATCGTGCCTGTTTATAATATGGCGGCAGGAGATAAGCTTACCTGGTGCCTGAATTCACTGGTGAATCAGACATTATCAGATTATGAAATTATTGCGGTGGACGATTGCTCCACCGACAATTCGCTGGAAATTCTCCGGCAGTATGAGCAAAGCTATCCGGATCGGTTTAAGGTGATCGCTTCCCCGGTGAACAAAAAGCAGGGAGGCGCAAAAAATCTTGGACTGGAAGCGGCAAAGGGAGAGTGGATCGGATTCATAGACAGCGACGACTGGGTTACACCGGATTTCTATGAAAAGCTGATTACCAGGGGGGAAGAGACGGGAGCCGATCTGGTAGGGTGCGATTACCATCTTACCGGGGAGCACAGCATGAAGATCGGACAGGTGGTACACAACAACAAACAATCTCAGGCAGGAACCCTTACAAAAGAGAAATACAGGTCACTGATTCTGGATAGTGGAAGCCTTGTGGTAAAGATCTATAAACGTCATATCATATTTGATTTTCCCAATCGTTTTCCCGAAAATATTTTTTATGAGGATAATGCCATCAGTAATTCCTGGATGTTGAGAGCGAAATGCTTTGCGTATCTGGAGGAGCCTCTTTACTATTATTATCAGCATGATGCATCGACGGTTCATACCATAACCCCCAGGAGATGCCAGGACAGAATGGAAGCGGCAAGGGTGATGGTAAGGGAGGCAAAGGAATTTGGTTTTCTGGAAGAATATTATCCTGAGATCGAGAGCAGCTTTACCACGCTGTTTTATGTAAATACACTGTTTTCCTACATGGCAGGAGTGAAAAAAAGAAAATACGGTTTTGTGAAGCGCCTTGGCAGAGAGATGAGAGAAACCTTCCCCGGATTCATGGAGAACGTTTATTATCAGGAACGGGTTCACCAGGAGGAACGCAAGCTGATCAGGATACATATGCGGTCTACCCTTTGCTTTATGCTGTATTACAGGGTACTGTGGGGATATAGAAATTTGAGGAAAGCCATCGCAGGGAAGAAATAAAAACTGCCGGAATGGAGATTAGAATGAAAGTAGCAGTGATAGGCGCCAGCCAGGAGGCGCTGCATACAATTGAAAAGGCACAGGAATATGGTCTTACCGTAATGGCTTTGGACGGAGATCCCCATGCAGTGGGGCTGAGGGCATCCGATCTGGCGAAGGTGGTGGATATTTCCGATGAAAATGCCGTGATAGAGGCATTGAAAAGGGAAACGCCGGACTTTGTGCTGACGGCGCCCATTGGAAGATACTTGACCACGATAGGGGCGGTTAACGATGCTTTTGGACTGCCAGGCATCAGTAAAAAAACAGCTGTTTTATGTACCGATAAGCTTGCTTTTCACCAAAGGCTTGCCTCCGGAGGGCTTCGTAACTGTTGCTGCTATGCCGTAAGCGGTGGGGAGAAGAAGGAGTTTAAGATCACCTTTCCGGCGATCTTAAAGCCCAGGTATGGTTCCGGAAGCCGGGGGATTCATGTGGCGATGAACCGCGAGGAGCTGGAGCAGGCATTGAAAGCCCTGGAAGGAGAGGCTTACGTGCTGGAGGAATGTGTTGCAGGAGAAGAGTACGGAGTGGATGGGGCAGTGACGAGGGATGGCTTTCAGATGATTCTGCTTCGCAGAAAAGAAAATACGCCCCTGCCTGCAAGGCAGGCAGTAGGTTATTTTTCTGTTTTACCCTCAGAGGAGTTCTGGCGCCAGGTACAGGAATATATGGTCAGGATAGTGGAGAGCCTGGGATTGGAAGAGTGCCTTCTCCATGCAGACCTGATCAGAGGCAAGGAGGGCCCGTTTGTCATAGAACTTTCTGCAAGACCCTCGGGGCATAATCTTCATAACCTGTTTACGCCTTTGTGTACCGGCGTTGACATGGCGGAGGAATATATTAAATACAGAATGGGGCTTGCCTGTGAATTTATGCCGAAATATACCAGAACCATGATGATCCATTATTTTGATATGGAAGGCAGAGTTCGTAAGATTCCGGATCGAAACAGTGTGGAGCAGGCAGCAGGAGGCGGACTGGCGGCATGGGATTGCAGGATCAGAGAAGGAGAATATCTGGAGCCTGTTTCGGACGGACATTCTCTGATGGGCAGGGGATATTTTATTCTGGAAGGAAAAGAGGCTTCTGCTTTGAGAGCCGCAGGACAGCATATAAAAGACTTGTTTTTTAATGAAAAATAGAAAATTAAATTATAATTTAATATACGGAGCGCTTCGTAATAGGAAAGGCTACAGGGCTTTCAATGCTTCGGCAATACGCAAAGCGCCATTCCCGTCAACAAGGCTGTTCATGGTAACATGGGCGGTCTTTCTTTTGTCATAAGCAGAAGTTAAAGAACTGGTGTTATCAAATAAAAACTGAAGAATTGCCTGAAGAGATTCCTGAAAAGCGGTGCGGATATCTCCGGCATATGGGATGGCGCCTGCCTCATGGAATGCCTGAGCGGCGATAAGCTGGTTGTCGGCAATGGAAAAGCTGATGGCAGGAATGCCAAGGGCACAAAGCTCATATAAAGTGGTACCGGCGGCGGAGATGGCAAGGTCGCAGTTTCTCATAAGAGAGGCAATATCAGAGAGGTTTTCGTACAGCTTTATATGGGGATGCGCCTTCCCGATCCGGTATAGGGCTTCCTTATCCTCATTGAGGCTGCCTATTACAACATGAAAGCTAAGCTTTTGAAAGGCGTCGGTCAGGGAAGGATCTGAGGGAAGCAGGACTTCATTTATAAGCTTCAGGGTAAAATGAAAGGGATCTGTTCCCCCGGTGGAAAGGAAGATATCTGATACGCTTTTTCTGACGGAAATAGGGTCGTTCCGGAACTGGGGGCGCAAAGGCGCATAGGCAGCCCCCAGAAGAAGCTTTTCTGCATTTTGGTAAGCAGATCGATAGGATGGCATCCGGGCAGGGGGGATCACATCGTAGTTGACCAGCAGATGAACAGGATAATCAAAAAGCTGAAGATCATCCAAATAGGCGGTCTTCACCAGAGGCTTAAGAGTGGACAAATATTTTGCAGTGACATAATAAGAGTCCACAAAATAAATAACATGCGTATCTTTATTTTGCTCTAAGAGGGAAAGAACTTCAGGCAATTCCTTTTCCAAATCATCAAAAACGGCTGTCTTTAATCGAATCAGGGAAAACGGCGCCTGCCCGCGTGTGAGGTTACGGAGAAGAGATTCACTTTGTCCATCGGAAACCAAAAAGCAGACCTCCATGCCCAACTGGCAACAGGCATATGCCACAGAGGCGCATCGTACCAAATGTCCTGATGCTATTTTGGAGTTTCCGTCTGTGCGTATATAAATTAATCGATCAGATCCCATTGAAGCGGTGTTCCTTTCTTTAAGAAGGTTTTTGCCTTTTTTCCCAATACTTCCTCATAGTACATGGTATGAAGCCCATTACCGGGGCGGATAGAGCGTATGTTTTCGGCACTCAGAAGCTCTCCCGGAAGAATATCTTTCACCACAAACAGAGAACGGGAGCCGCCATGTTCCAGTTCCTGGACAGGCGTTAACCGATACTCGCTGCTGCCCAATGCCTTCTCCATAATACGGATATCTTTTACCATTTGGGCAAATTCTTCCGGTTCCATGGAAAAGGCGCTGTCCGGTCCTCCATCAGCCCGGCGAAGAGTAAAATGCTTTTCCACCATCTTAACGCCCAGGGCGATGGAGGCGGCGGATACAATACTTCCCATGGTGTGATCGGAGATACCCACCAGGCAATCATAGGTGCTGGCAAGGGTAGGAATTACATTTAAATTAACATCCTCATAGGGAGTGGGATAGGCGGAGACGCATTTGAGCAGAATAATATCTTCATTTCCTTCCTCACGGCAGGTGGCAAGGGCGCGTTCAATGTCCTCAGGGTAGGCGATGCCGGTGGCAAAGATCATGGGTTTGTGGAGCTTTGCAATTTTCCGAATCATGGGAATGTCGTTGATCTCGTAGGAAGCAATTTTATACGCGGGCATGCCCAGACTTTGGAGAAAATCCACAGAGGTAAGATCAAAAGGGGAGGAAAAGCATTCCAGACCAAGCTTGTCTGCTTCTTCCTTCAGCCGGGGTTGCCATTCCCAGGGAGTATAGGCCTGCTGGTAAAGCTTGTAAAGGGTGGTGCCGTCCCAAATAGTGCCTTCCTTGATCTGAAAGCAGGGATCATCGCAGTCCAGAGTAATGGTGTCCGCCGTGTAGGTTTGCAGCTTTACAGCGTCAGCTCCGGCTTCTTTGGCAGCGTGAAGGATCTCCAGGGCACGGCCATAATCCTGATTGTGGTTTGCGGAAAGCTCCGCCACTACAAACACAGGAGAGCTTTCGTTTATGATGTGGGTTCCGATTTTGATCTCTTTTTTCATGGCTTTATTCCCTTCTCCCAGTGATTTTTCTGCAGAAATTCCTCGTTTGTCCAAGGTTCTCTTGCTGTAAAAACAGAACCGTCTTCCTGCTCTATATAGACAGCGGGAAAATAATTTATAAACAATGGATTTAAGCACATGGTATAGCCTCCGGCGGTGTCATAAATGATTTTGTCTCCGGGAAGCAGCTCCACATCATCGGTAATTTCAAATAATTTATCGTATTCCATGCAGGTTGCGCCGCAGACCCACTGGCAGGAAACGGAATTCCGCACGGAGGTGTCGGAAGCATATTCTATATGATGAGGATAAACATGTCTTGTAACCAGAGGATTCAAGTTGGTGCGGCTGCCGTCGGTGACCACAAATTTACGGTCTCTGATCTCTTTCACATCGATCACGGTGGTTTCAAAGGTGGAGGCTCTTGAAATCAGGGAAACGCCGGGTTCGGCAATAAGAATGGTTTCCCGGGGGTCGAAGTGGGCAGAAAGCTCCCGGCAGATCTCCTGAAAATAATCCCGATAATCAGGCATATCATCTCTGCCGCCAAAATAACCGCCGCCCATATCCACGTAATTCAGGGACAGGTCGTATTCCCGGGCAATTTTCACTGCCATTTTTGCCAGTGCGCCGAAAACCTGTACGCTTCGGGACTGCGTGGAAGAATGTAAATGAAGACCGGAAACCCATACGTTGGGCAGAGAAGAAAGCCGGCAGATGGCGGTTTTCAGGACGCCGTTTTCATAGCAGTATCCGAATCTGCCGCCCTTCTGGGAGGGAAGGATCTCCTGGGGGCATAAAGCTGCAAGATCGCAGTTTACCCGGAGACCTACCTTAAAATGGCGATTGGGGTACAGAGAGCTTAATTCTTCCATCCACTGAAGCTCATAGTTGGAATCCAGATTGATATATCCTCCTGCAAGAAGAACCGTTTCAAAAACTTTTTTGTCTTTGATGGGACCATTATAAATGATCTGCCTGCTGGAAAATCCAAGCCGCAGGGCAAGCTCATATTCCGTTTTGGATACCACTTCGGCATAAAAACCCTGATCCCTCAAATAGGCAAGAAGCCATGGGAGGGAATTTGTTTTAACGGAATATCCGGCAATATAATTGCCCCAGTTCCGGGACAAAGCTTCCTTTAACAAAGTAATATCATAGCGTAAGTCTTTTTCTTTGATGCGAAAAAAAGGAGTCTGTAATGGTTTCATTTTTACCTCCAAATGAATCTGTTTATGAATCTGTCTCTCAAAGGCGATCTGTCATGCGTCTTGGCTGTGCAGCAGGCGATATTTCATTTCGGCAAGGGTCCAGTCCTCCGGCGTGTCAATGTCCTGTACCTCAAGCTCATCAAGAACAAGGGGAAGAAGCTTTTCTACGTCTGTAGTGCCCGCCTTGAAAAAGGCATCTGTGCGGCAGGCATAAAACTGACCGCAGTCATGATAAATTTGGGGAAGGTCCTGGCTGCGTGCAGCGGCATATTGGGGGAACTCCCTCTCCACGAATCCGCTGCTGTTGATCACAAGCCCCCGCTGAGGCGGGTAGGAAAAGGGAACCACAGGCATCACTGAGTCGGCTTGGCCAAGAAGCTCCATGGCGCCGCGGAGCCTCTGGGCGCTTAGGAAAGGAGCCGTAGGATAAATGCAGCAAAAAGCGTCAAACTGTCGTCCCATTGCCTGATATGCCTTAAGCACTTCCATAATAACATCATCGGTGGAGGCGTAATCCCCTGCATTTTCCAGGGAGCGGAAAAATGGAACTCTGGCGCCGGCGCTTTTTGCTACCTCTGCAATTTCGGCATCGTCAGTGGATACCATAACTTCTTCAAAAATACCGGCTTCCTTTGCCGCTTCTATAGAATAGCATATGATAGGCTTTCCGCAAAAATCTCGTATATTCTTTCGGGGAATTCGTTTGCTGCCGCCCCGTGCGGTTATGATTGCAATGTTTTTCTGATTCATGGCTTTCCTGCCTGTTTCTTAAGATTTCTTAATACTACCGATTATACACCATTATGCGTTGCAATCAAATAAAAATATATGATAATATAAGCAGGGAATTATGGGTATACCATAAAGACAAGGAGTTTTAAAAGGATTGAAAAAAACAGAGAAAAGAATTTATATTTGTCATACCTACTATCATGTTTATGTTGCTTGTCTGAAAGAATTGAACCTTCCGGTGCAGGGGGAAGGCGCAGTCAGAGGACAGGCTTCTTTGATGCTCAGCACAATGTCCACGGATTTTGGTAATTTGGGAAAACGGGCGGGCAGTTCGGGGCTTTTTAAAGAAGTGCTGGTGTATGAGGAAAAGGAGGAAAGCTTTTTTCCGGAACTGGCAAAGTATCATAAGGACAGAGGAAACATTGTGCTTAATATGCTTTGCAGGATCAGATATACCAAGCTGCTGGGAAGGCTGCAGGCGCCTTTTGTGCCGGTGGATCTGCGGCAGTATGAGGAAATCTATGTGTTTTGTGATTCCGATCCCATAGGCTATTATTTGAGTACGGCAAGGATTTATTATCACGCCCTGGAGGACGGGCTTGACTGTATCCGCTATTATGATACGGCGCGCTATGATAACCGGGGGCATTTTAATTTGAAAGCGTGGATGGCGGCAAGGAATCTGATTTTTATTCAAAACGGATATTCTAAGTATTGTCTGGATATGGAGGTGAACGATGTTTCGGTGCTTCCCTATCCCTGTTCCAAATATATTGAGAAACCCCGGAGAGAACTGGTGCAGAACCTGGGTGATCGGGAACGGGAGACGCTGGTATCTGTTTTTATAGAAAACAGGGAGGAACTGGAGGAGACATTAGCCCGGGGAGAAGGGCATGAGCATAAGGTTTTAATTTTAACGGAACCTTTATGTGATCTGGAAACCAGAAAAAGGATTTTTGAGGATATCATAGAGGAGTACGGCGTGATTCAGGGGAAGAGAGCGCAGATCATCCTGAAACCCCATCCCAGGGATGTGCTGGATTATCGGAAGCTGTTTCCGGAGCATGTGGTACTGGAAGGGAAATTTCCCATGGAGGTATTAAACGAAATAAAGGGGCTTGAGCTGGACCGGGTGGTTACGGTTTTCACAGTGCCGGATAGCATAGCTTTTGTGAAGGAGAAGGTATTTTTAGGGGAAGATTTTATGGATCGATATGAAGCGCCTGAAATTCACAGGCAGAATGAGCAGATCTATTAAATTCCTGAGGAGAAACGATGGAAGAAAACAGGAAAATGAAAATTGGCGTGGCAATTGCGGGTACAATTCTTTTGATTGCCATGGCAGTATATCCGGAAGTGAAAAATGAAGCAGACGTATACCAAAGACAGGAGATCTCCCTGGAACAGCAGCCCTCTGAGGGAACGGCGGAGGAGATAGCAAAAGCTCCTTTACAGGACTGGGAGCGTCAGAATCCGGAAGCTCTTTTGGAAGAAAAGGGTCTGGACGTAATGCTTGCCATTGGGCAGGGAGAGCGGAGCCTTCGGGTGTCTCTCTGGCAAAGTAATGACGGCATCTGCTATTTCTTTTTACCGGGGTATGCGAAGGGAATGGAATTGGCTCTGGCGCATGCAGGAGGCGGAAGTCTTCAGATTGGCAATGCAAGAGTGCAGGAGGGGGATGTTTTGAAGGAGCTCCTTTGGGAGGCAGCTTATGAGATGACGCTGTACGATGAAACGGGTCAGGCAGTTTTGCAGGCTCCTTTGATTTTTCTTTGTTCTTCTCAGCTTCCCGTATTGGTTTTGGAAACTGCTTCAGGAAGTATGGCATCCATTGAGGAGGATAAAGAATGGGAGGAAAAAGGTTCCCTGCTGCTTTTGGATGAAAAGGGAGAAAGCCTGTATGAAGGACAGGTGGAGAGTATCAGCGGGAGGGGGAATTCCACCTGGGGTCTTACCAAGAAGCCCTATCAGTTTAAGCTTTCTGAGAAGGCGGATCTGTTTGGCTTCGGGGAAGCAAGATCCTGGAATATGATTGCCAACGGGTATGATGAGACCAAACTGCGCAACCGGATCGTAGAAGAGCTTGCCGAAGCGCTGGGAATGGAGTATGTGCCTCAAAGCCAAATGGTGGATGTATATATCAACGATGTTTATTATGGAAATTATTTTCTTACAGAAAAAATACAGGTAGGCGGGGAGAGAGTTGCTATCCGGGATATGGAGGAGGCGATGAAAGCTCTTTACAGTTCGGGCGAACTGGAAAAGTTCACTTCCCTTGAAAACCAGGAGGGAACCAGAAGATGGGTTCCTGATACCTATGAGGATGGGGACATTTCGGGAGGCTATCTTTTTGAGAGGGAGTTGCCCATCAGATTTAAGGAGGAGATCAGTGGTTTTATGACACGGCAGGGGGATTGTTATGTGCTTAAAAGCCCCCAATATGCTTCCGAAAATCAGGTAAATTATATAGGAAATCTGATGCAGGAGCTGCAGGATGCTCTGGAGGAACCCGATGGCGTTCACCCGGTAACGGAAAAGAATTATTGGGAATATATTGACATTCCGTCCTTTGTACAGAAATACCTTGTAGAAGAGATCACTAAAAATTATGACGGAGGTGTCACAAGCAGTTTCTTTTATAAGCCTCAGGATAAGGTGAGCAGTAAGATCTACGCGGGACCGATATGGGATTATGACGTTGCCTTTGGAAACTGCAACTTGGACGAGATTGCCAGCAACCCGGAGGGAATCACAAGGCTGGACAATCATGTTTATGGGACAGAACTGTTTGCACGTCTGTATGAAAAAGAGCTTTTTTATCAGGAAATGACCAAGGCATATGAGGAGAAGGCGCTCCCCTTTTTAGAAAAACTTCTGGAGGATGAAATCGACCGGATGGTACAGGAAACTAGGCAGTCTGTAAAGCTGGATGCCATTCGATGGGAAAGCGTGGAAAACCGCTATCAATACTATCGTGAATATGACAATGATGTCAGATATTTAAAATATTTTATTGAAAAAAGAATGGATTTTTTAAACGCTCTGTGGCTGGAGGGAGAAATTTATCATAATGTAACCTTTGTGGTGGACGAAGAACCCTGGCAGATCATTTCTATCAAAGACGGTGAAGCGGCTGGGAGTGAGCCGATTCCCACCAGATTCAGTTCCCTGTTTATAGGCTGGGCAACAGAGGAGGGAATTCCCTATGATCCCTACAAACCGATCTACGAGGATATGACCTTCTACTCTACGTGGCAGGAACTGCCCATAGAGGAGATCACCCTGTCGCCTTAAGGGATATTTGCTTTGTGGCGGCAGCTATGGTAAAATATAATGATATTTTTATAATCCTGAACAGCAAGTGGAAGAAAAATTATGAAGAAGATATTGAAAAAGTTAATGGTGCTGATGGATCAGCGGCAGAAAAGAATTATGGTGGTTCTTGTCATTATGATGCTCATCGGCGCGGTATTGGAAACAGCGGGGGTGGGATTGGTTATTCCCGTAATGCAGATGGTGCTGGATGAGCATGCGGTGGAAAACAGCCGCTATCTTCAGATTGTCTGCGATATACTGCATATTGCCAGAGACGACGGCAGGACATTGATTGTTGTTACCATGCTGGCTTTGATTATGGTGTTTGTGGTGAAAAACGTTTTTCTGTTTTTTCAGCAGAAGGCGCAGCTTAAGTTTGTCTATACCAATCAGTTTGCCACATCCAGAAGGATGATGATCAATTTTATGCAGCGTCCTTATGAATATTACCTTAATGCTGACACCTCCGTCATTCAAAGAAGCATCACTTCCGACGTAAATAATATGTATGGCTTGATTCTGTCTCTGTTACAGCTTTTCAGCGAGGTGGTGGTCTTTGTATGCCTGGTGATGGTCAGCTTTGTGACGGATGTCTGGATGACGGTGACGGTGACGGTAGTGCTGGTGGCGGCTCTGGTTGTGATCAAGTGTGTTTTGAAGCCTGTTATGAAAAAGGCGGGAGAAGAAAACCAGGATTACTACAGCGGATTGTATAAGTGGATCGACCAGTCGGTAATGGGAATCAAGGAGATCAAGATTGCCAACAGGGAAAATTATTTTATCAACGAGTATGCAAAATGCGGCGCAGGGTATGTAAATGCGGTGCAGAGGTATAATCTGTATAACGCCACGCCCAGGCTTTTGATCGAAACCCTTGCCATAGCGGGGATGATATTTTACATGATGTTTCAACTGCTTCAGGGAACTGCTGTGGAGGATATCATGCCTCAGGTAATGGCGCTGGGGGTGGCGGCAATGCGGCTGATCCCCTGTGCAAACAGAATCAACAACCATTTGACCTCTATTTCTTATTTTGAACCCTTCTTTATGGGGGTAAGCGACAACCTGAAGGAGGAGATCAGGGACGAGTCCATTGATTACGACGAAGAAACCTATCAGAAAAAGGTGAAAGTGGACAAACTGAAAATTGAACAGAAAATCGAGTTGAAAAACATTGTGTTTAAGTATCCCAACACGGAAGTTCTTATTTTTGACCATGCGGATATGGAGATACCTGTGGGACAGTCGGTGGGCATTGTAGGAACCTCCGGCGCAGGAAAGACCACAGTGGTGGATATTCTGCTGGGGCTTTTGCAGGTTCAGGAAGGGCAGATCCTTGCCGATGGGGTGGAAGTAAGGGAACACTATCGGTCCTGGCTTAAAAATATAGGTTACATTCCCCAGAGTATTTTTATGATCGATTCCACTATTCGCAAAAATGTTGCCTTTGGCTGTGCGGAGGAAGATATTGACGATGAAAAGGTATGGCGGGCTTTGAAAGAAGCGCAGTTGGATGAATTTGTAAAGGGGCTGCCGGAGGGGCTTGATACCAGCATCGGTGAAAGAGGAATCCGCATTTCCGGCGGACAAAGACAGAGGATCGGCATTGCAAGGGCGCTTTTTGAGGATCCTGAGGTGCTGGTTTTGGATGAGGCGACTTCCGCCCTGGACAATGAAACAGAGGCGGCGATCATGGATTCCATTAACAGGCTCCATGGCAGAAAGACATTGATCATCATTGCCCATCGGCTTCAGACCATTGAAAAGTGCGATATGGTTTACCGAATTGAAAAGGGAAAGGCGTTCAGGGAGCGTTAAAGGGAAATGGTAAAAGCAGACAAAAAATTTTAGCGGGAAAGGGGAAAAGGGTTGGCAGATAAAAAACGCATGGCAAATTATGAGTTGTTGAGAGTACTGGCGATGGTCATGGTGGTTGTGATGCACTTTCTTACCTGGTCCGATCATCTCCCTGTAATGGAGGAGCCGTTAAGCGGTGTCAGAGTCTTTGGCGCGCTGCTGGAAGCCTTTTGTGTGGTGGCGGTGAATGTCTATGTGTTCATCAGCGGTTATTTTGGGGTGAACAGTTCTTTTAAGCCTGCCAGGGCGATATCCCTTTTGTGTCAGGTATGGTTTTATACCCTGCTCGTTTTGGCAGTATTTACATTGGCGGGATTGCCCACGGCACTTTCCAGCTATGGGGCGTATGGGCTGATCCGGTATCTTTTTCCCATAGAAACGGAGCATTACTGGTTTATTACGGCATATTTTATGTTATATCTGCTGACCCCCATTTTGAATCAGGGGATAAGGCATATGTCTCGAAAGCAGCTGCAGATTGCCATAGGCTGCCTGCTGCTTTTATTCTGCGGAATAAAAAGCGTCAGCCCCCTGGTTTTTGTTTTTGATAAATATGGCTATGATCTTCCCTGGTTTATCTGCGTTTATCTGGTAGCGGCGTATTTCCGCCTGTACGGCGCAGGGTTTTTTGAGAAAAAAGGATGGCTTGTATACGCAGGAAGCTGTCTTGCAGGCTTTGGGCTGCATTTGCTTATGTGGTTTTTGGGGCAGAGGTGGGATTGCTTTCATTATTACTTTACGGTACCCTTTCACTATAATTTCATTTTCTGTCTGACAGGCGCCATAGGGCTGTTTTATGGGTTTTCTCATATTCGAATCCCGGAAGGAAGGTTGGCGGATGGAATTCGGAGATCAGGTAGTCTTAGTTTGGGAATCTATTTACTTCATGAACAGGTGGATCTCCGCTCTAAATGGTATGATTGGATCAGCGCCCTGGTAAATCCTATGGAAAAGACAGGGTTTGGCTTTTTTGCGATAGAATTGATTTTAAGCGTTGTGATTCTTTTTACAGCAGGTATGCTCATAGACTGGTTAAGAAGCGGTCTGTTTTCAATAGTTGTGAGGAAACTTGGCAAAACAAAGCTGTATGGGAAGGCGAAGGCGCTGGATCAGGTTTTTTGCGGGAAATAAGAGGAAGGAGGATACAGGATGGATGAGAGTAAAAAAAGAGGGCTGATGGAAAAAGAAGCTTTTCAGAGAATCCGGTATTTTGTACAGCGGTTTCTGTTTCCTTTTATCTTGTTTTTGTTTCCTCTGATGAAGCTGAATCAGGGGATCGATCTTACGGACACGGGCTATAGCCTTGGAAATTACCGTTTTTTTGGGCAGATCGACGGCGTATGGACGCTGCTGACCTTTCTTTCCAATGTGACAGGTTCGCTGTTTACAAAGCTCCCCATGGGAGATACCATGCTGGGAGTAAAATTGTATTCTTCTTTGACAGTCAGTTTGATGGCGCTTTTGGGGTACCGCTTTTTCCGAACCAAAATGCCCTGCTGGCTTGCTTTCGCAGGGGAGCTTGCTGCCATAGGCTTTTGCTGGTGCCCTACGGTGATTTTATATAATTACCTTACATACCTTCTGTTGCTCTTGGGAGGGATTCTGGTTTTTCGGGGCATTGCGGGAAGCAGACCTGTGTGTCTGGTGCTTGCAGGGATGGTGCTGGGCTGTAACGGGCTGGTTCGTTTTCCTAATAATATATTGGAGGTTTCTCTGATCCTGGCGGTCTGGTACTATGGGGCGTTGAAAAAAAAGCCCTTTGGACAGATTCTGAAAGAAACAGGGCTTTGCGCGGCGGGGTATTTGCTTTCCTTTGGGGCAGTATCGGGAGTAATCCTGGCGCGCTATGGAGCGGGAGCCTTTGAAGAGATGATCACAGGGGTTTTCGGAATGGCAGGAAGCGCTTCCGACTATACCCTGGGCGAAATGCTGTTTTCGATTTTGGACGCGTATCTTCACGGTTTTCAGTGGATGATCTACATGCTGTTGTGTATTCTTCCGGGAATCCCCTTTCTTATCATAAAAGAAGGACGTTTTGTGCGGATTCGAAAGGTCATTTATTGTATCTGTATCCCGATTTTGTTTTTCGTGCTGGGAAAATGGGGTATGTACAACTTTAAATATTATCAGAAGGAAGCGGCTCTGCAGTGGGGAGCTGTATTCCTGCTGGTAGCCTTGGGGGCATATGTGTGGATGCTTTTTACAGGACGGCTGGATGCGGAATGGCGTCTCATCGGGTGCATCGGGCTGATCGTGACGCTGATTACCCCGCTGGGTAGCAATAATCATATCTGGCCGGTGCTGAATAATCTGTTTTTTACCGCACCTGTTGTTTTCTGGATGATCTACCGTTTTGTCAGGTGGGGAAGAAGTTTTTTGGATGTTACCGGAAAAGTACCGCTTTTTCCGGCGAAAGCAATGCTGTCAGGCATACTGCTTGCCTTTTTCGTTCAGGCAGTGGGAATTGGATTTGGCTATGTGTTTCTGGATGGAGAAGGAGGAGAAAAGAGAACCTATAAGGTAAATGAAAACCATGTGCTGAAGGGAATGCGCACCAATGAGATGAATGCGGAGACCCTGGAAGAAATTTCCGCTTTTATGGTGGAAAATAAAGAAAAATATGAGAACAAGAAGCTGGTGCTTTATGGAAATATTCCGGGGCTTGCCTATTATTTTGACATGCCGCCTGCTATCTATACCACCTGGGCGGATTTAAATACCAATTCCTTAGAGCAGCTTAAGGGGGATTTGGATGGGCTTACAGCGTCTTTGAAAGAGGGAGAAGGAGAAAGACCGCTGGTAATTCTCACGCCGGAGGTTACAGCCCGGATTTTTGACCTTCAGAGTAAGGATCTGTGGGGAATCCAGGAAGCAAAGCTCTATGCCATCTGGCATTTTATGGAAGAGAATGCATACAGTCAGGCGTTTGAAAACGAAGCCTTTGTGATATTTGAATAAAAGTAAAAGGAGAAAAAATATGATTCGGTTTAATGTCCCCCCTTATACGGGGAAAGAGATGGACAATATCAAAAGAGCTGTGGAAAATATGCATATTTGCGGGGACGGGGAGTTTACGCAGAAGTGCAGTCAGTATCTGGAAAAGATAACGGGAACCAGGAAAAGCCTTCTTACCACTTCCTGTACCCATGCTTTGGAGATGGCGGCTCTTTTATGTCATATAAAAGAGGGGGATGAAGTGATCCTTCCCTCCTATACCTTTGTGTCCACAGCCGATGCCTTTGTGCTCAGAGGGGCGAAGGCGGTTTTCGTGGACATCAGACCGGATACCATGAATATTGACGAGACTTTGATCGAGGATGCCATCACAGAAAAGACGAAGGCGATCGCCGTAGTCCACTATGCCGGAATTGCCTGTGATATGGATAAAATTATGGAGATTGCGGACAGGCATCATCTGATGGTGGTGGAGGATGCGGCGCAGGCGATCATGTGCACCTACCATGGAAAGCCCTTGGGAACCTTTGGGCATTTCGGGTGTTTCAGCTTTCATGAGACGAAAAATTTCAGTATGGGGGAGGGCGGCGCTCTTTTAATCCGAGATGAGCGTTACATTGAAGAGGCGGAGATCCTGAGGGAAAAGGGAACCGACAGAAGCAAGTTCTTCAGAGGACAGGTGGACAAGTACCGGTGGCAGAACTATGGCTCCTCCTATCTTCCCAGCGACATGAATGCGGCATATCTTTACACTCAGTTTGAGATGGCGGATGAGATCAACAGCGCCCGGGTGGCAAGGTGGAATCAGTATTATCAGGAGCTTTTGCCCTTGAAGGAGGCTGGAAGGATCGAACTCCCCACAGTGCCTGAGGGCTGTGTTCACAACGGGCATATGTTTTATATTAAGACGAAGGATCTGGAGGAACGCACCCGGCTAATTCAGTTCTTAGAGGATAATGATATTCTTGCGGTGTTTCACTATGTGCCGCTTCATTCGGCACCGGCAGGAATTAAATTTGGCAGATTCCACGGGGAGGACAGGTATACCACCAGGGAAAGCGAGAGACTGCTGCGGCTGCCCATGTTTTATCAGCTGACTGGGGAACAGACGGCGTATATCGCGGGAAAAGTAAAGGAATTCTATGGGTATTAAAGGTTGGATTAAACGGAAAGAAAACTGGATTATTTCGTTGGGTCTTCTTGCCTTGCTGCTGATTTTTACAGGCTGTGGGTTTGATTATTTTTATGATCTCAATGATGACGTATTAATGAAGGATATTCTTGCAGGAGCCTATACGGGAACGCCGGAGGGTCATAATATTCAGATGCTTTGGCTTGTAAGCGCGCTGATCAGTCTGTTTTACAGAATATCCGGTTCGGTTCCCTGGTATGGAATTTTTCTGTGCCTTTGTCATTTTGGCTGTTTCTTTTTGATTCTCAGGCGGAGCGTTTCCCTTTTTCAGACCTTTGCAGGTAAGCTGATGGCGGCGGCACTTGAAACGCTGGTGTTTGCAGGAGTGTTTTTGGATCACCTGGTATTTGCCCAATATACGGTAACCTGTACCCTGCTTGCAGGGACAGCGGCGTTTTTGTTTTTCACAACGGACATAGAGCTGGAGGGAAAAACCTTTGTGAAAAGAAATATTCCAGCGGCGTTGCTGGTATCGGCGGCTTATCTGATCCGTTCGGAAATGCTGCTTTTGGTGCTTCCCATGATCTGCGTGGCAGGGGCAGTGAAATGGAGCAGGGAGAATAAAATCTTTACCAGGGAGAACGTCTTCAAATATCTTACGGTGATAGGAATGCTCCTTGCGGGTATTTTTGTGGGATGGCTTACCAATGCTCTTGCCTACGGTACAGAGGAATGGAAGACTTTTACCACGTTTTTTAACAACAGGACGGAGCTGTATGACTTTCAGGAAATACCGGCATATGAAGAGCACAGGGCATTTTATGAAAGCATTGGTCTTACGGAAAAGGAAAAGATTCTTCTTGATAATTATAATTTTGGCATGGATGAAGAGATCGATGAGCAGATGGTGGGGCAGATCGCAGCGTACGCCGGAGAAAAGCGGAGCCTGCAAAAACCCTTCATGGAGAAGTTTCCTGAAAAACTCAGGGATTATCTGTATCGGTTTACAGGCGGAAGAGAGGATGCGGGCAGTGATTATCCCTGGAATTACCTGGTGATACTGGGATATATGGCGGTGTTTTTTACGGCGGTTCCCAGAAAATACAAAGCAGGGGAGATCCAGACAAAAGGTCTTGGAAGCTATGTAAAAAATATTCTGGGGGCGGCGTTTTCACTGGCGCTTTTATTTGGGGTGCGCACTGGGCTGTGGATGTTCATTTTAATGCGGGAGCGTGCGCCGGAGCGGATCACCCATTCCCTCTATCTGATGGAATTTCTGATCCTTGCCGCCATGTTTTTAATACAATGGCGGGGAATCTGCTATTTACGGGTGAAGAGGAACTGCGCCCTGCTGACAGGGGTAACCTTTGGACTTATGGCGGCATTGACGCTTCCCGTGAGCATACAGGCTGTTTCGGAGAAGCAGGTGCAGAGAGAAGAGGTTAATGCGCTTTTTGGGGAGCTTCATCAGTATTTTGCGCGGGAAGAAAATAAAGAAAACTTTTATTTGATAGATGTTTATTCCTCTGTATCCTATCAGGGAATTCCCTATTCGGAAAAGATGTTTCACAATGTGGACAACTCTCTGGACAATTATGATATTATGGGAGGATGGGCATGCAAAAGCCCTTTGCAGAGGAAGAAATTCCGCGCCTTTGACATAAAAACCATGGAGCAGGGGCTGAGGGAGAAGGAGAATGTGTATTTTGTCCGTATGACAGGGGAAGATATGTCCTGGCTTCCTGCCTACTATGAAGCGCATGGGACGCCGGTGGAAGTGACTCTGGCGGATACTGTGGCGGGAATTTTTGAGATCTATAGGGTCAGTGGAAAATAGCCGGAAATGGGGATTTACATGGAAGCAAAAGGTGGGAGGAGCAAGTTCATAGAAGGGAAAGATATCGATCTGCGTCTGATGGAAGAGAGCGATACGGATCATATTATTGCCTGGCGTAATCAGGAATTTGTCAGGCGGAATTTCATTTATCAGGATTCCTTTACCAGAGAGGGGCATTTCCATTGGATTGAGACCATGATCCGAACAGGGAAAGCGGTGCAGTTTATAATTCTCAGAAAAAGTGACAGAAAACCTATAGGAAGCGTTTACCTGAGAGATATTGACAGAACCCACAACAAAGGAGAGTACGGCATTTTTATAGGCGAGAGGGAGGCACTGGGAAAGGGTTACGGAACCCAGGCGGCGCAGCTGATGATTGACTATGCGTTCCGGCAGGAAGGGCTGCATAAACTGATGCTGCGGGTGCTTGCGGAAAACATACAGGCAAAGCGGAGCTATGAAAAAGCGGGATTTACTGAGGAAGCTTATCTGAGAGACGAGGTTTTTTTGAACGGGCAATATAAGGATGTGATTTATATGGCGGTTTTAAATGATAAAAAACAGGAGGTGTCCCAATGAAAAAATTGGTCAGTTTCGTGATTCCCTGTTATCGCTCCCAGGCAACTCTGCCTGGCGTGATAGAGGAGATCCAGGAAACAATGGAGAAAATAAAGGAGTATGATTATGAGATCATACTGGTAAACGACTGTTCTCCGGATCAAACCTTCGACACCATCAAAAAGCTGTGTGAGGAAAAAGCGCATGTCACAGGGATCGACCTTGCCAGAAATTTCGGTCAGCACAGCGCGCTGATGGCAGGCTTCCACTACGTAAAGGGAGATATTGTGATCTGTCTGGACGACGACGGGCAAACGCCTGCCAACGAAGCGGACAAGCTTCTTCGAGGAATTGAGGAAGGAGCCGATGTGGTGTATGCCAAGTACAATCACAAGCATCATTCCGGCTTTCGCAATTGGGGAAGCCATGTGAATGAGCTGATGACCAGGGTGATGCTGGGAAAGCCAAAGGAGCTGTATCTTTCCAGTTACTTTGCGGCGCGCAGGTTTGTGGTGGAGGAAATGATACGCTATGAATATGCTTATCCCTATGTGATCGGTCTGGTGCTGCGCACAACAAAGAATATCGTAAATGTAGAGGTGGAACACAGGGACAGACAGGCAGGCACTTCCGGCTATACCATGGGGAAGCTTTTAAATTTATGGTTTAACGGATTTACGGCATTCAGCGTTAAGCCCCTGCGCATTGCCACGGTAACAGGCGCAGTCTGCGCTTTTGCAGGGTTTTTGTATGGGATCTACACCATCATTAAAAAGTTGTTTTTAAATCCGCCGGATCTGGTGATGGGATTCAGCGCGCTGATGTCGGCGGTGGTTTTTATAGGCGGAATGCTGATGCTTATGATGGGACTGGTGGGGGAATATATAGGAAGAATGTATATTTCCATGAATAATTCTCCCCAGTTTGTAATACGGGAAATGACAGGAGAGAGAAAAAAGGAAGATGAGGAGCGGTAAAAAAGGTATAACTGCATATCTGAAGGAATCCGCCGGGCTGCGGCTTGCCCTGGCGGCACTGCTTGCTTTTGCAGGCATCCTGGCGCTGCCCTGGATGTTTGCCTCCGGCGGCAGTTGTCTTGCCTATACCAACAGCATTCTTTCTCTGCTCCTGTTTTTGGCGTTGTTCTGGTTTTTGAATCAGCTCCTGAAGGCAGATTTTGAAGGAGGACGGCGCAGATGGGGGCTGCCTTTTTGCTTTGGAGGGTGTTTTTCCGCAGCGATGGTTTTTGGAGCGCAGCTGGACCGGATGGAGCGGGTGCCCTTTCAAAGCCCGGGGATGTGGTTTGGCATCTTGATTTTAGCCCTTTTGACAACGCTTTTGGTTCGATATTTCTGGGATCGGCTCTATGACTGGCAAAGAAAAGGGGAAAGAGGAAAGAAAGAAACGGAAAACAGCGCTTCCGGCGGCTTTTTTATGACGGCAGGGATGATCTTCCTCTGCTACCTGCCGGTATTTCTTGCGGTATATCCGGGCTTTTTTGTATATGACGCCCAAGATGAATATCTCCAGGTGGTGACCCGCAATTTTTCCACCCACCATCCCCTGATGCATGTGCTTCTTCTGGGCGGTATGATTCATGCCGTTTACAAAATAACCGGCTCCTACAATCTGGGGATCGCCTGTTATACCCTGCTCCAGATGGCAGCCATGGCGGGCATTTTCGGATGGTTCGTGGTAAAAATGAAAAAAAGAGGGATGCCAAAGTGGTGCAGGATTCTGTGTACCTTCTATTTTGGCTTGTGCCCGGTGCTGGTGATGTTTTCTCTCTGCTCCGCAAAGGACGGTCTTTTTACGGGAATGCTGTTGATAATTACGGTGCTTTTGCAGGAGCTTTGCGCCGATGCCGAAAAGTTTTTCCAAAAGAAGGGAGCAATGCTCCTGCTGGCGGCTTCCGCTCTTGGAATGATGCTGTTAAGGCACAATGGCTTTTATGCTTTCCTTGTGTTTATCCCTTTTGCCGTTCTTTACCTGAAGGGACAAAGAAAGAAGGTCTTTCTCTATTTTGCCCTGATCGGGGCAGCCTATCTGCTGATCAATGCCGGTCTGACCCGTCTGCTGAAAGCGGACGCTTCGGAAAACCAGGAAATGCTTACCGTACCCATCTCCCAGCTGGCGAGAGCCTACGGAGATGAAAAGGAAGAACTTTCAGAGAAAGAAAAGGAGACTCTTTTCCGCTATCTGCCCCAGAAAGCGCTGGAGCGGTACACACCCAAAGTGACAGACGGGGTAAAGATTGATTTCAATAATGCCGCCTTCAGGGAAGACCCTGCCGGATTTTTCAAATTATGGCTTCAGCAGGGAATAAAACACCCCTTTACCTATTTAAACGCATGGTTCATGACCTCCTACGGCTTCTGGTATCCGGATACGATAATTGACGTTTACCGTGGAAATTCCGTCTTCACCTTCACCTACGAAGACAGCTCCTACTTTGGCTATGAAGTAGAGCAACCCGGAACCCGGGAAAGCAAGCTGCCCTGGCTGAACGAGTGCTACCGAAAACTATCCTTGGAAATTACCCAGCAAAAAATACCGGTACTCTCCATGCTCTTTTCCCCAGGCTTCCTGTTTTGGCTCACAGCATTTTTCCTGGGCTTCCTCTGGTATAGAGGCTGCGGAAGAAAGGCATTCCCCTTCTTCCTGCCGTTCCTGATCTGGCTGACCGTAATTTTAGGGCCCACCTATCTGGTACGCTATGTGGTCTTTCTGTGGGCACAGGTGCCCCTGCTTTTATGGGAAATATTCGGGGCAGAAAAATTTCAATACAATTCAGACTAGTATTTAGGAAAGCGCGGCGTTAAGCGGAAGGGGTTGGAGGGAGGGCACGGCGGAAAGCACTGGGGA
>CAMWCA010000008.1 GCA_947172705.1 uncultured Lachnospiraceae bacterium
TTTTCTGCACGGCAAATGCGCCCGTCAGCACATTGTCAAGGACGTTCTGATTTTCAAGCAGATAGATGCTCTGAAAAACGAATCCGCAATTTTTTCTCCTGAACACCGCAAGCTGATCGTTGGTATAGCCCGAAATCTCGGTGTCACCGAAAAATACCTTTCCAAGAGTGGGCTTATCCATTCCCGAAAGGGCATAGAGCAGGGTGGACTTTCCCGAACCCGAAGCGCCCATGATGACAGTAAAATCGCCCTCCATGATCTCCAAATCGAGATTCTTGATAACGTGCTGCTGGGTGGCGCCGTTTGAAAAAGACTTGCACAGCTTTTCTGTATGCAAAATAGGGATCATATATAACACTACCTTTCAAACACATGATTGTTGTATCCTAAGATAGTATTATACATGATCCCGTCCATAATTTCCTTGCCAGAATCTTGTCAAATTCTTGTCTTTTTCTTAACCAAGGGGAATAAGCAGCGTTACCCGCAGTCCGCTTTCGTTTCTTACGGATAGCTCTCCGCCCATTTTATCCATGAGTATCCTTGCGATATACAGACCCAAACCGCTGCCTTCCTTGTCGCCATGTTCCTTTCCGCGATAGAATTTGTTGGTGATAAGTTCTATCTCATCTTCGGGAACGCCCGATCCGCTGTCACTGATCGACATCTCAAGAAAGCTCTCATCAAGACGGAAAGAAATGTCTATGGGAGTACCTGCGTATTTGTAAGAATTGGATAGGATATTGCCGATAACCTGCGACAAACGCAGCTTGTCAGTATGAACAATGACCTGCGGTATTTCGGATATACGCACAAGCCCTCTGTCATCGTATTCGGAGACGATCTCTGCTATCACAGCGGAATTTTCGTCCGCGCATTTTACCTTGAACGCACCTAAGTCCTCCAAGGTTGAAGAAAACAGGTCGCCTACAAGTAACGCTATTTCATCTGCCCTTCTATAGACGTTATTCATCTTCACGATCATATCTTCCGTGACTGTTATTTCCTGACCCTCATTCTGAGCAAATACCGCCGCCATCAGCTCAGATGTGAGTTTAATACCCGTCACAGGCGTTTTCAGGTCGTGAGAAAGCGACGCAATAAGCTCACGCTCTTTTTTCTGCAAGGAAAGCTCTCTTGCTCTGGACGCTTTCAGCTCTTCCCGCATGATATCAAAGCTCTCCGAAAAAGCGCCGAACATATTGCCTTTATCCATTTCAAGAGGTCGGTCAAGATCGCCTGCCGCCACATAAGCTGCAAAATCTTTCATCTTAGCAAATGGTAGTATGATCCTTTTGCGGATATACGCCCCGAAAGTCGCCGCTGCACCGATCAGAAGACAACCGCATACGCAATAAACAGCGATAATATTTGTACGCAGACTCTCAAAACGCTTATTGCTGTCTGTGAGCACGATGCTGCCCGTTATCTGATTATTTTCTGTGATATAGGTATAGGGATAACGCCTTTGCATTGCCGTCTCAACGGTTATTGCTTCCGAACGGTCGGAACGGTTATCATAAATAGCATTCCCGTTTATATCAAGTATCACATATTCCCGTTCCGGAGCTGTGTTTTCAGGCGGCATATCCTCCCGAACCATCTTATGCGCAATCTCATTGAGCAAAAGCACGTCATAATTGTTTTGTGAAAAATCGTCTGTGCCGGTGATCCTCACAACAGCAAACAGCCCCACAGCGAGCAACAGCACAAGAAGCGCCATAAATCTGTAATATCCTTTCATAGTGCCGTCTCTTCCATCATGTAGCCCACACCCCATACGGTTTTTATAAGCTGCGGTTCTTTGGGGTCGGCTTCGATCTTTTCACGCAGATGCCGAATATGTACGGCGATGGTACCCTCATTGATATACGCATTCTCCCACACATCCTTAAGCAGATCCTCCTTTGAAACCACCTTGCCCCTGTTTGTGTAAAGATAATACAGCAGCTTGTATTCCAGTGCTTTGAGGGTGATCTCCCTGCCGTCTGCAATGATCTTGTGAATATTTGTGTTAAGGTACACTTCCCCTGTCAGCTTAACAAGACCGTCCTCATTCTGCTGAAAATCTCGGACAGCGTGGGTATCATTCCGTGTCCTGTCGTATCTTAAAACGGCGGCTTTCACCTTGGCAAGCAGAACACTGAGCGTATAGGGTTTTTTGATATAATCATCGCCGCCTATGTTCAGAGCGATAAGCACATCATCGTCGCTTGTCCGGGCACTTATGAAGAATATTGGCAGGTCATAATTTTCCCGTATCTTCCTGCAAAGATCGAAGCCTGATTTTTCGCCAAGATTAATATCAAGCAAGAGCAATGAAACATCGTGTTTTTCAAGAAAAGCTACCGCATCAGCATAGCATGTTACATAGGAAGTCTTTACGCCGAACATATTGAAATATTCGGAAGTAGCCGTGGCTATCATCTCATCATCATCTATCATCAGGACTTTATAGCTTTCCAAATCTATAATTCATCTCCCTCATTTTATCCTTACTATGTGTAAACATCTTATCTTATTTTATATAAATTATCTACGCCAGTATAGCATACCAAAACTCAAAAGTAAATTATCCCTGATCTGCATCATAAAATCACTTTTCATCATGCACAAATTCTCCATTTCTATTTTTATGCACGATATCATACACATTTTTCATTATTTTTAATTTTTGTGCACGATTACCTTGCACTTATCTCATATTACGAGTATACTATAGACTAAAGGAGGCAACAATTTATGAAATTAAAAAGGGATCTTTATCTGCAACAAATCAGACCATTTTATGAATCAGATATCATCAAGGTCATTACCGGAGTCCGCCGTGCTGGAAAATCTGTTTTATTGAATTTCATTATGGAAGAGTTAATTGAATCTGGAATTGATGACAGGCATGTTATTTATCTTAATCTGGAAGATATGGATTATGAATATATTGTGAATGCTTCCGATTTAAACAAAGAAATAAAATCCCGCATTCACGATAACGAAAAATATTATGTGTTTCTGGATGAAATTCAACATATTACAAATTTTGAAAAAGCTCTGGCTTCCTTTCGTGCCACATTAAATATTTCGCTTTTTGTGACCGGAAGCAATTCCACTCTTTTATCCGGTGAACTTGCAGCATTATTGACCGGGCGTACGGTTGAATTTGAAGTATTGCCATTTTCCTTCTGGGAGCTAAAAGAGTATTTGGAATTGAATGGGAAATCTTTCGCCGAAGATATGTTTTACGACTATCTGAAATGGGGCGGATTTCCATTAAGATTTGATTATGCAGATGAAACAGCTTCCCGACGATATTTGACAAATTTATATGAGAGTATTATAAATCGTGATATTGTCAAAAAATCAAGAAATATCGACAGAAAATTATTTATGGACATTTCCCTGTATATACTTGCAAATGCCGGGAAGGAATTCTCCGCAGATAACATCTGCGACTACTATAAACAGCAAAACGGCAAAGATGTAGCAAGAAGAACCATATACAATTACCTAGATAAAATGAAAAAAGCCTATTTAATCCATCCCGTGTCAAAATATAACATTGTAGGAAAAGCCGCATTAAAAAATCGGGAAAAATATTACGCCGTAGACATGGGATTTCGAACAATCAATACTAACACGATCAATTTTGAGGATACGTTCTTCCTGGAAAATATCATTTTTAATGAACTTCTCACTGGTGGATATCATGTTTTTACAGGAAAAACCTTCAAGGGAGAAATTGATTTTGTAGCAATCAAAGATGGAAAAAAATGCTTTATTCAGGTTTCCTATCTGCTTGCATCACCAGATACCATCAAACGTGAATTTGGCGCCTATGATAAAATTACAGATGCATCGCCAAAGTATGTTCTATCCCTTGACAAATTAGATATGAGCCAAAACGGGATCATCCACATGAACATTTTAGATTTTCTTCTTCACAAAAAAGAATTGATGCTGTCCTAATATTTTCTCCTGCCCTTCAATTCTTCATACAGCGCCTTGTAGTTTTCATACCGCACCCTGCTGATCTCTCCCCTGACCAGCGCGTCCTTCACGCCGCATTCCGGCTCGCTCACATGGCTGCATCCTCCGAAGCGGCAGTTCTTCTCATAGGGCGCAAACTCCGGATAACACCCTCCCAGCTCTTCCTTCTCCATTTCCTCCAGGTTTAAGGAGGTAAACCCCGGCGTATCCATAATGAAGGTATCCTCATCCAGTGCAAAAAGCTGGGCATGTCGGGTGGTATGTTTTCCCCGGTCGATCTTCTCGCTGATCTCTCCGGTCTCCATATTCGCCTCCGGAAAAAGAGCGTTGATAATGGTAGATTTCCCTACGCCGCTGGGACCTGCCACCACTGTGGTCTTTCCCTTCAGATATTTCCGGATCTCTTCCATTCCCTGTCCCCTTGCGCCGCTTACAAAGAGCAAAGGGTAACCGCTGCCTCCGTATGCCTGCTCCAATGCCTCAATGCCGCTGTCCTCTGCAAGATCCTTCTTATTAAAACAGATCACAGCCTCCAGCCCCTGCCGCTCCATGGTGATCAGAAAGCGGTCCAGCAAATTGAAATTGGGCGCCGGCTTTGTCACGGCAAAAATCACCAGTGCCTGGTCAATATTAGCGGACGCCGGACGGATCAATGCGTTTTTTCTGGCTCCAATCCGAATAATGTTGCCTGTAAGCAGCTTATGGTCTGTTACCTCTATCTCTACATTATCGCCTACCAAAGGCTTTTGCTTTTCTTTTCTGAAAATCCCCTTCGCCTTACATTCTACCAATCCCATAGGGGTATATACATAATAAAAACCTGCAATTCCTTTTATGATCTTTCCCTGCACCGCCATCTGACCCTACTCCGCTGCAAACTGAACGGGTCTTCTGACCTCTTTATTTTCCGTAGTGCCTTCTATGGTGGTCACACTGCCATCCTCGTTGGTAACGGTGGTGGTTTCCGTAGTATTTACATATTGGAATAAAATAACACCTGTTCCCACTTTAATGCCTGTAATATTCTGCTGTTGAATCGGAAAGGACGCCGTCTGGGTGCTTAAAAGCTGAACGCCATCGTCCGCCATCAAAGTTACCGTAACCATGGTACCGGATTTATAGCCGGGATCTTCCTCCGGCGTGGGCGCCGAAATACTGTCTGTAAATCGATAGGTTGCCTGTGCCGGTCCTATACTGATGCTGATATCCACTTTCGTACCTTCTTCCACGTAAGAACCTACGGAATAGCTCTGGTAGCACACCAATCCAGATAACGCCGGATCTTCATGGTTTACCTCTGACACCACGCCCATATCAAGCCCTGCTTCGATCAGCAGCGCCATTGCCTCTTCTTCACTTTTGCCCATCAGATCAGGCACTCTCACCTTGGCGTTTTCTTCCCCCAGGCTGATGCGAATGGTCACCGCCGTTCCTCCCGGCGCCTTGGAGCCTGCCGAAGGAGACTGGGTAATAATATTCCCCTCTTTGATGTAAGCGTCATATCCGCTGGTCTTATTCACTACAAATCCCGTTTTGCTTAAAGTGGCAACGCCTTCCGCTTCCGACATGCCTACCACATCAGGCACTTCCACACCTTCTGAACCTGCGCTCACGGTGATCACTACATTGCTGCCCTCTGTCAGCATCGTGCCTGGCTCCTCGCTTGCCTTCATAACGATCCCAGGTTCATATTCAATGCTCTCCTCGTATTCGATCTCAGGTGTCAGACCTAAATTCAGCAATGTGACCTTCACATCGTCCACATTTCTGCCTACCACTTCCACCATGGCAACCTGCTCTTTTTCTTCTTCCTCCTGTTCCTGCTCCTGGGCATTTGCATTGCCCTTCCCAAACAGGTCAAACTCAAAAAGTCCTACCGCATTTCCCACAAGGAACAAAACGATACAACCCACTAAAACAGCGGCAACTACTGCAAGAACAGTGGTAATGCGCTCCATTTTCGGGTCATAATCCTCTTCCTCGTCGTCTTCCTCGTCGTCTTCCTCCTCATCCTCATCTTCATAATATTCATATTCGGACTCATAGTACTCAGCTTCCTCCTCGTCCTCTTCATCCTCTTCTTCCACCACATATTTTTTTCTTGCCGATCTTTTTACGTCAGCCTCCTTGCGCAGATGGATCGCTTCTTCCAGGCTGTCCCTGTGCTGGGACTGCTTCTTAATCCGTTCCATATCGCTGTCCGTGATCATTTTTGTAGAACCATCCTCGTCCGGATCGATCACCTTCACAAAATCCTCGTCCGGTGTCATAAGAGAACGTTTCAGATCCACGATCAGCTCTCCCATGGTCTGGTAGCGGCGGTCAGGGCTTTTCTGGCAGCATTTGAAAACGATCTGTTCCACACTGACAGGAATTTCCGATATATATTCTCTGGGGGAGGGCATTTCCTCCTGTATATGTTTAATGGCAATTGCCACCGTGGTTTCTCCGTTAAAAGGCACCCTGCCTGTGAGCATTTCAAACATGGTAATACCAAGGGAATAGATATCGCTCTTTTCGTCGGAATACCCTCCCCTTGCCTGCTCCGGAGAGGTATAGTGCACCGATCCCATAACATTAGAAGTGATGGTATTACTGGTGGCTGCCTTAGCAATGCCAAAGTCCGTCACCTTCACTTTTCCCTCTTTGGAAATAATAATATTCTGCGGTTTGATGTCTCTGTGAATGATATGATTGTTGTGAGCAGCTTCAATCCCCATGCTCACCTGAATGGCAATACTGACAGCTTCCTTTACCGAAAGCCTTGCCTTTCTTTCAATATATTTTTTCAGGGTAATCCCCTCTACCAGCTCCATTACAATAAAATAGACGCCATTTTCCTCTCCTACATCATACACATTTACAATATTAGGATGGGCAAGCCCTGCTGCCGCCTGCGCCTCGATTCTGAATTTGGATACAAAGTTGGCGTTCTCACTGAATTCCTGCTTCAGCACCTTCACCGCCACCTGGCGGTTCAGCTTATGATCCTTTGCCTTATAGACATCAGACATTCCGCCTGTACCAATTCTCTCCAATATTTCGTAACGATCTCCGATTATCATTCCAATTTTAATCATATCTACCTCTTACATCTCATTCTTTCGAGAATACATCTATCAAAATAACTGCGATATTATCTTTCCCGCCATTGTCGTTTGCCGCCTCAATCAGCTTTCCGGCACGCTCTTCCAGAGAAATCCGTTCCCTTAAAATGCTGCCAATGGTTTCATCCTCCAGCATATTGGTCAGCCCGTCGGAGCATATCAGTATGATGTCTCCCGGCTCAAGCTCCTCGTGAAAGAAATCGATCTCCACCGTATCTAAGGCGCCTATTGCCCTGGTAATAATGTTTTTGTCCGGATGGTTTCTTGCCGCAACACGGTCAATGCTTCCCAAGCGAACCATTTCCTCCACCAGGGAATGGTCACGTGTGATCTGTCTGATCTCATCATTTATAATATAAAGCCTGCTGTCCCCCACGTTTGCCACCTGCAGGTAATGTCCCAGGCAGGTTGCTGCTACTACAGTGCTTCCCATACCGTAAAGGCTGCTGTCCTCTTTTGCCTTTCGCCGGATCTGGTCGTTTGCCATACGGATGGCTTTTCCCAGTATCCGCACCGGATTCTTTTCAAAGCACCCTCTGATCTCTCTGACCATGGTCTCTACCGTACACTTGGAGGCATAATCTCCTGCGTTATGCCCTCCCATGCCGTCGGCAACAATAAAAATATTAGGAAGATTTCCAACAGAGGTCTCCGATACATATACAAAATCCTGATTTAATTTTCTTTTTTTCCCTATATCTGTCACAGAAAAGGATCGTAACACGATTTTACCTCCTACTGCAGCGCCTTTTGTCTTCTCCTCAATTGTCCGCAGGCGCCGTCAATATCTCTTCCCATTTCCCTTCTAATAGTAACATTTATTCCATTTTTTTCAAGTTTATTTTTAAACGCTGTAATTTCAGAGGTCTCAGACTGAACGAAATTACGCTCCTTTATGGGATTTACCGGTATCAAATTGATATGGCAGTTTAACCCCCGCGTCAGCGCGGCAAGCTCCTGGGCGTCCTCCCTGGTATCGTTCACCCCTCCCACAAGGGCATATTCAAAGGTAATTCTTCTGCCGGTTTTTTCGAAATAATAAGCACATGCCTCTATCAGTTCTTCAATAGAATATCGGTTGGCTACAGGCATCAGTTTCCTGCGCTTCTCATCCGTTGCCGCGTGAAGAGATAAAGCAAGGGTGATCTGCAGCTTCTGATCCGCAAGCTGACGCATCCTGGGCGCCAGTCCGCAGGTAGAAACGGTGATGCTGCGCTGACTGATATGTAAACCCTTTTCATCTGTTATAAGCGCCAGAAACCTTATAAGATTTTCATAATTATCCAGGGGCTCTCCCGTTCCCATAACTACTACATTGGAGATCCGCTCCCCTGTCAGAAGGGTAATGGCATAGATCTGATCCAGCATTTCCGAGGGCGTCAGGGAGCGTTCCAGTCCATCTATGGTGGATGCGCAGAAAGCGCAGCCCATCCTGCAGCCTACCTGAGAAGAAATGCACACACTGTTTCCATGTTTATACTTCATCCATACGCTTTCCACCAGCCTGCCGTCTCCCAGTTCAAAAAGATATTTTCTGGTGCCGTCTATTGCCGACTCCTGCATCCGGAGCTGTTTTAAAGCGGTAAGCTCATATCTTTGGGCGCATTTCTCCCTCAGTCCAATGGGAAGATTGGTCATTTCATCGAAGCTCCTTGCCAGCTTTTGATGCAGCCATTGATAGATCTGTCCTGCCCGAAAAGACTTTTCTCCCATCTCTTCCATTTCTTTTTTCAGTTCTTCCAGGGTATACGATTTTATATCCTTCATCTTGTCTCGTCCGCTTTCTCTTCCTCTGTTGTACGGCGCAGCCTTGCCAGAAAAAATCCGTCCGTCTCGTGTATTCCCGGAAAAAGCTGCAGCCATCCCTCTTCTCCTTCCCCTTCCAATGCCTGGGGTAAAAAAGGCGTCAGAGACTCCGGTACAAAGGGGAATCGCTCCGTAAACCATTCGATCATTTGGTTATTTTCTCCGGGATTGATGGTGCAGGTACTGTAGATCAAAAGTCCTCCCGGCTTTACATACTGCCATATGACCTTCAGCATCTTTCGTTGAAGTTTCTCCAGCTCTTTTACCGCCTCCTGGGTGATTCGATATTTGATATCTCTTTTCTTACCCATAATACCAAGCCCTGAACAGGGCAGATCTGCCAAAACCACATCCGCCTTGCCCATCAGTTGCTCATCCGGCTTGCCCGCATCATGCACCTGGACTTCTATATTTTCATATCCCATTCTTCTTATATTATCTCTGATCAGAGACGCCTTATACTCCCCTACGTCCCTTGCAATCACTTTTCCTCTTCCCGTCAGCTTTTCCGCCATATGCATGGACTTTCCGCCGGGAGCGGCGCATACGTCCAAAACCAGCATTTCCTTCCGGGCATTTTCCTTTTCTGTCCCTGCCGCTTCCGTCACCAGCATACTGCTTACATCCTGCACCGTAAACAGCCCTTCCTCATAACCGGGAAGATTGCCCACACCGTTTGTATGCCAAAGCTGAAAGGCGTAGGAAAGATAGGGATGCACTTTTGCCTCCACGCCGGCATTTTGCAGGCTTAAAAGCCAATCCTTCTTCTCAGTCTCACATAAACTTCCCCGAAGGCGGACTGTTACCGGGTGTTCCTGTAGAAGCCCTTCCAAAATGCATTCCGTCTTTTCTTTTCCATAGGCATCAAGCCACAACTCTACCAGCCACCTGGGCATGGAGTAATAAACAGACAGATATTCCTTCTCATCCTTCTCCTGGTCCGGATAGGGAAGCATGTTCTTCTTTCTTGCAATTGCCCGCAGAACCCCATTCACAAAACCGGAAAGACCTCGAAATCCCCTTTTCCCCGCCAGCTTCACCGCCTCATTACAAACTGCGCTGTCAGGCGTGCCGTCCATAAAAAGAAGCTGATACACGCTCATCCGCATCAGGTTTCGGATCAGAGGCTTCATTCTGCAAACAGGTACCCTGGAAAACTGATCCAAAACATAATCGATCTGAATCAGCCGCTCCAGCGTACCTTCCGTTACTCTTTTTACAAATGCCTTGTCCCTGTTTTCACTGTAATTATATTTATCCAGCACATCTCTGATCACCAGATGACTGTAGGCGCCTTTTTCCAGAATCTCCATCAGCACATCCAGCGCCAGTTCTCTTCCATTATCCACCCAAGACCCCTCGCTTAATCTCTTCTTCGCCGGTTTCCAGTCAGCAGTATCAACCTCAAAAGCTGGAGAACCGAGGCTGCCGCCGCTGCCACATAAGTGAGCGCCGCCGCGCCAAGTACACGTTTACAGTCATCCACCTCATCCTCATTCATAATGCCGTAGTTTCCCAGGAGCTTGATCGCTCTTCCGGATGCATTGAATTCCACCGGCAGCGTCACTACCTGAAACAGTACCGCAAAAGTGAATACCCATATCCCGATCTGGGCAAGGGAAAAATAACCGCCGCCCGGAAGTTCAAAACCAATGCCCAAAATCAACCCTAAAATCACAATGGGGAGCCCCAGCCTGGAACCGATATTTGCTGCCGGAACCAACGCAGAACGGATCTTTAAAGGCAGATATCCTTCCTTATGCTGCAAAGCATGACCGCATTCATGAGCCGCCACTCCGATCGCCGCAACCGAGTTGGAGCCGTAAACAGAATCTGACAGCCGCAGCACCTTTCTGGCGGGATCATAATGATCTGTAAGATCCCCTGATACGTGCTGGATCTGTACATCATTGATCCCCGACATTTGCAGGATTCTCTGGGCTGCCTCCGCTCCGGTCATCCCCCTGCGGGATCTGATCTTTGCATATTTTGCATAGGTGCTGTTCACCCGGGAGCTTGCAAAAATGCACAAGATGGCTCCGATCAGAACCAGAATGTATGTGGGATCATAAAAAAATCCAAACATCTTAAGTCTCCTCCTTTTCGCCTAACATCATACCCGGCTTCACTTCATAGCCCAGCAGAAAATCCTTTACCGCCATCCGCTTTTTCCCTTCCAGCTGTAAGGAGCGGATACGCAGGATTCCCTGCCCGGTTTTCACATCAATATAGTCCTTTCCAACCTCCAAAATGCAGCCCGGCTGGATTTTGCTTTCTCCTCCTTCCGGCTTTTCCCCCAACTCATTTTTTACCTCAGACTCCCAGATCTTCAGGGTTTTCCCCTGAAACAGAGTGTATGCGCTGGGCCAGGCGTTTAGTCCTCTGACAAGCCTCTCTAAAACCAATGCCTCTTTCTTCCAGTCTATCAGCCCCATGGATTTGGTGAGCTTTCCCACATGGGTGGCAAGCGTCTCATCCTGCTTTTGGGGAATCAATTTCCCTTTTTCAAGCCCTTCAAGGGCTTCCAGTATCAGCTCCGCTCCCACAGCCATCAGCTTATCGTGAAGGCTTTCCCCTGTTTCCGAAGGCGCAATGGGTATTGCCCTTTTACATAGTATATCTCCCGTATCCACCCCTTTATCCATCTGCTGAATGGTAATGCCCGTTTCCTTTTCTCCATTGATGACCGCCCATTGAATGGGTGCCGCTCCCCGGTATGCCGGAAGCAGGGAGGCGTGAATATTGATACAGCCCAGGCGCGGCATATTCAAAATCTCCTCCGATAAGATCTGTCCGAATGCAGTCACTACAAAAATGTCCGCAGGATATTCCGAAAGCTTCTTCACCGCCTCCGGTTCCCTTATTTTTACCGGCTGAAAAACCGGAATGCCATGCCTTAAGGCGCATTCCTTCACCGGCGTCATCTGTACTTCTTTTCCCCGTCCCTTCTGCTTATCCGGCTGAGTCACTACGGCGCTGACCTGATGCCCTGCCTTTATGATCGCCTCAAGAGGTGCTACTGCAAAATCCGGGGTGCCCATATATACGATCTTCAAGATTCTTCCTCCGTTTCCAAAATCTTTTAGTCTTCCTCATCCTCATACAGATCGGCAACATCCATCAGCTCTCCCTCTACCTTTTCCACATAAAGGTGACCGTCCAGATGCTCCAGTTCATGGCAGATGGCGCGTGCCAAAAGCTCTGTTCCTTCTAATTCAAAAGGCTCCAAATTTTCATCATAAGCCTTTACTTTCACGTAATTAGGTCTTGTCACGATTCCCGTCTTTCCGGGAACGCTTAAGCACCCTTCGTTTCCTGTCTGTTCTCCGCTGGTTTCCAGAATCACAGGGTTGATCAGCAGATAAGGTTCCTCGCCCGTTACGTCTATGACCACGATCCTCTTCAAAATTCCTACCTGAGGTGCGGCAAGCCCTACGCCGTTTGCCTCATACATGGTATCAAACATATCTTCTATCAATTCTCTTGTCCGATCGGTGATCTCCTTTACTTCCTTGCTGGTCTTGTTTAACACCGGATCTCCTATTTCTCTTACGTTTCTGATTGCCATTTTCTTTCCCTTTCCTTTCTATCCTTAATAACTGTCCATGGGATCAAAATCAAATTGTACATTTTCATCCTTAAGTCCGGAAAACTGAAGTTCCTGCTCGATCTTATCCTTTATCATCACAAGCTGTTCATACTCGGCGGATTTACAGTAAAGCACAAAGCGGTAAATATCGTTGATCTTCCCAATAGAAGCCTTTGCAGGTCCGATCACAACGCTTTTCTCCTCTTTTACCCTTCTGGCAAGCTCCGCCAGCCTTCCTGTCAGCCTCTCTCCCCGCTTCTCCTCAGGGGATGTAACCAAAACTGCCATCATATGTGCCGCCGGGGGATATACCCCCAATTCCCGGTATAAAATTTCTTCCTCATAAAAAGCCTCATACGCCTGCTCCGCCGCCCTTTGAATGCTGTAGTGGTCGGGTCTGTATGTCTGTATGATCACTTCCCCGGGCTTGCTTCCCCTTCCGGCTCTTCCCGCCGCCTGGGTCAGCAGCTGAAAGGTCCTCTCCCCGGCACGGTAATCGCTGTCGTTTAAAGACAAATCCGCCGCAAGTACTCCCACCAGGGTCACATTGGGGAAATCATGCCCTTTCACGATCATCTGCGTCCCTACCAGCACATCCGCCTCTCCCTGGGAAAACGCTGCAAGAATCTTCTCATAGCTCTCCTTTGTGCGGGTAGTATCCCCATCCATTCGCAAAACCCGGATCTGGGGAAATCTTTTATACAACTGCTCTTCGATCTGCTCCGTTCCCGCCTTGAAACCTAATATATAGGGAGAACCGCAGGAAGGGCATTTGGCAGGCTGCACCATCTCATAACCGCAATAATGGCACACCATTCTGCCTCCCATATGTTGAGACAGGGAAACATCACAGTGGGGACATTTCACAACCAGCCCGCAGGAACGGCAGGAAACAAACCCTGCATAACCTCTCCGGTTTAAAAAAAGCATGATCTGTTCTTTTTTGGCAATTCTGTCTTCCATCAATTCCTGAAGTCTTCTGCTGAAAATAGAACGGTTTCCACTTCGCAGTTCTTCCCTTAAATCAATGATGGAAACAGGCGCCAGGGTTCCCCCGGTAAGCCTGCGGTTTAACCGGAATAATTCATATTTTCCCTCCTTGGCTCTGTAATATGCCTCCAGGGAAGGAGTGGCAGACCCAAGCACCAAACTTGCTTTTTTGATTTTTGCAAGCTGTTCCGCTGTCTCCCTGGCGTGATATCTGGGCATGGTTTCGCTTTTATAGCTGGGCTCATGCTCCTCGTCTATTATAATCATTCCCAAATTTGGAAAAGGAACAAACAACGCTGACCTGGGACCGATAATCACATCGATCTCGCCATTTTTTGCCCGCTGGCACTGATCAAATTTTTCCCCCGGGGACAATGTGGAATTCATCACCGAAACTCTGTCCCCAAATCTTTTGTAAAACCGAAGCAGGGTCTGATAGGTCAGGGCAATTTCGGGAATCAGCATAATACACTGCTTTCCTCTCTTTATCATACCCTCGATCAGAGATAAATAGACCTCCGTTTTTCCGCTTCCGGTAATGCCGTGTATCAGATAGGTTTTCCTTTCCTCCCTGTCATAGTCAGAAAGAATTTTACTGCAAATTTCTCCCTGCTCCTGGCTTAAGATTTTTCCGAATTCTCTTCCTGTCTCAAGCTTCACCGGGTTTCTGTAATAGCTTTCCCTCTCTATGGTAATAACGCCCTGGGTTTCAAGGCTTTTCAATGCCGCCGGCGATACGTTCAACTTCCCTGTTACCAGTTCGTAAGGAAGCATCGGTTCCCTGCACAACTCCTCCAGCACTCTTGCCTTCGCCGTCTGATGCTTTCTCATGCATTCCCCAAAAAGGGCGCGTGTTTCTTCCACAGACAACAGCCGGGTGATTTTCTTTTTTTCCTTCTGCTTCATGGCGCGCTTCACGGGAAGAACCGTTTTCAGCGCTGCGATCATAGTGGAACCATAGACATCTTTCATCCATGCCGCCAGCCTTACCGCATCCGCCTCGGCAGGCACAATACCTGTGACAATGCCGTCTATCCATTTCAGCTTTTCGTCCGGGAACTGCGCCTTATCGGTAAGTCCCACCACATAGCCCTTGCGCATGTGGTCGCCTCTTCCAAAGGGGATTTGTACGCACATGCCTTCTTCCAGCCTTCCCTTCAACTTATCCGGAATCTTGTACTGGAAAATTCTATCTACCTTTTCATGGGAAATGTCCACAATAATATTTGCATAGCTTCCCTCATTCATATTGTTCTACTCTCTCTTATCAGGGTGAAACACACCCTTACCGTCTCTCTTCCAGTATCTCCGCTATCAGCACCCTCTCATCCATGGGGTATTTCACGCCCTCGATCTCCTGATAGTCCTCATGCCCTTTTCCGGCAAGTACGATAATATCTCCCGGCTGTCCGTGGTCGATGGCATAGGCAATGGCTTCCTTTCTGTCGCAGATCTCAACATACGCGCCCTTCGTCTTGCCAATGCCTGTTTTGATGTCCTCTATAATATCCTGAGGCTTTTCAAACCGTGGATTGTCAGAAGTGATAATAGAAAGATCTGCATAGGTTCCGCTCACCTCTCCCATTTCAAATCGCCGCAGCTTTGAGCGGTTTCCGCCGCATCCAAACAAACACACCAGCCTTCCCGGCTTATATTCCCGAAGGGCAGTCAAAAGACTCTTAAGGCTCATGGCATTGTGGGCATAATCGATCAGCAGGGTAAACTGATCGGACACCGGCACCATCTCGATCCTTCCCTTCACATGGGCTCCCAACAGCGCCTGCTGTATCTTGGGTGTCTCCACCTGAAAATGCCTGCACACCGCAATCGCCGTAAGGGCATTATATACACTGAATCTTCCCGGCGTAGGCACCTCCACGGAAAAGGGCTCTATTCCTTTCCCTTTTACCATAAAATCGATGCCCAGCTCTCCCGGTTTGGTGATCAGCTTTAAATCCTCCCCATAAAGATCCGCATGAGAATCAAAGCCATAGGTTTCCACCCGGCAGGTATGCCCTTCCAAAACCGCCTCTGCATGGGCATCATCCCGGTTCACGATCCCCAGCCGGCACTGCTTAAAAAGAAGCCCCTTACAAGCAAGATATTCCTCAAAGTCCGCATGTTCATTGGGACCGATGTGATCCGGCTCCAGGTTGGTGAAAATCCCAATTTCAAAGGTAAATCCCTGAGTCCGGTGAAGCTTAAGCCCCTGGGATGCCACCTCCATCACCACGATCTCACAGCCGACCTCTTCCATTTCCTTAAAATACTTCTGCAGCAAGAAGGATTCCGGTGTGGTATTATTTGCCGGAATATGCTTCTCCCCTATAATGGTTTCGATGGTTCCCACCAGCCCAACCTTATATCCGGCACGTTCCAAAATGGATTTGATCAGATAGGTGGTGGTGGTCTTCCCCTTGGTTCCTGTAATTCCGATCACCTTAAGCCTGTCGGCGGGATGCCCGAAATACGCCGCCGCAATAAATGCCATGGCATATCTGGTATCCTCCACCCTGATCACCGTGATGTCGCTTTCCTCTGGGAGCTCCACCTCTTTTTGAACCACGATCGCCGCCGCTTTCTTTTTGGCTGCCTCCATGGCAAAGCTGTGACCGTCCACCTTGTAACCGCAGATACAGATAAATAAACACCCTTCGGATATTTTTCTGGAATCATTGACCACCTCTGTAATTTCCTTGTCAACGGTTCCTTTTATACATTGGTAAGAAAGATTTTTCAATAGTTCTTCACATTTCATAATGGGTTTTCTGCCTCCAAGCAATATTTTCCTTATAATAAGATAGCACGAATGGGCGCTTTTTTCAATCTACCCTTTTACGGCCGTTTTCCCCTGCATTCGCCCTGTTTCGCGCTTGTTTCTTTTTTTTTATGATGTGGTTAATTTTTTATTTAGAGGATTTTAGATTTTTATCATAAATCGGACACAATTTATACACATTTAACCTTTATGATAATAACCAAGATAGTTGAACAACTCACTATCTCCCCCCTCATAAGAATGCAAAGCCTCCGGCATCCCCCGGAGGCTTTTGCATCCAAGCATCAAATCGTAACATACTTAAACCCGAAAAGGACACTTCTTTATGCATCTTCTCAAATCCAAAAAGATACAGGCTGCCGCTCTTATTTTGTCCGCAATTATTTTAGAAATTTTATCAACATTTTTTTACAGCGTGTGTCATTCTGCCCCGTTTCTTGAAACGCTTTATTATTCATCACAAATAGCCAGTAGTATTTTTGTCATAAGCGGTGTGGTAATTGCTGTCTGGCAGTATTACCTGTCTTCCAAAAGCGCCAGAACAGACCTTGAAATCGTTCAGGTGCAAAGAGCAATCGACCTGTCAGAATACTACAAGGATCACATTTTAAAATATTTTCCCGCCGTTTACTATGTATTCAACCATACTGGCATATCAGAAATCATCAACACCATTCATTTGGATCAATTAACAGATTTTGATGTATATGAACTAAAACGATTACTCACCTCGTCACAAATAGCTCAGCTTAAAGAAATCCAAAACTCCGCACATTTTACAAAGCGAATATTAGAAGCAGACACTATATATAATCTTAATTTAAACAAATATAAGCTCAAAACCACTCTGGAGAAAAATGATATACTTCAACAGAACATATCTGCAAATGATTCATATATTATTCTGTCCTTTTTTTCCAGGTTAATAGATGATCTGTTAAATAATATGGAGTTTTTTGCACTTCATTTTTCACACAATACTGCTGATGAATCTGTAATTTATCAATCTCTCCACCAAACCTACCTGCAAATCGTTCGATATACATATTACGAAATAGCTCAAAGTAATACTGATTCAGCCAGCAAGTATTACACCAATGTAATTTGGTTATTTCAAAAATGGCGTCAAAGAAAAGACGAGCAGAATACTGCCCGCTCTATACAATCACAATCTCTCCAATCATCTGGAACTATCATTTATAATTAAATTGAAAACAGTTATTGACATTTTTTCCATAATGGAATACCATAAACATATAAACATAAAAGTCATACTAAGGAGGACACATATGAGAATAGGAAGCACCACCGTTTTTTAAATTTTGATTAATCCAATCAGGCATTCAGGAAACCGAATGCCTGATTTTATGTTGCTGTTTTTCATTTCTTCGTGTCAGCAATAATTCTGCATCACGATCTGTATACTCTCTCTCCCACCGAAATAGTTCAAATCCGGATAATAGGCAATTCCAATTACAATATCTCCCGACCTAACGCCCCCTTCGTATAACCTGCGTATTCTATCTTCCCCGCATCTATTTTTCAGGAAGTCATCAAACTGTTCCAGATCACCAAAGTAGATCATATCGTAACAGTTGTTATTCTCGTCTGCTATCCGGTATTTCCCCACATTACGGTTTTTCCCCAGCTTTCTTCCGGACAGAACGCTAATGTTCTTCCTGGCAAAAAGGGGCTTGGGATTTCCCACGCCAAAGGGCTCCAGTAGGGATAATTCCTTGATAAAACTCCGATCTGCATAGGCAAGAGGCATGGGCACATCGATATGTATGATCTCTTCAAAATCCTCCTCTGTAAGGGTACAGTTTTCATTTAACGCTTTTCGGAACCTCTCAACAGCCCCCTCCTCCGGGAGGGAGAGCCCTGCCGCCATCTTATGACCGCCGTAGCGGGTAAACAATTCCTTACATGCCGTCATTTCCTCATACATATTGTATGCCTCAATGGACCGTCCGCTGCCTTTAATGCCCTCTTCTCCTTTGGTCAGTACGAAAGCAGGCTTCCCATACTTTTCCCTTACCTTTCCTGCAATAATGCCCGCAAGGCTCTCATGACAGTCCGGAAGATAGATCACTAAAACCCGGTCTTTGAAAAGCCCCTTTCTCTCCACCTGATCGATTGCCTCTTTTACGCCCTCTTCCGTCATTTCCTTGCGGCTGTCGTTCAGGCTTTTCAGATCCCCGGCAATGGTCACTGCCTCTTTCCATTCTTCCGCCTCAAAAAGAGCGAGCGCGCGCTTCGCCGTGTCCAGCCTTCCTGTGGCGTTCATACAGGGTCCGATTATAAAGCCCGCATGGTAAGGAGATAATTCCCGATCTTCAATGCCATTGACCTTGATCAGCGCCTTCAGTCCCAGATTATCTGTTTTTGCCATAAGGGAAAGCCCCTTTTTCACAATAATCCTGTTTTCATCCTTCAGCTCCATCACATCGCAAACCGTTGCCAGCGCCTCAAAGACAAGCATTTCCTCCATAAGCCCTTTATATCTTTCAGGATCTGACGTTGCGAAGCCTGATTTTTCAAAAAGAACCTGCACCAGCTTTGCCGCCACCACGGTGCCGCAGATCTGCTTGAAGGGATATAGGCATTCCGGCTGTTTGGGGTCTATCACTGCATCCGCTTCCGGCAGCAAATACCGCCTTTCCCCTTCCTGCTCCTCAAAGGGAACCTCATGGTGATCCGTTACCACCACGGTCATTCCCATTTCCTTCGCCATGCGGATCTGTTCTCCGGCAGCAATTCCATTATCACAGGTAATGATGGTGTCGATTCCATCCTTTCCCGCATCCTTTACCAGGCTTTCATTTAATCCGTATCCATCCTTCATCCTATGGGGAATAACTGTGTCCACCCTGCCTGCGAGGGTGCGTATGCCGGAAAGCAATATGTAAGTGGCGCAAATACCGTCCACATCATAGTCCCCTATGATCCGGACTGATCTTTTCTCCTGAATCTTCTTTAAGATCAGTTCAGCCGCCAATTCCATATCTTTCATAAGAAAAGGATCATGCAGATCCTTTAAATCGCCGTGGAGAAATCTTTCGATTTCCCCATCGCCGATGATATCTCTGTTCCGCATGATCCTTGCCAATACCGGTGTAATATGGTATTTTTCTGCAATTTTATCAAAATCTGCCTTTTTGGCAGCTACCATCCATTTTGCCATGATTTCTCCTGAAATTTCCCCTTAAGACGCTGCTTTCTGCGGGAACACCTTACGCAGCACCAGCCACAGCGCACCTGTAATGCATACGGAAGAATAAGTACCGCACAGGATGCCCGCCATAAGAGGCAGCGCAAATTCTTTCACAGAAGATACGCCAAAGGCATACAATGCCGCTACCATAATAAAGGTGGTCAGCGAAGTGAAAATACTTCTGGAAAGGGTCTGGGTAATACTCTCGTTTACCATGGTTTCCAGGGAATCCTTTCTTCCCATGTTGTTCATATTTTCACGGATACGGTCAAATATAACGATGGTTGCATTGATGGAATACCCCACAATTGTCAGCATACATGCAATAAAAGTAGTTCCTACCGACACTCTTACCACCGCATAAAATGCAAGCACTACCAGCACATCGTGGATCAGGGCAATTACCGAACTTGCACCGAAACGAATGTCTTTAAATCTGAACCAGATATATACCAGCATACACAGTGTGGCAACCACAACCGCTATGACCGCATCAGATTTCATCTCGCTGCTGATGGTAGAACTAATAGTTTCTGTAGTGATTTTTTCTGCATCCGCTGCAAAATTATCCACCATGGTGGTTTTAAAGGTTTCCCTCTCCGCAGTGGTCAGGGAACGGGTCTTAAAGATCACTTCGTTTGTTCCCTCGATCTTCTGGGTCTGAACGTTTCCGTCCTTGGTGATCTTTTCGATCAAAGGCACTACCATTGTATCGATATCCGCAAGAGGCATATCTTCATTGAAGGTTACGTTGGTGGAGGTTCCTCCCACAAATTCCAGGCTGTAATTAAGGGCTCCGCCGCTGCGTGCTTTATTCACGCCCATAAAGGCAAAACCTGCCACGATCACTGCAATGGAAATTCCAAAGAAAACCGTCTTCTTGGAGGTAAACGAAACTGTCTTTGGTGTTTTTGCCGTTCCATAAAGTTTGGCGCTCTGCAAACCAATGGCATAGAACGCCTTCATTAACAGACGTGTTACGATCATTGCCGTGAACATGGAAAGCACAATACCCAGTGCAAGCGTTGCCGCAAATCCCTTGATGGTACCGGAGCCAAGCACGCCCAGCACAAAGGCTGCGATCAGCGTAGTAACATTTCCATCCAAAATAGCGGAGGTCGCTTTTTTGTAGCCGATATCGATGGCTGATTTCACCGTCTTTCCTTTGGCGATCTCCTCTCTGATACGGGCAAAGATAATAACGTTTGCATCCACTGCCATACCAATGGAAAGAATAATACCTGCGATACCAGGCAGAGTCAATGTAATATCAAAGCCATCCAACAGGATGATCATTAATTCTATATAAAGACCAAGGGCAAGGCTTGCCGCCACACCTGACAAATAGTAAACGGCGATCATAAATATAACGATAATGCCAAAGCCCACTGCTGCCGCTTTAATGCTGGTAGAAATTGCTTCCTCCCCCAGCTGCGCCCCTACGATCTTGGAATGAAGTTCTTCCAGTTCCAGCTTCAAACCGCCTATACGAATGGTAGAAGCAAGCTGCTGCGCATATTCATAGGTAAAGCTTCCTGTAATCTGTGCCTGTCCGTCTGTGATCGCTGAATTTACATTGGGAGCGCTGATAATGGAGCCGTCGTAATAGATCGCAATGCTTTCTCCGTTTTGATATGCCTTAGTGGTAGCCTCGGCAAATTTGGCGGTTCCCTCTTCCGTCATGGTCAGTTCCACTACAAACTGGTTATTCTGCATCTGATCCTTATAGCCCCGCGCCTGGGCATTTTTTACATCGGTACCCACAAGCTTGATGGAGCCGTCCGCTTCCAGTTCCTCAATGGTCTTATTCATGGAATACTCGTAGCTTCCATCTTCCCTGATCCCCACAGGCTGATAGTTCAGATTTCCCTCTGCATCATACTGTGCAATAAAATACAGAGAACCTGGCTTTCCCAGATCTTCCAGGATGGCATTGGCATCGGACACGCCGGGAATTTCTATGTTGATCCGATCCGCTCCCTCCTGATAAACCACTGCTTCCGTGCTGTAGCCCTCCACACGTTTCTGAAGCTTATAAATGGTGTCGTCCATGTCCTCCTTGCTGGGTTCTTCCTCTCCCACGACCTGATAGGTAATGCTGACACCGCCCTCCAGATCCAGACCAAGGTTGATGCTGGCTGCTGAACCGGAGCCGTCTGCTCCCAATCCCACTGCTGCGGTATATCCAAACCCGCCCAGAAGCAGTACAAATACCAGCAGAATGATAATTGCTTTACTCTTCTTCATTGCTCTCTTCTCCTTCTATGTCGGCTAACGCCGCTTTTATCATGATCGCGCATTCTATACGCTTTCTCTGCAACTCGCATCCCAGATCATAAGCATCTTTGATATGCCCATGGAAATTATAGGAATTGGCGGCGCATCCGCCGCTGCAATAAAACTTGGCAAAACAGTTTCTGCACTTTTCCTTGGCATAGACATTGCAGGTCTTAAATTCGTCCCTGATGTCCGTCCTTGTAATGCCTTCCTCCACATTTCCCATCAGGAATTCTTCCTTGCCCACGAACTGATGACAGGGGTACAAATCTCCCCAAGGCGTAACGGCAAGATACTCTGTCCCCGATCCGCATCCGGAAAGCCTCTTTGCCACGCAGGGTCCACCTTCCAAGTCTATCATAAAATGAAAGAAATTAACACCTTTTCCTTTTTTTCTTCTATCTAAAAGTTCTACCGCAAGACGGTCATATTCCGCCAGCAGCCCCGGCAGATCCTCTTCCCGCAACGCATAATCGTCTGTGGGCTCCGCCACCACCGGCTCCACCGAAATCTGCTGAAAGCCTAGATCCGCAAGATGCGCTACATCCTTTGCAAAATCCAGATTGTTTCTGGTAAAGGTACCGCGCACATAATAATTCATCTGATCTCGACTCTCGGCAACCTTTTGGAACTTCGGCACAATGGTATCATAACTGCCCTGCCCTCCACGATAGGGGCGCATCAGGTCGTTTACCTCTTTCCTGCCGTCAATGCTTAAAACCACATTGGACATTTCCCGGTTGACAAATTCCATAATTTCATCGTTCAGCAAAATGCCATTGGTGGTAAGGGTAAAACGAAATTTCTTATGATATGGCTCTTCCAGGCTTCTGCCATAAGCAACCAGCTCCTTTACCACCTGCCAATTCATAAGCGGCTCTCCCCCGAAAAAATCTACTTCAAGGTTGACCCGGTTTCCGGAATTTCTCACCAGAAAGTCCAACGCCTTTTTCCCCACCTCAAAGCTCATAAGCGCACGTCTGCCATGGTATTCGCCCTCTTCTGCAAAGCAGTATCTGCAAGCCAGGTTACAATCATGGGCAATATGAAGACACAGCGCTTTCACCACTGTTTCTCTTTTTTTGAAGTCAATGATATAGTTTTCATAAATATCGGGAGCAAAAAGCATCCCCGCTTCCTTCAGTTCCATGATCTGGGTCAAAGCGTCTTTTACATCTTCCTGAGAATACTTGTCTTTCAACCCATCTACACACAAAGCTTCTGTCTCTTTTTCCATTCTTCCCTCCTCTGTTTCCTTTTCCAGAAGAGAGAGCACATCATATACCACATCGTCCACCACATGCACAGAACCGCTGTTCACGTCAAGGACAATATTATAACCGTTATTTTTATATTGATGTATCACTTTTTCTTATTCCTTCCATTTTGCGTAAACACATAATAAGCAGCGACCCTCGCCGCTGCTTACATTCGTTATCCTATTTTTATTTTGCCTTTTCGCAGCTCTGATTTCCTACTGTACAGGAAGTCTTGCAAGCTGACTGGCAGGAAGTCTGGCACTCGCCGCAGCCGCCCTTTTTCATGGATTCCTTTAAATCTCTTGTTGCTAATGTTTTAATACGTTTCATAATATTTTCTCCTTTTGCTGTTCCTGTATTTGTATAGTATAGCATAGTTGCAGGGTTTGGAAAAGTGTTTTATAAAAAAATTGACACAGCATTACCGCCTGCTCCTAGTTTCCTTACTCTTCCGACTTCTTTATTGATTCTTCTTTTTCCGCCTCGCGGCTTTCTTTCCTATCGGAATGCTCTTCGTCAGCTTCCTCTTTCTCCTCTGACTTCTCAGGCAGGGTCATCAGCACTTTCACGATCCTGTTCTGATTGATCCCTTTTACCTGAAGGGTAATGCCCTGCTCCGTCACAATGGTCTCGCCGTCTTCCGGCAGACGATCCAGATTTTCTATGATCAGACCGCCAATGGAATCATAATCCTCCGAAGAAAGCAGTGTGCCAAGCTCATCATTGATATCGCTCAGTTTCATACTTCCCTCTACCAGGTAAACTCTTTCTTCCATCTCCTGGATCAGCTCTTCCTCATCCTCATCGTACTCGTCACGGATCTCACCTACGATCTCCTCCAGAAGATCCTCCAGGGTGATCATTCCTACCGCTGCTCCATACTCATTCAGTACAAAAGATACATTGACACATTTCTCCCGCATTTCCATCAGAAGATCCGCTGTCTTTTTAAATTCATAGGTATAATAGGCATTGCGCATGATATCGCTGATCTGAAACTGTTCCTTTTGATCCACCAGTATAAAATCTTTAATATTAATAAGCCCGATAAAGTTATCCTTATCCTCCTGGTAGACAGGAATTCTGGTATACATACACTCCTTAAACAGCGCCATGACCTCATCATAGCCCGCATCCTCGCTTACCGCCGCTACGTCGATTCTGGGAATCATAATGTCCTTTGCCACCGCGTCACCAAAATCAAACACATTATAGATCATTTCACGTTCTTCAGACTCGATCACACCGTCCTCATGGCTGACCTCCACGTAAGTACGAAGCTCCGTCTCCGTCATGACCGTTCTTTTGCTTGTGTCAATATGTAACAGCTTCATCAAACCGTTAGCAAGCTTATCCACCAGGAAAATAACAGGCGTCATCACCTTCATAAGACCTGAAATAATAGATGCATAAAACAAAGCAAGCTTTTCCGAATAAACCATCGCCATATTTTTAGGAATAATCTCCCCAAAAATCAAAATAATGATCGTGAGAATTCCCGTAGCAATGCCTACTGCAAGATGAATTCTGATTGCAAGCGTTGTTGCCAGCGATGACGCGGAAATATTCACAATATTATTTCCTATTAAGATCGCACTCAGCATCTTGCTGTATCGCTCAAGAACATCAAGCGCTGTCTGCGCACGTTTATTCCCGTCATCTGCTAAAGATTTCAACCGTACCCTGTTTACTGTGGTAAGCGCTGTCTCTGCTGAAGAAAAGAAAGAGGACATACACACCAGGATCAATAAGGCAAACAGTTGTATGACACCATCGGTATCCAATTTAAAATCACTCCTCGTTTTTATGATTACTGCCCTTCTCTTTCAGGCAGCTTATGCAAATATTACAATATTCGGGTATTCTCTGTCAAGTTCACACATATGATTGGAGTATAAAGAATTTGTAAAAATTTCATATAAAGAAATGGGAGGCTGTCATGCTCAAAAAACTCAATCTAAGCTCAAGGATCACTTTTATCCTGAAATGTCTGCTTATATCCTATTTACTTACCACCGGCTTGCTGCTCCTGCTTGCATTGATGCTGTACCGCTTTGGACTGTCAGAAAAGATCGTATCCATATGTATCATTGGTATCTACATCATTGTTACCTTCCTTGCCGGGTTTCTTGCCGGGAAACGCGAAGGCAGCCGGAAATTCCTGTGGGGTTTGCTTATGGGCGCTCTTTACTTTTCCATTCTCATTGTGGTTTCTCTCACCGTCAACCGTGGTATAGATGAGGTATCCGGAAACTTTTTTACAGTGCTTTTACTCTGCTGCGGCAGCGGGATGTTGGGAGGAATGATCAGTTAAAGGGAACCGGCTTTGTCACCGCCGGTTTCCTTACAGACCATTCTCTGCATACAATTGCTCCCTGTATTCCGGTTCCGCAATAGCACGGTTTATATCCTCGTTTCTTCCCTCCTCCTGCAAACGCTGTAACAGCCTGGAAAAACGTTCTTCCCCTTCATTCCTCCATACTTCTCGCTCACTCTTAAGATACTTCTCCTCATCATATTCAAAAATACTCATTTCGATCGCCTCCACGCGGTTTTTTAAAAGAAATTCCGCTAAGATCCCATGTTGAATACAGTAATCTACTGCCTTTTCCACCGCATCAGGAAAAGGCAATTCTTTTGCTAAACTTCTGACCCGCTCTACATACTGAGCATATTCCTTCAGCAGCCGGCATGCTTCCATCAATTCCCTACTATATCCCCAATTGATGTTATATACCGTCACAATAAGTTCCAATTCCGGTCTTTCCAGTTCCTTTTGGAAAGAATCCGATAATCTCAGCGTCTGCTCTCCGGGCTGAAAATCCGTTCCATTATAAAATACTACAAATCTTGGAGTAGGTAGTTTGATCAGCATGGAACTGTATAAATTTTCATTCCGGATAATCCCCTGCAGCACCTTGGTCACATAGATCAGATCCCGAAGGGGCATATTGGGGTTTACGGTAGACTGGTGCTCATACAGCATCAATTCAAAGTCAAATACGAAGGAGATGTCATTCTTATAGTTCATGTAAACTGCATTCTCCAATGTAGTGATCTCCAACCCTTCTCCATCTGCATAGCTTGTTCCGTTCACCGCATTGTACAAGCTTAAAAGATTCTCTTTCTCCCGAAAGAGCATGCGGAATAAAGTGTCCCTGTAGTTTCTCTGCACGTGTTTTTCTGTCATTTTCATCCTCCTGACTATTCCGCCGCTTCCCGTTAAAGAAGACAGCCTGCAGAAGGTTCCGCTTCAGAGCCTCCTGCCTGTATAAGTTGTTCATTGGAATAAAAGCATGGATTTTCTGAAACTGTAATTTAAAACTTAGAAATTAAGAAACATTAGATTTGTCTTAAAGAAAATATGCTTTTTCATAGTGTAACATAACGGGAAAGAAAACACAATATGCAAATTCTGTTCTACGTTTAAAAAGTGAGGACACTCAAAACAAATTCTGTTATACTATCTGTAAAAAAGCACTACATGGAATTTAGAATACAGGAAGGTATCCAGTGATTAAGGCATTCAAGTATACGGAGGATACACAATGGAAAGAAATACAAATATAATTGATGGTCTTGATGGCAGCAAAATTGTTGTTATAAATGATATTGCTTTTAAAGGCAGACAAAATATTGAATGGTCTGAAGTGGAAAAATATCTGAAACAATTTGTTGGGAAATATTACAGTATTTCGGTATGATACAAAATTTGCGCTCCCTGTCTATAATGAAAATCAAGAATTGCAACGATTCAATGTATTCCAAGCCGTTCTACTGATTCGGCATGCCCATGATGGAAAACTGTACCTGTATGATTTAGTAAACATAAAAAAAGAAACGGGTAAGCCGCTTGAGCAGTAAGCTGTACGGTAAGAAACTCGCTTCTTCTTTTTATTATCCTATAAAAATTTTATAACTTTGTCAACATCAAATTTTAAAGCAATCCGTAACAAATCGGATTTAAATACACAATCGATAAGGGCCGCCCTCACAAAGTACTGAGGTCGACCCTTATTCCTATCAATATTCCCCTTTTACGCGTCTTCACCTGCGCACAATTCCTGAACAACTCTCAAGATATCTTGTACGCGTCCCATCTGTCCCGGACTAAAGCATTCCAATACGTCTATCATTTTCTCCGGTATCTTCTTCACTTCATTCCCGCTTAATATGTAGTCACAACTAACATCCAGGGCTTTTGCCAATTTAAACAAAACTTCTACCGTAAAGCCTTTCTTTCCCAATTCAATTTCATAAAGAAATTTAGTAGAAATATCTGCCATTTCTGAAAGCGAATCTCTCGTAAGATTATTCGCCTCACGTAGGAATCTTATCCTGTTTCCTATGTCTCTGCATGAATATCCCATTTTTTTCCTCCATCCCGAGCACGGGTTTTCTCTATTCAGTTTGTATGTTTCTAAGCACGCCTGCTATAGGCTCTATTGTACGCCCTATTTAGGTTGTTTTTACGTTTTTTGACTGAATTAGTGTATTTTTATCTTGAAGGTCTATTTTCCACCATAAAATGGTCTTTTTTATGCAATTCAGTCGAAATTCAGCACCATTCCGTATAAAAGCCGGTTCCTTTCTATTGGTTATAGTAAAATGAAGTCATTTCAAACAGAAAGGAATCGTCAATATGTATGAATTTTTGAAGGAACAATATCAGTTCAGCGACTTCCAAATTGCACAACTTCAATATACATGGAAAACCTTCTCTTCTGAACTCAGCAAACTGCTGATTATGGGTTTTATTTTCAGAAACACACTTGGAAGATATGTGTTTGCAGTAACGATCATGTTGCTTTTAAGAACTGCCACAGGAGGGCTTCACTGCAAAAAATACATTTCCTGCTTTTTGGTTTCCTTTTCATATATGTTTTTATCCCTGGCAGTACTTCCCCTTATTCCTGTAAATAAAGTATTCCAGTTGATCCTCTTGTTTATTTGTATGCTATGCAATTATTATATTGGTCCTGTAACATCCTCAGTACATCGCCCACTTAGTAATGACTGCACCAAACGGGTAAAGCTACAGGCTTTTCTGATTATTTTCTTTTACCTCGCTCTTGCGTATATAGTTCCTGAGAATCCATATATCACCTGTGGGTTCTGGGTTATTATATTACATACCCTGCAGCTGTCTGCTGCCAAATTACTAAAGAAGGAGGAAAATTACCGTGAAAGAGAAGCTTATTAAACTTACTAAGCCTTTATTACTTACTTGTATGATGTGGGGAGCATGGATGAGCGTTGATATTGCAAGCATTATTTTCTTTGGAGAATACAAATATCCTGAAGAATAATAAAATACCGTGCCAATGATTTTCTTCCTTCATTGGCGCGGTATCTTACTATTTATTATTTACCATTCACTCTTTTTTCTTTCTCGCAATTACCAATTAATGAACTTTCCCTTTTTACTACCTTAAAGGATAACCAATTCTTTCCCTCGATCTCCATATTCTCAGGTATGATGTCCAACAAATATTCCTCACATATACATTTTACATTGTATAAACCTAACCCTCTTCCATCGCCCTTCTTACTATAACCTTTATTAAAGAAGGAATCAATTTCATCTAAATTAATAATAGGACTCTCATTTCTGACTTCAATCTCGAAAAACTTTCCCTCATTTATAAGTAATACAAACAACTGATTTAAGTGATCTTCCGTTTTTAAAGCCTCAGCAGCATTTGTTAACAGGTTACCCAGTATTTCAATAATTTTATAATCAGGAATACCTGCCTCGCTATTTCCCGTACTAATTTTATAAGCAATATTAATACCCAACTTATCCATTTCTATAAATTTTGCGTATAAAAAACCAATAACTACAGAACTTTCCATAGTGAGAAGTTTATTAAATTGATTTTCTTTCATGATCAATTGGCAATAGTCCTTTTGGGCTTTGATTAATTCATCATAAGTTTTACAAATATAATGCTGGCTGTATAATGTATTAATATGGTTATCAAATTCATGTTGCTTTAATCTTATATTCTCGACTAAACCTTGAAATGAGTCTGCATATAATTTATGCATTTTCAATTCTGTTTCCACTTCTTTGGCTCTTACCTTATACTCACTTGCCTGCCCAGTTAAAACCAGTATAAAAGCTAAACTAATAAATAACAGCATTGTTTGATTAAGTTCAAACAACTTAAACCCTTTATAATTTAAGAGTAAAAATGTAATAATTAAAAAGCAACCACCTAAAGAAATAATTAATATTTTTTCACGCTTTTGCAAATAAAATGCTAATCTTTCAATTTTTATCTTAGGTAATAGCAACACAACAATTGAAAGTGCAACGCAATTCACAATCAACAATTGGATATTTGAAACAAGACTTACTCCTAAAATGTAATGCAATGGTACCATTACTAACATTTGGATTCCACCATTTATAATAATACATACTATTACATTCGTTATCATCTCCTTTATTTTAAATCCAAACCTTATCCCACAATAAACGACAATAATTGGATAAATAATCATTGTATAAACCTTAGACAACTCATAATAGTTTATGATCGTCATAATGATCATATCTATAGCCAAAAAGCTTGTTGTTGCAATATCCAGTTTAAATTTCTCACCATATAAACAGTGCAGGCAATAGATAATTGACAATGCCTCCAACAACAAACAAATATTAGTTACCATTTCCGTACTCCGCCAAGATTTTCTTCTTATATGTGATTCCTATTTCAATCCTGTTTGACACATTGTTCAGGGTGATAAATCTGTTTGCCAGATCTATATTTTCAATGTAGTCCCGATTGATAATAACATTTCTGCTGCACTGCATAAAACAGCTTGCATTCATATCCTCCATAAGCTGCTTACAACTTATATAAGGTACTGACAATGAACCGCCTGTTTTCATATACACGATCACTACATGGTTGATTGTTTCTATGTAAATAATATTCCTGATTTTAACAGGGTATAGAATTCCGTCCTTTCTGAAGCAGAAAGACTCATCCTTATTTTCTCCCTTATCGGTAGAAAAATATAATGCCTTTTTCACCAGCTGTTTAACACTCTCCGGTGAAAAAGGCTTTTCAACATAACCCAGACAATTCAAATCTGTGTAAGCATATTTAGTAGTATCTTCAAGCGATGTGATAAACAGCACCGGGGTAAACATATATTTGGGAATTGTTCTGATCCCTTCTACAAACCGTACACCTGACGTATCTCCCGGCTTCTTTACATCCAGGATAATATCCACCAGAAAAGTATCAATGGTCTTTTCCATCATGATCTGATAAGCTGTCTGTACATCACTTGCAGTATAAACTGCCGTCTCCCTGTTTACTTCCAGTACCAGTCTTCTGAGCATTTCCAACTGGGTTTGATTGTCTTCAATAATTAATACCGTTTTCTTCATCCTAATACCTACATCCTGATAAGCGAGATCATCTGCTCTGCAATAGATAATATTTGCCTGCGGACCGGCAGCGCGATCTGGTTCCACAAATCATCTATAATTGTTTCTTCTACATTGTCACAGTTGAAAAGCAGACTTGGCTTGCACCCGGTAACCTCATAGATACGAAACAATAACTCTGCATCAGGGTTCACCTTGTTTTTCTCCAGCATACGGTATTTTTTAATATTAACGCCAAGTTTCTCAGCCATTGGAATCTGTGCCATGCCTGAGATCTTTCTTATTTTGTGCAGAACGGTATCTGAAGCTTCAACATCTGCCTTCATCCTTAGTATCTCAATTTCACATTTCGTTTCAAAATTTAAATCCAAAGCGCTTTTATCTATTCCCTGTTTTAACAGCCAGGCAAGCGTGCCGGACAATTCTCTCCTGCGATCCCCTCTTACCTCCACCAACATGGTTCTCAATTCAGAAATCTCCCTGACAGATTCCTTTCCTGTTATAAGATAATCAATATCCCAGCCCAGACCGATCAGAGCTTCTAACGCTTTATAGGGCATGATCGTCCTGCCAAGCTCCATTTTACTGAACTGGCTCTGGGTAATACCCAGCGCGCTGCTTGCCGCTTCCTGTGTCATATTTAGGCGCATCCTATACTGGTTCAGCCGCCGTAAAAAGTCTTCATAACTACTACGCATGAACTAATTCCCTCACGAATTATCTTTTGTAATACTATGCATAAATTTTACGGGATTGTGCTTTTCCCACTCTAGAGCTATATTTGACTATCGTACTTTATATGCTTTTCGTCAATACCGTATATGGCACGGCTTTTATTACAACAGTCCATATGTTCCATTTTTCAGGATGCCCCTGCTTCTTTTATTTATCCTCAAACAGCTTCCGCTTTCTTTGAATCATTTCATCAATTTTTTCTATATAGAGCGCTACATCCTTCACATTCTCGCATCGCTCGATCCGTCCATCCTGATACAGACGTTTGCTGATTGCTCCGGCGCCTAAGGCTGCGATCGCCTGTTTCTCCTCCATAATCAAAATATTGTAGATTCCAAATTTCCCTTCCTTTGCATACCCTACGTTCTCAAAATTTCCGGACATATTTTTCTGGCGGTACAGGTAGTAGGGTACCATTCCCATAGCCCTTGCCCCATCCGCCGTAATCCCCATAGTCTCATCTGTATTGCGCAAAGTGGAAATACCATTTTCCTCTATCCATTTACTCATGTTAGAAGCGCGCTTGATGGCAAGGGAATGTACTGTGAGGCTGTCCGGCGCTAATGCTTTCACCTCTTCTATGGTATTTCTTACATCTGACGCCTCTTCCTCCGGAAGTCCCAGGATCAGATCCATATTAATATTGGTAAAGCCAGCCTCCCTTGCCATGGCAAAGGCTTCCTTTACCTGCTCTACCGTATGTCTTCTTCCAATCAGATCCAGAGTCTCCTGCTTCATTGTCTGGGGATTGACAGAAATTCGGGTAACGCCGCCTTCCTTCAATGCCTGTAGCTTTTCCGGCGTAATACTATCCGCCCGCCCCGCTTCCACTGTAAACTCCTTTAAATGGGAAAGGTCAAGGCTACTGTTGATCTTCCCTAAAAGCCTGGAAAGTTCCGGTGCCTCCAATGTAGTGGGCGTCCCTCCGCCAATATAAATGGTATCCAGTATCCTATCCCGAAAGCCTTCTGCCACATATTCGATTTCCTTCTCCAATGCATCCAGATATTCCCCAACCCGCTTTTTCCAGGATACAATTGGGTAAGAGGTAAAAGAGCAATACAGACACGTAGTTGGGCAAAAGGGAATTCCAATGTAAAGGCTGTATCCATTCTCATAGTGAATGGTCTCCAGCAGCTTTTTTTCTCTTTTGGCAATTTCAATGGCAAGTCCGCCCTTCTCATCGCTGATCAGATAAGTATCTTTCATATATTTCATGATATCCTGATCACTTTTGCCTTCCTCCAGCATAGTCATGGGAATCTTGGTGGGACGTATCCCCGTAAGGGTTCCCCATGGAAGCTGTTTTCCCGTATGCTCCGATAACATCACATACAAAAGAAGCTTTAAACGGTTTTTCACCTCAGGTCTGGGCATGTCCTCTGTGATCTCCACCTTTTTACCTGTAAAAGAAGCGGCGCCTTCCCCCTCTCCGATCAGGGAGATCAGAACGGCTTCCCGGGTAAAAAGGATATTCAGATCCGGCAGTCCCGGACCTGAGCTTTCCTTTTCTTCGTTTGTTACGCTCACTTTCACTTCACAGGCAGGATAAAATGCCTTCACCAACGCATGAATGTCATATTCAAATCCTGCCTGATTTACGGTTACTCCAATTAAATGTTCTTCTCTCATCTTTGTCATTGCTTCCCTGTTCTTTATTCTACTGTAACTACTTTTGCCAGATTTCTGGGTTTATCAACATCCAGCCCCTTATCCAGCGATACATAATAGGCAATCAACTGCAGCACAATGGATGCAGGCATTACCATAAAAGGATCTTCCATTACCGGAAGTCTGTAAACACAACTCCACTTTTCTCCTTCGTCCAGGGTCTCGCCGTCCTTGATCAAAAGCAGCACCCTTGCCCCTCTGGACTGTACTTCCCTGATATTGGAAAGCTCCTTGCTCTTTAATTTTTCCTGTGTTACCACTGCAACCACCGGGGTGTCCTCTGTAATCAGCGCGATCGTTCCGTGTTTTAATTCACCGGAAGCATATGCCTCCGAATGAATGTAGGAAACCTCCTTCAGCTTCAGGGAACCCTCCAGCAGAATGGAATAGTCCAGACCTCTTCCGATCATGAACACATCCCTTGCATTCAGGATTGTACCAGCAAGACGGTGGATCTCCTCTCTTGTGTCCAGCACCTTCTGCATCACCTCCGGAACACGTTGAAGCTCCTTCATAAATGCCTTCAGCTCCTCCTCCTTCCAGAGTCCTCTCGCCATTGCCATTCTCGCCGTAATCAGGTACAAAACCGCAAGCTGGGTGGTATATGCTTTGGTGCTTGCCACCGCAATTTCCGGTCCCGCACTGGTGTAGATCACATACTCACTGGCACGGGCAATGGAAGCTCCCTTTACATTCACAACGGAAATACTGGGAGAACCGCATTGTCTTGCAAACTTAAGCGCCTCCAGTGTGTCGATGGTCTCTCCCGACTGAGAAATTGCAATCACCAGAGTATCCTTATCCACTACAGGATCATTGTACATGAATTCAGACGCCATGACAACGTCCACATGAATGCCGATCATTGCCTGGATCAGGCTTTTGCCTACTAAGCCCGCATGCATTGCCGTTCCGCAGGCGATCACACAGATTCTTTTGCAGTCTGCAAGAATTTTATCCGGTATCCCCTCCTCCGAGAAGTCAGGTTTTCCTTCTTTGATTCTGGGAAGAATGGTTTCCCCGATCACCTGGGGCTGTTCCATGATCTCTTTTTCCATGTAAAAAGGATAGCCTCCCTTACCGCTGCGGCTTACATCCCAATCCACCTTCATCCACTGGATCTCCGCCTTATCGCCGGACAAATCGTACATCTCCACTCCCTCGGGGGATAAGCAGATTACATGAAATTCGGGTACCACAAAATAATCTGCTGTGAACGGCACAATTGCCGCCACATCAGAAGAAAAAATCGCCCCGTCCTGTGTCGCCGCCGCCACAATGGGACTCACGTTGCGGACAGCAAAAATTTTATCCGGCTGATCATCAAACAAGATTCCAAGGGCAAAGGTTCCCTTCAGCTTCAACACCGTTCTGCGGATCGCCGAATAAGGATCTCCCGTATAAAAGTGCTCCAGCACTGCCGCAACTACTTCGCTGTCGGTTTCGGAAGCCAGCTGTCCTTCCAGCCTGTATTTCTCTATCAGCTCCCTGTAATTCTCAATGATGCCGTTGTGGATCAGCGTTACCCTGCCAAATCTGTGGGGATGCGCATTTTCATCGCACACGCCTCCATGAGTCGCCCATCTGGTATGGCCAATTCCGCATTGCCCTTCCGGTTTCTTCTGTGCACACAGTTCCCGTAAATCTTTTACTCTTCCCGCCGCCTTTACGGTATGTACTTCTCCGTCCTTTAAAAGGGCAATTCCGGCGCTGTCATAACCTCTGTACTCTAAAAGCTCCAACGCATCCAGCATAATTTCCCTGGCATTTCCTTTTCCTGTATATCCGATAATTCCACACATTTTGTTTCCCTCATCTTTCTCTATCTATTAATCATATGCGATCAGAGCGCCTGCTGCGCCTGCGCGTTGTTTCACTCACCATGTTCCATTAAAACACAGTTTCCTCCGTTATACCGTATTTGTTTTGCAGTTACCCGCATATTTGCCGGTATATCTCGCACCGAAGGAAGTACGAAAGAGCATCCGCCGAATTTTCGATCACTCTTTACCTCGTCAACCTTTCCTCAGATCTCCTTTCGGAGACTTCTTTCCGTAAAAGGCCATGGCGCTAGATTCGGGAAACAATGACAGTTCATCGTTTCTATTTAATTGTCAATGTCCGGCAGGCAGGCTTTTGCCAACGCCCACAAGTGGTATTATACACAAAACACCTGCGGTTGTAAACCACAGGTGTTAATATGCCCAAATGAGACAAAACAGATTCTACTAAAGACTTATTTGTATTCCACAAACTCTCCATATTCCTGCCAGATGCAGCATACCCAGGTCTTTCCCCTGTTAAAAAAAATCTCCTCGCCGTTTTCATCCAGGAATTTCGCAGGCGTCGCATCCCCGTCATACCGCTCCCAGGTTCCCTTGATCACCTTTCCGCCGGTAAATACCAGCGCGTCTCCTTCTCCATGAACTCCAAAAGCAAGATAATCGTGGGAATCTCTTACCTCCCCATGGCAATATTGGAATACCACATTGGATACGGCAAGCTGGCTTCCGTCCAGTTCATCCTTCTGTTCCTTTCCGTTTTGGTAACGGTAATAAAGCTGATCCTGTTCATTATATTCAAAATAAGGGTTGTATGCGCCGTAACCGCCCTGGTTACCTGCCTGGCCGCCCGGATAGCAGACCTGGGCATCGGTTTTATTCTGATAGTTTGCCTCCGCTCTTTCTCCCTGAGGCGCGAAGGTAAAAGGAGGCACATAGGCATCGTCATATTTCCAGTCATAGTTCAGACGTTCCGCCGCCTTTTCCATGCCGTCTATAAAAAGATATCCCGTAAATTCCGTAGCATACCCCGGACGGCTGACTCTGTCGAAAGCCTCGTGCGCCGGATTGTATATCCCCTCAACCCCTGCGCTGATATTCTGCACCGTATCCCGGTTGATCAACTCTTCCACATAAGGTCTTGCCAGCCCCCAGTTACAGTAAAGGGCTTCATATCCCATCGCCACATATACAAAATAGTCCCGGCTGCTTCGCACAGGTCCGATTCTTTCCAGATCATCAAAGTCCTCAAAAACAGGCATCAATCTGGTAATTCTACCTTCCACGGGGGCTTCGTATATGATGCTTGCCTTTGAGATGCCATATTGAGGCATTGCCGCTGAGTTATTGGGAATCATCACCGCAATGGGACGTCTGTTTACCACTTCCGTAGGCTTCCACTCTCCGGTAAGATAACTCTCCATTTTACCGTCCACTTCCACTCTTTCCACAACCTCCGGGGTTGCCTCCGGTTCGGGGGATGGTTCCGCCTCTGCGGTAGGCGCCGGAATTTCCTCTTTTACCGGCTCCGGAACCGGCTCCTCCTTTTTGCCGCATCCGGCAAAGGTTATTGCGATCAACAGGCCTGCTGCTAACAATTTTATCTTTGTTGTCATTTATCTTTCCTTTCTGTCCATTCCTTATAAAAAAGGATTATACTTTTTTTCGTATCCAATAGAAGTAGCTTCACCGTGCCCCGGGTATACTTTTACATCTTCCGGCAGCGGAAGAAGCCTTTCCTTTACGGAACGCACCAGCGCGCCCATACTGCCGGTAGGCAGATCTGTCCGCCCCACCGATTCCTGAAATAAAGTATCTCCACTTAGCAGGATTTTATCATCTTCAAAGTAATAGCAGCAGCTGCCTTTTGTATGCCCGGGGGTTGCAATTACCTTACAGGTCATTCCAGCCACAGTAATGCCCTCGCCGTCCTTTACATACACATCCGCCTTCACCGTACAGGGTCTGCCGGTATTTCCTGAAACATTTACTTCCGCATCCTCACAGACCTCCTTTTCCCCTTCATAGGCATAAACTTTAGCGCCGGAGCGCCGCTTCAGCTCTTCCACACCCCAGATATGGTCAAAATGCCCATGGGTCAATAAGATAGCAGCTACTGCAAATCCTTTTTCCGTTAGTTTTTCATAAAGATAATCCCCCTTGTCTGCCGGATCAAAAAGAATCACCTCATGTCCGCCCTGCTCATAGACAAAATAGCAATTGGTCTGACATACCCCCAATACGATCCTTCCAATTTTCAGTTCCGCCATATTTTCCTCCTTTTATCCCGTAGTCCTCTCAACATCTACCACGCTTTCTATGGACCTGATCTTATCCACAATACGAATCAATTCATCTCTGTTGCTGATCTCAAAGGAAGTGGCAAGAGTAGCGATCCCCTGCTTATTGACCCTTGTGTTCATAGAGAGAATATCAATATCCTTCTCTGTCAATGCCTTGGATATATCCGCCAAAAGACCGTTTCTGTTATTCGCATAAATTTTGATCTCCGCCAAATATTTCTCGTTGGTCGCCTCATCCGGAGAACCTTCCCACTCTGCATCGATCAGCCGCTCCCGTTCCATTTCAGGAAGGTTTATAATATTGATGCAGTCTGTTCTGTGTATGGAGACGCCTCGTCCTCTGGTAACAAATCCAACGATCTCGTCTCCCGGTACCGGGGAACAGCATTTGGAAAACCGCACCGCCACATCATGGATTCCTTTGACCACGATACCGCCTCTTGCCTTCATCTGAGAAGGTCTTGGAAGGGATTCGCTTCCTCCCACAGAAGCAAGCACTTCCTCATTTGTGAGCTTCTTCTTATGCTCCTTGGCATAAAGCTCCAGCATCTTATTGATAATCTGCCCTTCTTTTAAGCCGCCATGCCCTACCGCCGCCAGTACGGAATCCCAATCCCGAAAGCCATACTTGCGCATAATGCCTTCCATATATTCGGTTTTCATGATCTCCGGCATGTTAATGCCCTTTGCCCTGCAATAAACGCTTAAAAGCTCCTTACCCTTGGTAATGTTTTCTTCTTTGAATTCATTTTTAAACCACTGATTGATCTTATTATGAGCCTGTGTGCTTTTCACCACATTCAGCCAGTCCCTGCTGGGCCCTTTGGAATTCTGAGAAGTCATGATCTCGATCCGGTCGCCGTTTTTGATCTCATAATCAATGGTTACCAGCTTGCCGTTGACTCTTGCACCGATCATCTTGTTTCCCACTGCACTGTGAATGCTGTAGGCAAAGTCAATGGGGGTGGAGCCTGCAGGAAGGTTTTTCACCTCTCCTGTAGGGGTAAAGCAATAAACACTGTCTGAGAAAAGATCCAGATCACTTTTCAGCAGATTCATAAATTCCTTGTTATCTGACATATCCCGCTGCCACTCCAGGATCTGTCTCAGCCAGGACAGCTTTTCTTCCTCTGAATCCTCTATCTTCTTGCCGTCGGACGCGACCTTATATTTCCAGTGGGCGGCAATGCCGTACTCTGCCGCCTTATGCATCTCGTAGGTGCGGATCTGTATCTCGAAGGGCTGACCGTTATTGCCGATCAATGTGGTGTGCAGGGATTGATACATATTCACCTTAGGCATGGCAATGTAATCTTTAAAACGCCCTGGGATGGGTTTATACATTTCATGGATCACACCCAGCGCCGCATAGCAGTCCTTCACCGTATCCACAATAATACGTACCGCAAACAGATCATAGATCTGATCTATGGTTTTACTCTGATTTTTCATCTTTTTGTAAATACTGAAAAAGTGCTTTACCCGGCCGTCGATCTGTGCCTTAATCCCTGCATTCTGAATGTGCTCGCTTACTTCGTCTACAATACTTTGAATGTATTTTTCACGCACGCTCTTGCGCACGGCAATTTTATCCACCAGGTCATAGTAAGCTTCCGGTTCCAAATATTTTAAGGAAAGATCGTCCAATTCCACCTTGATCTTGGAAATGCCCAGCCGCTGGGCAATAGGCGCATAAATCTCCATGGTTTCCCTGGCGATCCTCTGCTGGCTTTCCGGGCTTTTATATTTTAAGGTACGCATATTATGAAGCCTGTCTGCAAGCTTAATCAGGATAACCCGAATATCCTTTGCCATGGCAAGGAACATTTTACGCAGATTCTCCGCCTGCATCTCAAAACGGTCCAGGGTCTTATCTCCGTTGGCATCCATAAAATTCAACTGCTCCAGCTTTGTCACGCCGTCCACAAGAAGCGCAACATCGCCTCCGAACTGCTCCCGTATCTCATCCTCCGTCATGATGGTGTCTTCAATCACATCATGAAGAAGCCCTGCCGCCATGGTTTCTTTATCCATCTCCAGGTCTGCAAGGATGATCGCCACGCAAAGGGGATGTATAATATAAGGCTCTCCTGACTTGCGCACTTGATTTTCATGAGCCTTCGCCGCCAAATGATAGGCTTTTTCTATTAAGGAAATATCATCGGAAGGATGATATTTTTGAACACGCAAAATAAGATCCCTGTACAATTGCTCGGGACTTTGAAATTCCTGGATGTCTTCAATTCTGCCATTGTCAAATACGACTTCACTTTTCATTTGCTGTGTATTTTTTTCTTCCGTCATAGTCTCACGCTTTCAGTTGCATACAGTATATGCCATTTTTGCACATTTTAAAATATTATATATTTTTTTTTCAGTTTCGTCAATGAAAGCAGACAGGTATGCTATCCATGATAGCATACCTGTCTTTCTGTATCGCGCGCCCAACTGCACGCGTTTCCATTTATACTTTTATAGCCTGTTCTCTCCCAGAGCTTACATCATACCGCCCATTCCCGGACCGCCTGCAGGCATTGCCGGTGCGTCTTCCTTGATGTTCGCCACAACAGACTCTGTGGTAAGAAGCGTGGATGCAACGCTTGTAGCGTTCTGAAGAGCGCTTCTTGTAACCTTTGCAGGGTCAAGGATACCTGCTGCTACCATGTCGACATACTCTTCCTTTAATGCATCAAAGCCTACGCCCACCTGGGACTCGCTTACCTTATTGATGATTACGCTGCCTTCCAGCCCTGCGTTTGCAACAATGTGATACAAAGGAGCTTCCAACGCTTTCAAAACGATCTGTGCGCCAGTCTTTTCGTCGCCTTCCAGCTGATCCGCCATCTTTACAACTTCCTTAGCTGCATGGATATAAGCAGAACCGCCGCCGCAGATAATGCCTTCCTCAACTGCCGCTCTGGTTGCTGCAAGAGCATCCTCCAGACGAAGCTTCGCTTCCTTCATCTCTGTCTCGGTAGCAGCGCCAACACGGATAACAGCTACGCCGCCTGCAAGCTTTGCAAGTCTTTCCTGTAATTTTTCTTTATCAAAATCAGAAGTAGTCTCTTCGATCTGTCCCTTGATCTGGTTGATTCTTGCTGCAATTGCCGCCTTGTCGCCTTCGCCGTCCACGATAACGGTATTTTCCTTCTGAACCTTAATGGATTTTGCACGACCCAGCTGATCCATTGTGGTTTCCTTTAAGTCAAGACCAAGCTCGTCGCTGATCACCTGACCGCCTGTAAGAATGGCGATATCCTCCAGCATTGCCTTTCTTCTGTCGCCATAGCCGGGCGCCTTAACAGCAACCACATTGAAGGTTCCACGGAGTTTATTGACGATCAAAGTGGTAAGGGCTTCGCCTTCTACATCTTCTGCGATGATCAGCAGCTTTGCGCTGGACTGTACCACCTGCTCTAACAGGGGCAGTATCTCCTGAATATTGGAGATCTTCTTATCTGTAATCAAAATGTAAGGATTCTCGAGAACCGCTTCCATTTTATCCATGTCGGTTGCCATATATGCGGAAATATAGCCTCTGTCAAACTGCATACCTTCTACAAGATCCAGCTCTGTCTGCATGGTCTTGCTCTCTTCGATGGTGATAACGCCGTCTCCGGAAACCTTTTCCATTGCGTCCGCTACCAGTTTACCCACTTCATCGTCACCGGCTGAAATTGCAGCTACTCTTGCAATATGCTCCTTGCCGTTTACCTTAGAACTCATTTTTTCAATTGCGGCAACAGCAACATCGGTAGCCTTTTTCATACCCTTTCTTAAAATAATGGGATTTGCGCCTGCAGCAAGATTTTTCATTCCTGCGTTTACCATTGCCTGTGCAAGGACGGTAGCGGTTGTGGTTCCGTCACCGGCAACATCGTTTGTCTTGGTTGCCACTTCCTTAACCAGCTGTGCGCCCATGTTTTCAAAAGCATCTTCCAGTTCAATTTCCTTGGCGATGGTAACGCCGTCGTTTGTGATCAGGGGAGCGCCATAGGATTTGTCAAGCACTACGTTTCTTCCTTTGGGTCCTAATGTTACTCTCACTGTATCCGCCAGCTGATTCACACCTGATTCCAGCGCTGCACGAGCTTCTGCTCCGTATTTGATTTCTTTTGCCATTGTTTTTGCCTCCTGTTTTATAAATTCTGTTTGCTGAAAACTTAACTTACATGATCACTGCTAAAATATCGCTTTGTTTTACAATGATATATTCTTCCTCTTCCACTTTCACATCTGTGCCTGCATATTTGGAGTAAATGACCTGATCGCCAACCTTTACTTCCATTTTGATCTCCTTGCCGTCTACCACGCCCCCGGGACCTACTGCAACTACTTCCGCCTGCTGGGGTTTTTCCTTATTTTGTCCGGGTAAAACGATACCTGACTTGGTGGTTTCTTCCGCTACTAACTGTTTTAATACAACTCTGTCCGCTAATGGTACTAACTTCATTTTAACTGCCTCCTTATTTTCGTTGCATCCTTTTAACTTTTCTCCTTGTTAGCACTCATATGGTTCGAGTGCTAATCACTAGAACTTATATTAATTTTATATGCTTTCCTTTGCAAGCGGTATTACAAGTTCATTTTCTTCACTTTTATCTTATTATCTCATTTTTACTCCTGTTTTCTCTTATTATCTCATTTTTCCTTTTATCTGTTGATTTAATAAATAGTTTAGAATTATAAAGAGCGTGCCCTTTCCAACTCAGGCACACTCTTTTTCTTTCGCTTTATTCTGTCCTTATGAAACTGTAAGTCCCTTTTCCAGTCTCGCTCGGTAGCCGGGTGCGTTTTTAACCTCAAACTTGTTGTTGAACATCTCATATTCTGCGTCTGAAAGACGATCCTCCAGGGCTTCCTCTATATTGGTCTTATGCACGATGCCTACCGCCACGGAAGGCGCCAGAATCTGATCCTCATAGGAATTACATCTCTCCTGCACCCGGGCGCCAAAAGCTTCCGCCTCTCCGTCCTCCGCCATGGGAATCAAAACGCCGAATACATCCCCGTCAATTCTGCCAGTGATAAAATAGGGTTTTGCTTCCTCCTTCAGAATATCTGCAACGATCCGGATCAGCCTGTCGCTTTCCTCATCCCCAAAATGATCGTTTACAAACTTCCAATCGTTAATATTCACATTGATCACCGCCACCGGCACCACCTCGGACCGGTCAATGATCTTCATTCTGTTTTCGAAATATATTTTATTGTAAACCCCTGTAAGGATATCTTCCCTCTCATCCTGGGTGATCTTATGGGTCTTATCCTCCACCTGCTTCTCCAGCTCTTCCAGATAAATACTGCTCTCCCGGTGCAGATATACTTCCTCTCCCAGTTTTGCAAGGAGTGCGACCGTTCCGTCCATCATCTCATTGATCAATCGCTGATCTTTGCTCTGAGAAAGCTCCTTAATATAAAGATGCCCTATAGTGCGGTTCTGCACACGAAGCTTTCTCCCAGGTTCCTTTTCCACCTGAGGATGCACCCCCAAAAAGCTGTCGCCAATCACAATCTCCTTTTCACCTCTGCGGTCTGTCAGCAACACATTGATCTCCAAAATTTCCGCAAGATTCATCAGATACTTTTTGATCAGCTCCATATCATAAAGATTGGACAGTGAATAATTTCGGATGTTATCCTTGATTCTTTTCTCGTAAGGTATTTCTCCGTACCCCATAGCAGCCTCTCCCCAGATTCCCTATACTTTTCAGCCAAAACCCGCCTTCTCTGACGGTTCGCACCTATGTCTAAGTATACCTGTTTCAGCCAAGTTTATCAAGCACTTATTCACCGTTTTGAAGCCCATTAAGGGATCTGAATCGACCTGTCACTATTTATGCTCCACTCGGTTCTTTTGGTAGGTAAGGTTTTCGTTTATGCGGCAGTACTCTCCCTTTTTGCTATAGGAATCCATTAAGTGGGTATCCTGCATGGCGGCGGTGAGGGTAACCGGTTCCTGCTTTCTTGTACCTTTTCCCGTTTTTTCGGAATATTGCTCCCTTGTCTCCCCTTTTCCCGCAAAACGCCCCTTGGGATCGGACAGGGTTTCAAAGGTGTCTTTCTCTTTGCCAAACCGCTTCAGGGCGGACTTGATGCCTGTCTTTACCTTTTCTCTCACATACTCCCATTTATTGACAATCCGCTCCGGAAGTCCCAGCCGTATAAGGGATGTGACCCCTGCTGTATTCTCCTGGGTATGGGAGATGTGAGAGGTTTGGGACGTCCCCTGAAGGGAGGAAGCTTTTTCGGACTCTCCTTTTCCTTCCTCTCCCATGGCTTCCCATATTCCCCTGATCCTTCCCAGCCCTCTTTTTAATCCACCGGCTCTTCCTCTGCTGCCCAAGCCATCTGTCAGAGCCTCATCCAGGTTCTTTTCCTGATCTCTGGAAGCCGCCTCCACGGCATCCTTTCTGATTCCGCTGGCAGCGCTTTCTCTTTTATGGTGTTCTTCCTCATGAAGGCATTTGGTAAAATGATGGGTATGTGGATTTTGATACCCTGCATCGGAAAAAGAATGATAATTATTTTGTATCTGCATGGCTCCTCCTGTATCCTATTCCACCGTGGTCAGATAACTGCTCACTGCATATACTGTCTGTCCATTGAAATCAAGCTGTGACCAGCCATTGTCACCGATCGCCGTTCTGGTAAGAACCTCTCCGTTGTGCAGAAGCCCCACCACAGTATCCGGGTTTGCAGTGCTGGGTTCCGTCCTTAAATTGGTTTCCATTTTTGCGGTCACCTGCTCGCTCACAGGCGTATATACAGGTCCCTGGGGCGGCGCCTGCTGCCCTGTGTCCTCCATATTCGTTGTAAGATAGCTGGTAACTGCATATAAGGTCTGACCGTTGTAGATCACCCTGGACCAGCCGTTGTGGCCAATTCCCGTTCTTGTTGCCGTATCTCCGTGAACCAGCTTTCCCACAACAGAAGCATCGTTTAAAGTACTGGGTTCTGTTCGGAGGTTCGTCTCCTGTTTCGCCGTCACCGTCTCATTTACTTCCGTAAAAATGATGCCAACCTCCGGATCTGCCTCCACCACCTCCGCCGGCGTCTCATCCTTGGGAGCAGCCTCCTGGTCATAACCAAAATAAGCAACGTTCACATCCGTTTTTTTCGATATCCCTGCTACCGTCCCCTGGCTGGTATACTGCCACATTGCATGGCTTCCCGTATAGCTGGAGGCAGCAGTCTGGGGGTAGGGCTGCGCAGGATACTGCGCCACCCATATTTTATATTTACCGGAAAGGGTCTGGGTGTCCCATTGGGCGCTGCCTTCCAACTCCCCTTTTGCAGCATAAAACATGGGCGTATATCCCCCTGCTGCGATCTCATCCAGAAACGCGCAGGCAAGCTCGGTTCTTGCGGCGGCATCCAGCCCATACTGCCTGCTGTCCGGGGAGGTAAAATCCTCACAGTTATACGCCACCGGATAGGTGATCTTATATTTTGCAATAATGTCTCTTGTAAAGGCTGCCTCCGCCCTTGCTTCCTCCACATTCACGGCAGAGGAAAAGAAGTAAGCCCCCAGTTTAATCCCAACAGCCTGCGCTTCCTGCATATTGTACCTTGCCGTGGGGTCTTCAAAAATCTCCCCGGTGGACTTCGCCCGATACCCTACACGGATCATGGCAAATTCAACCCCTGCCTCCTTCACCTTGGTCCAGTCAATGGTTCCCTGATATTTGGACACATCAATTCCGGTGGTGACCATATTTCCATTGCTTGCATCGGCAGGCAGCGCAGATAAATCTACCTCCGCCCCCTTTTCTTCCGTTCCGGTTACACCGGATTCCTGGGGATCTTCCGCATCATCCAGGGCTCCCACCATCACCTCTCCTGTATTCTCCGGAGATGCCGAAGATGCAGGAGAAGGCGTTGGCTGTTCAGAAGTTTTTTCTTCCTCCTTCTCCTCCATTTTCTCTTCTTCCGGTTCCAGCGGAATGACCTGGGGCTGATTCAGCTGTTCCTGCACCGCCTCACGGGCTTCTTTACTGCTTTTATAGGAGGAGATAAAAACCCCAATAATCACAGCAAGGATAATCACCCCCGCCGCCGCCAATATCAACATATATTTTTTTATATTTTTATCCATTCTTTATTTTTCCTTTATCAGATAACTATTTTCCCGTTGCACACGAAATTACTTTCATTATAAAACACTTTTTTTCTAATTGCTATGAATTTTTACATTTGTAAGTTTTAATTTCAAAATGCTACGGCCGCATGAATCTTAACGCTATTTTAACAGATAATAGTTCCGGAAAGAATTGCCCTGATTTTAGAGAAACGGTATAATCAAAAGGAAAGGAAACGCCGCTATGATTCAACTTTTTTGGAAGAATAAAACAAAAAAAGCGCCCTTTAAGGACGCCCTGCTTACCACTTTGATTCTTGCCGCTGCCACTGCCATTTCATTCTGGTTTTTTGATATGATCCCTGAAAACCCGGCAAATATTGCATTGGTATATATTATCGCTCTCGTACTGACGGCACGTTTTACCACCGGTTACCTTTACGGTATTGCCGCTTCTCTGGTAAGCGTTGTGGCAATCAACTACTTATTTACTTATCCTTATTTTCATGTAAATTTTACCCTCACCGGATATCCCGTCACCTTTGTCTTTACGCTGGTCATTTCCCTTATGGTGAGCGCTATGACCACCCAGATCAAGAAACAGGCGGAAGCGATTGTAGAAAGAGAAAAGCTTTTGATGGATGCGGAAAAAGAAAAAATGCGGGCAAACCTTCTGCGCTCCGTTTCTCATGATTTGCGCACGCCGTTAACCGGCATAATCGGAAACAGCTCCGCCTATATCGACAACTATGATTCTCTTTCCGATGAAGAAAAACGAAACCTGGTAGAATTGATCCGGGAGGATTCCAACTGGCTGTTAAATATGGTGGAAAACCTCTTATCCGTTACACGAATCAATCAAAATTCCATGAAAATCGTCACAGCGCCGGAATCGGTAGAAGAAGTGGTTTCAGAAGCCGTCTTCCGTTTTCACAAACGGCTTCCTGATTTTCCGGTCAAAGTACAGGTGCCGGAGGATTTTCTGATGATCCCCATGGACGCCATGCTGATCGAGCAGGTGATCATCAACCTTCTGGAAAATGCCGTTGTCCATTCAGGCAGTCAATTACCGGTAGAACTAACCGTTACCTGTACTGAAAAGGAGGTTTCCTTTTGCGTCCGGGACTATGGGGTGGGCATCGCCCCCCATAAGATCAACACCATATTTGACGGTTCCAGCTATACCCCCGAAAGCAGTTCCGATGGTCATAAAGGGATGGGAATCGGTCTTTCCATCTGCAAAACCATTGTCGCGGCACACAACGGCACTATCTCGGCAAGCAATCATACAAAAGGCTGCCAGTTCATTTTTACACTTCCCAGGGAGGAATCATTATGAAAACCAATCCACTTTCTCAAAACAGCATTTTACTGATCGAGGATGAAGAGAATATTCGCTCTTTTATTGCAACTACCCTGAAAAATCAAGGCTATAAGATCACCTGCGCCTCTGCCGGTGAAGAGGGGCTGCATCTTGCCGCATCCCTCTGCCCTGATCTGATCCTCCTGGATCTTGGGCTTCCCGATCTGGATGGTCTGGATGTGATCAGGGAACTTCGGGAATGGACTGCCGTTCCGGTGATCGTCATTTCCGCCCGCACCAATGAACACGAAAAGGCGCGGGCGCTGGATTGCGGCAGTGACGACTATATTACCAAGCCCTTTAGTACGGTGGAGCTTTTGGCGCGCATCCGCACCTCCCTGCGCCACAGCAGGCAAATGCAGGATCTCTCTTCCATTCATCAAAAGCCTTATCACTATAAAGAACTGACTGTCAACTTTGAGGATCACATGGTCACTCTTAGCGGAACCATGATCCATCTGACACAGATCGAATATAAGCTCCTGACCCTGCTTGCGAGAAATTCCGGCAAGGTTCTTACCTATACCTTCCTGATGGAAAAAATATGGGGACCCTACACGGATAACAACAACCAGATCCTTCGGGTGAATATGGCAAACATCCGCCGAAAAATCGAGAAAAATCCTGCCGCCCCGGAATATGTGTTTACGGAGATCGGGATCGGCTACCGGATGGCGGAGGGAGATATCTGATCAAGCTCCCTCTGGAGCCGTTCTTTTTCCTCCTCAAGCATATCCATCCTGATCCGAAGCCCTTCTTCCGCTTCCTCTATCTTCTTTTCATAAGCTTCTATTGCTATCCTGAGATATGCCTGCTCCTCCTCTTCTCCGTTCTGTACTGCCTGCTCCCACTCCCCTTTCATTCTTTCAAGGGAATCCTTCATCTCCTGGCTGTTTTCTTCATATGTCTCCGCCGTAACGTTCATTCCTGCCACAATCTCATTCACTTGGAGAATCAGCGCCTCTTCCACTTCTTCACTTTTTATATCCGCTTCTTCTGTATCTGTTTCTTTTATGCCCATTTCTTTTATCTCTGTTACATCCGCTTCCGACACTTTTGCCCCGGTAAAAGAGCAGCCGCAAGCAAGCAGCATAATCAGAACCGCAACTCCAGCCATAAGACTGCTTTTCTTCTTTTTATCCGCGATCATAAGCACCCTCTCTTTCATTCTCTTCCCACTGTCATTCATCGTTAAAACTACCCCTGTATAGCTGCTTCTGTTGTATCCACTGCCCCAAACCCCAAGCAGCGTCCTTCCATATGCATACCGCTCCGATTCCCCCAACAGTCTGATCGCCTTCTCGTCAGCGGCAAGCTCACTATCCTGTTTTGCACCATATGCCGCTGCCCATACCAAAGGATGAAACCAATAGATCACGCACAGGAGGCTGCGTACGGCTGCCCAAAGAATATCTTTCTGTACCTCATGGGCATACTCATGCGCCAGAATATGAGCCAGTTCTCCTTCCCCTCCCTGTAATGTCTCAGGCAGCAGATAAATGCTGCGCCCCGCAATGCAGGGACTGGGTAAGCCCGGAACCGTATAAACGCGGAGCTTTTGCTGCTCCAGCCGCTGGAACCATGGATCTGGCAGACGATCAACCGGCACTTCTTCCCTTGTCCGCCGCAGATACGCCAGCAAGCGTGCCTGCCCCATCATCATAGAACCTCCTGCCACCAGGATTCCCGTAATCCAGATTCCCAGCGCTGCCTTGCGAAACAGCTTTTCTCTGTTTTCATTTTTTTCAGTCAGCTTCTCCAACACTATGGGACTGCCGCCTTCTGCCGCTGTTTTATCTGGCGCTGTTTCCATGATACCTGAAACATATTCTCCTGCCCCCTGCACCGGAACCATTACACTGACAGAACTGTTTCCAAAATTTACCGGAATTACAAGCCTTGCCGCTACCATCAGCCACAGTCCGTACCGCATTCCCATGGAGATCCGTCCCATAGTGATACGCCGAAGCCCTGACACCGTCACAATTAAAACCGTTGCACCCACAAAGACCTCTGTCATATACCCTCCTCCCCATACCTTCTTTTCCGCCTTCTACTGCTCTTCTTCCGCCTTTCGGAGAATCTCATGGAGTTCCGCAATCTCCTCCCTGGACAATGCCTTTTTCTCCACCATGGTATTAAGCATCAGACCCATCCTGCCGCCAAAAACCTTCTCCAGAAATTCCTCTGTTTCCTGCATCACCGCCTCTTCCTGGCAGATATCCGGATAATATAGCTTTGCCCGTCCTCCATCTTCGTGATGCACCGCCTTCTTTTCCTCCATACGGCGCAAAAAAGTCATCACTGTATGCTTCGTCCACCCTGTGGTTTCCTTAAAATGATTGGTCAGCTGCATCATCGTCTGTGGCGACTCCTGCCATAAAAGACTCATTACCTTCCATTCTGCTTCCGATAACTTGATCATTTTTCCTTCTCCCTGTTCTTTTGGGTTTACACTTGACTACCTTAATTATAATTTAACGCATTGGTAGTCATATGTCAACCTGCTTTAAACACAGTAAAAGTTTGTTTGACATTCCTATGGTTTTATCTTTATAATGAAGCTATTGTGGAAAACGAAAATTAAGGGAGAAAACAAATGAAATCAAGAGAAAAATTTGGCAGCCGCCTGGGCTTTATTCTGGTTTCCGCCGGCTGTGCAATTGGAATTGGAAATGTGTGGAAATTCCCCTACATGACAGGGCAGTACGGCGGAGCCGCTTTTATCATCATTTATCTTGCCTTCCTGCTCCTTATGGGATGGCCTATTATGGTGTGTGAGTTTGCCGTGGGACGGGGCAGTCAAAAAAGCTGCGCTACCTCCTTCAGAGTACTTGAACCCGAAGGAACAAAATGGCACCATTATGGATGGTTTGGCATGGCGGGAAATTATCTGCTGATGATGTTCTATACCATGGTTGCAGGATGGATGATGTATTACTGTTTCCGCTGTGCTCGGGGAGAGTTCAGCCAGTCCGCCATGAGCGCTCAGACAATTGCAGATCGCTTCAGCGAAATGCTTGCTTCCGGCGGGACAATGGCATTCTGGATGGTCGTTGCCGTGCTTCTTTCCTTTGGCATCTGCGCATTCGGCGTACAAAAGGGCGTGGAACGGATTACAAAAATCATGATGATCGCTCTTCTTGCACTGATCGTTGTCCTTGCTGTCAACTCTGTACGTCTGCCCGGCGCAATGGAAGGTATAAAATTTTACCTGATACCAAATTTTCAGAACATAAAAGAAACAGGTATTGGCAATATTGTCTTTGGTGCAATGTCTCAGGCTTTCTTTACTTTAAGCCTGGGGATCGGCGCAATGGCAATCTTTGGCAGCTATCTGCATAAAGACCGCTCTCTTGCCGGGGAAGCAATCAACATCGGCGTTCTGGATACCTTTGTGGCTTTAATGGCGGGCATGATCATTATCCCCGCATGCTTTGCATTTGGCATTGAACCGGATGCAGGTCCTTCTCTGATCTTTATCACTCTTCCTCAGATCTTTAACCGGATGAACGGAGGAAGGCTCTGGGGCGCACTGTTCTTTCTGTTTTTATCCTTTGCCGCCCTGTCCACCGTTACGGCAGTGTTTGAAAATATTATTTCCTTTGCCATCGACTTGTTCGGGTTTTCCCGCAAGAAGGCAGTGCTGATCAATATTTTCCTGATCATCCTGCTTTCCCTTCCGGCTGTTCTGGGCTTTAATGTCCTTTCGGCGATTCAACCTCTGGGCGCCGGAACAGGCATTATGGATCTGGAGGATTTTCTGGTATCCAATAACCTGCTTCCTCTTGGTTCACTGGTCTACCTGATGTTCTGTACGCAAAAAAGGGGATGGGGATGGAAAAGTTTTATTGAAGAAGCCAATGCAGGTTCAGGGAAGAAATTTCCCCTGTTTCTGCGGGGCTATATGACCTATGGAATTCCGATTCTCATAGTGGTGATCTATCTGAAAGGTTATTGGGATATGTTTGCGCCCAAAGCAGCGGCGGAAAATAATCCCCTGCTGCTTTGGGGCTGGATGCTTGTAGCTGTGGCTTTCCTTGCCCTCATCGGCTGGTTTGCCTTCGGCGGAAAGCGTAAAGCTTAGATCAGTCTACTTCTATCAGTTCATATTCTCTGACGCCAAATCCCAAATCGGCTGCCGCCTCAACGGTGTGTACTCCGTTTTTGGATTCAATACGTTCCAGCAGATGATCCCGCCCGGGGTCGTCTGTTGCCGCGTATACCAGATCCAGACACGCCTGATCGATGGCAATGGGGTCTTCAGAAATCAAAATACCGATATCCTCCATGCAGGGGTCTTCTGCAACGGCACAGCAATCACAATCCACAGACATATTTTTCATAACGTTGATATATACGGCATTCCCTTTGAAATATTCCACTACGGAAGAAGCCGCATCCGCCATTGACTCCAGGAAAGAGTCATGATCCGAAGTCCAGAATGCATCCGTATCTCCCACTCCGTGAATATATGCTTTGCCGTAGGAAGAAGCAACGCCGATGGAAAGCTGTTTGATGGCTCCCCCAAAGCCGCCCATGGGATGTCCTTTGAAATGTGACAGCACCAGCATGGAATCATAATTTGCCAGATCTTTTCCCACAAAGTTTTTCTGAATTCTTTTTCCATTGGGAATGGGAAGCTCCAGATCCGGACCTTCCGCATCCAGCAGGTCAACAGGAAAACACTTGCTCCATCCATGCTCTTCTAACGTCTTTAAATGTTTTTCTGTAGTCTCCCTGGTTCCCTCATATGCCGTGTTACATTCCACCACAGTGCCGCCCACGTAATCAACCACCGGTTTCCAAAATTCCGGTTTCAAAAAATTCTGATTACCGGTCTCACCGGAATGCACCTTGATTGCCGTCTTGCCAGGAAGCTCTTTTCCCAGGGTCTGATACAGCTCCAGAACCTTCTCCGGCGTGATAGTCCTTGAAAAAAATACCTTTGGTTTCATGATTTGCCCTCCTATTCCTATTCATGCTTTCAGTATATCATTTAAAATAAGTTTATGTACACTGCTTTATTCTATATTTACACTTTCTTTTTTAGACAAGCTCCGCTTCTCTACAAAGCTTACGATCCATTCTCCCAGCCAGCTGCAGAGCAGACCGGTGAGTGCACCGGCTAAAACATCGCTGGGATAATGGACACCCACGTACAGCCTTGAAAAGGAGATTAAAATTGCAAGGATTAAAATCGGCACACCAAATTTTTTCGGCAGCCTGCGGTACAGCACGCACGCTGATGCAAAGGAGCTTCCCGCATGCCCGGAGGGAAAAGAAAACTCCGCAGGCTTTTTGATCAGCGGTATCAAGCCTTCCACCACATAATAGGGTCTGGTTCTTGCCACAAGATTTTTCAGCAGAATGTTGTTGATCAACAGGGAAAAGAGCAATGCGCAGGCGCTCATCCAGCCGATTCTCCTGGTTTTCGGAAAAATCAACAGCAAAAGGGTCAAGACAATCCACAGAATTCCCGCATTTCCCAGGGTAGTGACCACCTTCATAACAGGGTCCAGAATCGGGTTCCGAACTGCCTCCTGCAAAAACAGTAAAATTTGTCCATCCATATGTAGTAAACTTTCCATTCTTTCCTCCTATTCTTCCTCCGGAAAATTCCTTTTCTTTTGAGATGTAACCAGCGCAAAGGGATTGTGCAGACAGTCAAACTCCCACCCCTCTCTTCCAAGATAGGAGAAATCTACAAGATAGGGATATTCGATAATTTCAATCTCCTGATCTACGCTTGCTCCCAGATAGCGAGTGGCATCAAGAAGGTCAGAATCTTCCCGATGCTTCTCCACACCAATAAATTCTGCAAGCAGCCCCTGGCGCATCCGGTAAAAGGCACAGCAGTCGATCACCTGCTTTTCTTCCTCTCCCGGCTGATAAGCATAGCATTTGAAGGAATATCCATACAGGTTTTCGCCATTTTCCAGTTGATAACGGTAGAAACGAAGCCCCCAATACTGATCCCCCAAATACTGCTTTGCACTGTTTGTAATGCTCTCCTGAACCCCCTGCCAGTCTTCCGCAAAGAAATCCCCCGTTTCGTTTTTCGTAACCAGATAGAAAATACAGGAGGAAAAAATTGCCGGTTCCTCATCCTCAATCAGCCATGTATCGCATTCTTCCTGGGATTTGGCAAGAACCTCCATTCCTTCCTCTCCCGCCGTACAGGCACCGTAATATACCCCTAAATAACCTGCGCTCTCCTTTTTGGCAAAAGCGTGCTTCTGTTTTTCTTCTCCGTCTTCGCCTTTTGCTTCGCAAATGCAAAAATCTCTTTCATCCAGCGCCCTTAATACATAGTACTCCAAATGTGGAACCAAAATTTCTTCTCCCGGATGAATCAGATTCTTGTTTCCCTTATCATCCGCAGCTTTCAGACTTTCATAAAAGCTTCCGTCCCCGTAATAATTTTCCGCAATCTCCCAAAGAGTGTCTCCCGGCTTTACCTGATAAATTTCATCCTTTTCAGGTCCCATGGAAAGCTTTATGTAATCCCCCTGATCTGTTCCCGGAATATTCATTTCCGTATACAGAGTTTGAAATCCTTCCACATCCTGCAACGCCTTTTCGCCGTACAGATAAGCGTCTATCTCTTTCATTTCCTCCCCGGATAATCCATAGGTTCCCGAATAACGGTACTTTTGATCGGTTGCCTCTGAAAGAAAATAGCAGTTTTTCACCTCTCCCTGCCGGCACAGGAAATAACCACTGCTCATGGCGATTCCAAACACATAACCGGGGTCCTCATCCGCAGCCCTGCCCGCTTTTCCCTCATGGGCACAATTCAAAATCCTGCCTGTATTGTAGCCGCTGATTCCTGCCGCCACCCGCTCTTCATCCTCATAATAACGCAGCTTTATGATTTCCGCTTCCTCAGGCAGCAGCCAAATATCGCCCTTATTTTTGCAATCCCGGATTTCCCCGGAATTTGCCCCGGCTATGCCTCCCGCCACCCTTGGGCAGGAAACCATTCCTTCATTGACGCACTTTTCCACTATGCCGCTGTTCTTGCCTGCAATTCCGCCCACACAGGATTCCATCAGAATATCGTCCTGATAATCTCCCGTATCCTTCCAGATCTTCAAACCGTCCGTGTAAAGAACCGTTTCTCCGTAATAGGAGCATCCCTTTATAAGCCCATCGCTGTAATTTATCGCCGCGATGCCTCCGGCACGCCATTGAGGGCAGTTAATGGCAAGCTCCTCTTCTTCCCTGCGTATACATTCTCCCGCTGTGATCTTTCCTGAAAAACTGCAGTTTTCAATAATGCCGCCGTTGTAGACCACTAAGCCTGCCGCCGTTCCGTCACCCAGCACACTTCCTTCCACAGAGCAGTTTTCAATCTTTCCGCCATTATACCCACAAAGCGCCGCTGTCACAAACAGATCCACCTCCGGATCTTCCTTTTCCACCTCCCAATTATCATACCGGGAAACAAAAAGGCAGGAGCGGAGATTCAAATTTCTAATACAGCCGTCCTCCATCAGACCAAAAAAAATAGGATACTGATCAGAGTAAAACCCAATCAACGCATAGCCGTCTCCGTCAAAGACCCCGTGGTAACTGGACTCGATACAGGCTGATTTTTCCGGCGGCGATTCCTCCCAGCTTTCCCATTCAGCCGGATCGTTAAAATAGATGTCCTGGGTCAGTCTTCCATTCAGACTGTTTTCTCCGTTCTTTACCCTATGGACAAACTCTTCAAAGTCTTCCCTGGTGGAGATCAGGAAAACTTCTTCTCCATTTTCATTTTTAGGCGGATTTGCCTTTCTGACAGAGAGAAAAAGCGCGCCTCCAAAAGCAGCCGTCACCAGAATTGTCATACAGACCAAAAATATTTTTAGTTTCCTGCTTGTCATTCACAAGATATTCCTTTTTTATTTTCATTATACAGACAAATACTATTTTTTTCTACAAAACGATTCTTTAAATTCAAAATAATCTTGTTTTTCCTATACCCTCATCCTATAATGAAGCTACAATACAGAATGATACGAGGGACTATCTTATGCATGAGCCAATCAAAGTATGCGACAGTAAATATCTTTTAATAATTCCTATTATAGGTATTATCTTTTCTTTGCCTTGTCTCATACTATCCGTATTTTCTGGTATTCAAAACCAGGATAATGAAACTATTTTTTACTGCTCCACTTGTTTTGGCGGGATGCTTTTATTATGCATTCTGCTCCTGGTCTATTTTTTAAGAAGAAAGCTTCTTTTATACGAAAATCATCTTTTCTATACCCCCGCTTTCGGCAGAACAAGAACTTTTTCCTATTCCGAAATCCGCTCTGTGGTTCCTGTCGGAGAAAAATATACAATATATGACTATAATGGAAAAAAGCTGGCTTCATTTGAGACCAATATGCCAGCCGCTTCCACTGCGATCAATTACCTGGCTATGAAAAACGTAAAAATAGAGCCACTCAAATTGCTTTCCCTCCCAGCTAAAGTATCCAACTGGCTTTCCAACCTTGGCACTCCCTATCGAGATAACTACACCACATTCATTTTTCCAGCTTCTACTGTTAAAAAGCAAAAAAGACAGCTCCGCGCTGTCCGATTGCTTTTGCTGCTTCTTTCCATTCTGACTCTATTTCTCCCCAGAAGATGGATTTCGGCTATATCCATTTTGATTTTATTACTCATTTATCTTCCACATCTTATTTTTTATCCTAAAATGAGCTGGAAAAGATACAGCGACGAAAGTTATGTGCCTTTCCCTGCCTTAGGCTGCATAATCAGCCTGTTCATTCTCTATACATCTCTGATTACAATGCATATAGAAATAGAAAAAGGCAGCTGGATCATGATTTCTATCATCCTGGCATTGGTTTTATCAATACCATACCTGCTTCTGCTTCACGTTCAAAGAATAAAAGTACCTCCATCAGAATCCATTCTGGCAGCCTGTACCTTTTTCCTGCTCTCCCTGTGTTTCTCGCCTTCCATTTATTACCTGGCGTCCACTATATTTTGAATAAACCGGTCAAACGCCTCCTGCCCTTCCGGCGTCCTCTTGTAGACCCCGGCGTCTGCAAGCACCTGCATAAACACAAGACCGATCTCTTTCTCCACGATCTCATCTATATTGGTCTGGTCTATCTTATCGTATTTTCCTTTAAATTCCTCTACCCAGTCTGCATGTTTTTCAAGCTCTTCGTCGCTCCTGAGATCCCGCCCTGAAAGAACCGCCTTTTTCAGCCGTTCCATCTCTCCCTTCAGCCTTGCGGGAAGGACGGCAAGCCCCATCACTTCAATCAAACCAATGTTTTCCTTCTTAATATGATGGAGGTTGGCATGAGGATGATATACGCCCAACGGATGCCTTTGGGTGGTAATATTATTTCTTAGCACCAGATCCAGTTCGTACCGATCCCCTCGTTTTCTGGCAATAGGCGTAATGGTATTGTGAGGCTCCCCATCTGTCTCTGCAAAGATAAATGCCGCCTCATCGGTATAACCTCTCCACTTATCCAAAATCACGTCCGCCAGGGCAATGATCCTGTCTGTATCCGTACTGCTTAACCGAATCACCGACATGGGCCATTTGACGATTCCAGCCTCCACATCTTCAAATCCCTTCACCTGGAAGTTTCTCTCCACCGGCGCTTTTGCCATGGCGAATTCATAATGACCGCCCTGAAAATGGTCATGGCTTAAAATAGAACCGCCCACAATAGGCAGATCCGCATTGGAACCCACAAAATAATGAGGAAACTGCTTTACAAAATCAAACAGCTTACAGAAAGTATTATGGTCGATCTTCATGGGTACATGCTGACCGTTAAATACAATACAATGCTCATTGTAGTAAACGTAAGGAGAATACTGAAAGCCCCAGGCATCCCCCTGAATGGTTACAGGGATAATACGGTGGTTCTGCCTTGCCGGATGGTTTACCCGCCCTGCATAGCCTTCATTCTCCCGGCACAGCAGGCATTTGGGATAGCCTGACTGCTTCGCCGTCTTAGCGGCGGCAATCGCCTTGGGGTCCTTTTCCGGCTTGGAAAGGTTGATGGTAATATCCAGATCGCCATATTCCGTAGGCGCCTTCCATTTCATATCCTTGCAGATCCTGTACCTGCGGATATAGTCAGAGTCACAGCTGAATTTATAGTAAAAATCAGTTGCCTTTTGAGGATCTTCCTGATACAGTTCCCGGAATCTGCGGATTACCCCACTGGGTCTGGGAAGCAGTACACTCATGATCTTCGTGTCAAACAGATCCCGGTAAACCACACTGTTTTCCTGAATCAACCCTGCTTCAAATGCATAATCCAGCATCCGGCACAAAATTCCTTCCAAATCCTCTGCGCAGACCTGTACCGGCTCTTCTGCATCTTCCAGTTCTTCCAATTCAAACAACTCCAACAGCCTGTTGATGGTATAGATCCTGTCCTCCTCCGGTGTCAGTCCCGTCAAAACGCCATAAGCTGCCAGTTTTCTGATCTCTTCCTGAATCATTGTCCTGCCCTCTCCTTCTCTCTGTTCCAACCGCTCTATAACACCACCGGTCCGTCGCCGATCTCCACTACATAAAAGTCAGCGGCATAGCCGATCTTTGCTTTATAAGCCTCTCCTACCTGCTTCACAAAGCTGTCGATTGCCTCCTCCTTCACAATACTCACAGTACAGCCCCCAAAACCTGCCCCTGTCATTCTGGAGCCGATCACACCTGGAACCTTCCACGCCTCTTCCACCAGGGTATCCAGTTCGATCCCCGTCACTTCATAGTCATCCCTTAAAGAAACATGAGAAGCGTTCATCAACTGACCAAACAGGGCAACATCATTTGCCTCCAATGCCGCAACAGCCTGCAGGGTTCTCTGGTTCTCATAAACCGCATGTTTCGCCCTCTTTACTCTTATCTCATCTTTAATGGCATATTTATATTCTTCAAATTGCTCTTCCGTAAGCTCGCCCAAACTGCCAATTTGAACTACCTTCTGAAGCTCCTCAAGAGCCGTTTCACATTCGCTTCTTCTCTCGTTATACTTGGAATCCCCAAGCCCTCTCTTCTTATTGCTACAGGCAATCACGATTTTTGCTCCCTCCAGCCTAAGAGGTGCATAGGCGTAAGACAGATCCGCCGTATCCAAAAAGATTGCGTGATCCTTCTTTCCCATGGCAATGGCAAACTGATCCATAATACCGCAGTTAACGCCGTTAAATTTATTTTCCGCATACTGCCCGATCAACGCCAGATCCTGATTGCTCACCTCAAACCCAAAAAATTCTCTCAGGATCGCTCCGGTAAGCACTTCCACCGATGCCGATGAAGAAAGTCCGGAACCATTGGGAATATTGCCGTTTAACAGAATATCCATCCCCTGATGGATCTGAAAGCCTTTTTCTCCAAACGCCCACATAACCCCCTTGGGATAATTTGTCCAGTCAGCTTCCTTCTCAGGCTTTAGATCCTCAATGGAGGATTCCATAACGCCTTTCTCCTCAAAATTCATAGAGTAAAAACGAAGCTTTTTGTCTTCTCTTACTCTTGCCGCTCCATAGGTTCCAATGGTAAGGGCACAGGGAAAAACATGTCCGCCATTATAATCTGTGTGCTCGCCGATCAGATTCACACGCCCAGGGGCAAAAAATACCTTTACGCCCTCTGTATCCCCAAATACTTCTGCAAATTTCTTTAACACTGTCTCTTTCATACCGTCCCTCCAATGAAGAAATACCTGTTTTCTAAGCTGCTTTCATTATAAAAAGAAATACCGGACCAGACTATATCCGTTTGTTACTAAAACCTGTCAAAATGTTAACTATTCAGTTTGTTTACCTGACTGATAAAATCCTCCACCTGTTTTAAATATTCCTTGTTTCTTCTTGTTTCTCCCTTTTGCATCTCCTTCCGATAGGCAGACGGCGACATGCTTTTCATCTGCCTGAATGCTTTGGAAAAAACAAGAGGGTCTGTATAGCCGCAGGACAGGGCAATGCTCTCCACGGGAAGGGTGGTAAGCTGTAAAAGCTCCGTTGCTTTAGTGATTCGAAAAGTTGTCAGGAACTGCTGGGGAGACATTCCCGTGGCATTGTGGAACAAGGTATACAGATAGCTTCTGTTGATACATACATAATCCGCCACATCCGTTATTTTAATGGGATTACAATAATTCCCCTGTATAAATTCCACGGCACGCCGCACATAATTATCCGCCTTGCCATTCTCTCCACTCTCTTCCACAGAAATATCCTCCGCAATCAGAGAGAGGAACATCTGAAGCTGCCCCTTTCGCCTTAAATCATTGGCGATTCCAAAGGTATTGTGCTCCATCATATCCTTTACGGCAAAATATAGTTCTTCTTCCTTTTCACACCGGAAAACAGGATTTGAAATAGAAAGCCCCATGGATCTCACCAATTCGGATGCCTTCAAACCGCTGAAGCCAACCCATATGTAGGTCCATGGTTCCTCCTGGTCTGCCTGATAAAAGACCAGTTCCTCCGGCGGAATCAGGAACCCATACCCCTGTTCCAAAGGATACTCCTTTTCACCAATCGAGAATTTTCCTTTTCCGCTGAGCACAAAATGAATCAAATAGTAGGGCTTGATCGCCGGACCAAAGCTGTGAAAAGGCTCTGTTCTGGACAATCCGCAACAGCTTACAGAAAGGCTTTCATCTTTTCCCCCTGCAAATTCCAGCTTATATGCTTTTTCCATATTGAAAGGTTCCCTCCTATTTTGCCCGCTGCGTTGACAAAAGCATGATCACCATTCCCACACCGGCAGAACCAGTGGCAAATAACAGCATACTGGAGACTCCCATACGGTCGATCAATGCGCCTCCCAATAGTGCCCCTGCTACACTTCCCAAAGTATACGTCATGGTCATATACGCCTGTCCTTTGATGACATCCTCTTTTTCCATAATAGAATTTACATAGTACACAGAGGACACAATAATCAGCCCCCATCCGAACATCTGTAAAAACTGTACTCCATAAAATGTCCACATTTCAGGCGCAATCAGCGTCCCCAAAGATTTCAGGAAAAAGAAAATGCCTGAGATACGGAACCATATATCACATCGAATCTTTTTCAACATCCATCCAAACAGAAACATGGTGGGCAGTTCAACCAGAGACGCAATTGCCATTGCAGTTCCCATTTCCGGGCTTCCCCCTCCTTTGCTCTCTACGATCTGAAAGGTAAAACTGTTTAAAAGCACATGGCTGATATAAACCAAAACGCATCCCACAAGGGTGATACTGAATCTTTTGTATTTCTGAAAAAAGAGAAAGGGATTCCTGTTTTCCCCTTTCCGCCCCGCCTCTTCCGTCTGTTCCTTCTGCTGTTTTTGGAAAGGGAACAGTAAAACACTGACCATCAGCCCGCCTGTAATGATGAGCATTGCTATAGGCACGGACACTGCACCCATTCTGCCCACTGCAATGCCTATCACATATACCACAAAAGCATATCCGCCAGACCCCATTCCCCTTGCAATGCCAAAATTCAGCCTTTTCCCCTGATTGATGCTCTCCATGCCCAGGGCATTCACCAGCGGCGTCAAAACCTGCGCGATCATCATACAGCAAGCATAAAACACCCCCGTCAGAAGAAAAGAGCTTTCATAAGTCACCAAAAGCAGAATTCCAAACACCAGTTGAACCCCCAGGGTGATAAGAATCAGCTTTTTCAGGGAAGGGCTTTTCGCCTGGTCAGCATAACCGGCAAGCACCGGCTGAAGAATTGCCGAAAAAGCGCCCGCCACCGCTATCAATATTCCGATCTGTGTATTGGTATATCCCCGATCCAACAGATACACACTGATAAATCCCACCAGTCCGCCAAATGCCATCCAGTAAAAACACTGCACTGCCGCATAACCCGCTGTGAGATTTTCTTTTTTGTCTGATATATTCATTGTAATTTTCCTTTAACCTGCATTTTTTGTATATGAAAACTGCAAAAATGGGAAAAGTCTCCCATTTTTGCAGTTTCCCTTTTCGTATCTTATTCTGCTTCTCTGATTGCCTTTCGTACGGAAAGAACACATCCCGGCGAAACAGATAACTCATCGACTCCCATTTTCAGGAAGGTTTCCGTAAGCGTTACGTCTGCTCCAAGTTCGCCGCAGATCCCCGCCCAGATTCCTGCTTTGTGGGCATTATCGCAAACCATCTGGATCAGCCGCAGCACCGCAGGGTGATGGGCATCATAAAAAGCGTCCAGCTTTGCGTTCTGACGGTCAATTGCCAGAGTATACTGTGTCAGGTCATTGGTTCCAATACTGAAGAAATCAACCTCCCTGGCAAGCTCATCACTGATTACAGCAGCCGCCGGCGTTTCGATCATAATACCTTCTTCCACCTCGCCCACTGCAATTCCCTCTGCAGCAAGCTCTTCCCTGACAGCTTTGGATATTTCCTTGATTTTCCTTACTTCATCCACGGAAATGATCATTGGATACATAATCGCCAGATTGCCATAGGCGCTTGCCCTAAACAGTGCGCGGAGCTGTGTACGGAAGATCTCAGGTCTTGTCAGACAAATACGAATGGCTCTGTACCCCAGCGCAGGATTGTCTTCCTTTCCCAATTCAAAGTAATCCACCTGCTTGTCTGCACCGATATCCAGCGTACGGATAATCACCTTTTTGCCGCCCATTGTCTCAACGACCTTTTTATAAGCTAAAAACTGCTCTTCCTCTGTAGGATAGTTGTCTGATTCCAGATACAGGAACTCGCTTCGGAATAAGCCAATGCCTCCGGCATCATTTTCTATAACGGAAACCAGATCTCCCGGATTTCCTATGTTGGCGTAAAGATTGATCTTCTGACCGGACTTTGTTATGTTTTCCTTGCCTTTTAAGTCCAAAAGAAGCCGTTTCTGCTCATCGTCCGCTTCTTTCTTCTTAAAATACTCCTCCAGCACCGGCATTTCAGGATCAACAATAAATTTCCCTTCATAACCGTCCACAATACCGATCTTTCCCTTCCAGTCCTCTTTGTGGTCAATACCGATCAGTGCAGGAATCCCCATGGTCCTGGCAAGAATTGCCGTATGGGAATTGGAAGACCCCAGCCGCGTAACAAAAGCAAGAAGCTTGCTCTTATCCATCTGAACCGTCTCACTGGGCGCCAGATCTTCCGCCACAATAATCACTGGTTCATCTCCTATATCGCTGCTCTCGCCTCCGCCGCAGAGAATGGTAATTACACGCTCTGTAATATCCTTTACATCCGCTGAACGCGCCTTAAAATAATCGTCTTCCATATTGGCGAACATCTCAGCAAAATTATCTCCGGTAGATGCCACCGCATACTCTGCATTTACATTCTGCATGGAAATCATATTGTGAACGGATTCCGTATAATCCAGATCCTCCAGCATCATGGCATGCACATTAAAGATCTCTGCATTTGCCTCTCCAACCTCAACAAGCGCCTTATCGTATAAACCATGGAGCTGCTCGATCGCCTTTCCCTTGGCGTCCTCATATCTCTTAATTTCAGCCTCCACATCATCTACTTTGCTTCTTACGACTTTGTTTTCGGTCTTACTATAGAGCTTGATCTTTCCGATTGCTATGCCCCCAAAAATCTTTTTTCCGCTTCTCTCTTCCACAGTCTGCCTCCAGTCAAAATAGATTATAGATTTTTCTTAAAGAATTCTTCCATCTGAGTCGCTACGGTCGCTTCATCCTTACCTTCAACGGACACTGTAACCGTATCGCCCTGCTTTACACCCAGACTCATTAATACCATAAGCTTTTTGGCATCTGCGCTTTTGCCATCCTTGGTAACAGTGATCGTAACGTCATGATGGCTTGCTGCCTCTGCTACCAAACGTCCTGCCGGTCTTGCATGAATTCCAACGGGATCTGTAATTTTGTACTTGAATGATTTCATAATGGTTTCCCTCCGTTTCCACTATATAATTAGATTATAGTTAATTTTACCAAAAGGAAAAGGGTTATGCAATATGTTTGTCGGCAGAAATACTTTATATCATGTTTTTCTATTGCGTTTCACGCCCACGCTCCTTGCCTGCATGGCACATTTTCTCTGCCCGTTGTACCGCTGCTGTCAGAACGTGAACCGCCACGCACATGCCTCCGATCATTCCAATGTGTTCCGCGTAAAAAAACGAGGCAGGAAGCGTGGGCAGGCTCTGCGGTATCATCCACATATCATTCCATAAACCGCTTTGTAAAAATCCGTATATTCCGACTCCCAAAACCAGCAGTTGAGGCAGGTAAATGACATATCCAAAAATAGTTTCGCTCATTCTCTTTTCCATTTTTGCCAAAAGGCTGTGCGAATGTACCCCCAAATGAAACGCCATCAGTACAAATCCCCATGCAACAGACATCACATGTATGTCACGCCAGTAAAAAGCCACCGGCAAAAAAGAGAGTGGAAAAACCAATCCGGAAATCATAAAAGAGCTGGTCATGATCGCCAACATAGCAAAAAGCAGCAAAAAATCCGAAATTGTCATTATAATCCTGCGGAAGCGGTACTGTCCTTTGAACAGAACCGCATACCACTTTATATTCAGAAAATGATGCAGAACAAACAGCACACATAACGTGATTCCCAGTATCGCATGAAGCCGCAGCCCCATGCCGGGGTGATAGTACATCAGATACAGGAACTGAACCAGCATTATGATGTCAATCAATATCTTTACATGTCTTTTCATAGCTGCCTCTCCCCAATCCCGCTTGCCGCCAACCACCGGGATATTTCATCAGAAAGCCCGCTGCCGCCGGAATAATGGAACTCAAAACCAATACCCACATAGGCTCCCGGAACCATTTTGGAAAGGTCGGAAACACTGTCCCCAAACATAGTGCCGCCATGGGAGCTGAAGGAAATAATGGTCTTTCCGCTAAAATCATATTCTTCCAAGAAAGAATACACGGGCATCGGCATGGTCGCCCACCATGTGGGATAGCCTAACAGGATTACGTCATACTGCTCCATATTCTCCACATGGGCGGAAAGCGCCGGGTGAATGTCATTCATCAGGTCATACTGTGACACCTCGTATATGTTCCCATTATAAGGATTCTCCATCGTAATCTCAAACAGGTCTGCCCCTGTTTTCTCCCAGATGATTTCCGCCGCATTTTCCGTATTGCCGGAATAGGAGAAGTACGCGATCAGGATTTTCGGGTTTTCAGGGATTGTAATATCCAGCGAATAGGTTGTTGTTACAATTCCCTCCGCTTTCCCCGCATTGCGGCAGATACGGAACCCCAGATTCTGGTCTGCGTCAACAGGGGTTGCGGCGCTGCGGTATGCACTGCGCAGATGCTTTCCAAAGTCGTTATAACTGCCGCCGCGGTTTACCCGCAGAGAACCGTTTACCGCCCCTGCCGGGTCAGTGCTGTCATTCAGGTCATATATTCCATAATAATCAAAACACCATTCCGCCACATTTCCATGCATATTATACAGACCAAAGGCATTCGACGGAAGTTCATCTACCGCAATCGTTGTTCCCCGGTTTTCACTGGTGACCACCTCCGGATTCTGGCGTGACACATAATTTTCTTCAATCAGATACGGATAACTGCCTTCAAAATTCGCATAATCGCTATGCACCTGATCGCCGAAACTGTATATTGTTTCCGTTCCTCCACGGGCGGCATATTCCCATTCCGCCTCGGTGAAAAGCCGGTAGCCGTCTGCGGCGCGGTTCCAGCTCACCGTGTCTCTATCAATCGTATAAGCAGGCGTCAATCCCCGGAGTTCACTCAACCGGTTGCAGTATTCCACCGCGTCATACCACGTCACATTTTCTATAGGAAGATCATCCCCGTGGAAGAAACTCGGGTTTTCTCCCATGACCGCTTCATAATCTTTTTGCGTGACCTCAAAAGGATCTGCATAAAAAGCGCTGACCGTAACCTTATGTGATACTTCATCCGCCCCGCGCTGACGTTCGCTGTCAGGGCTTCCCATGATAAAAGAGCCTCCTTCCAGCAATACAAAGCTATCATTTACAGACGTTGTTTCCCCACCTTCTTCGCCGCTGCTCCCTTCCGTTTTCTTTTCTTCGTCTTTATCGTCAACCGATGCCGTGACAACTTCCCCGGCTGAATCTTCCTCTGGAACATACGCTGTTTCTTCCTCTGCCGGACTTTGTTTGCCAGACCATTCCCCGCGCAAAAAGTATATTCCGCTTCCTGCCGCCGCTAAGATCACAACAGTAATCACCAGCGTTACAAGCTGTGCTTTTTTCATTGATTTCATATGGTTGCCTCCTAGTCTTCAGTGTCATTTCCTTTTGCTTTTTCCACAAGGATTATTCATGACATTCCTTCCAGTTCCCCGTTTTCCGTTTCCCATGCGCACAAAACGGGATAATCGTCTTGTCGGAGAAGTCGTATTCCTCGATAAAGCTGAAGATTGCCATGGTCGCCGTATACCACCAGTTGGGGAATTAAACTGTAGCCCGCTCCTCCGCAGCCTTGTTGACACAGGCTACTGCATTCAGACTGCGGGGATAACCGATATAAGGCAGGCACTGCGACACCACCTGAATCAGAAAATCTTTATCATTTCCAAGGTTCATATTTCCTTTCGCATGGGCGGTAAGCTGCGGTTCACAGCCGCCCTGTGCCGCTAAAAAGCAGAATGTGATCAGCTCGCGCTGTTTTAAGTCCAGACCATTCCTTGTGTAATAGTCACCAAAACAGTTTGCCGCCAGCCACCGATTAATGTGCCCTGCTTTCCACGCTTCCTTCATATGCTCCCCGAAAATCTCTGCCTGTGCTTCCGCTCCCTTTTCCAGCCTGTTTTCCATCGTTGTCGTTGCCTGTGCGGGTAGTGGCAGTTTAACGCCCCGGGCGGTTAAAATATCATTGGTAACAGGCAGAAACGGCATAACCCTGCCAAGCCCAAGATAATCCACCGCCTGATAGACCAACTCTTTCGCCATGACGGGCGTCAGTCCGCTTTCCAGCGCCTTCGGCAGTATATCTTTATAAACGTCAAGCCCCTGACAGCCTAATAATGTGGCAAGAATCACCAGATAACGTGTATCTGACCGCAACTCCTGACCAGGCTCTTTCACCACTTCCTCCAATGTAAAATGCTCCACAATCTTCATAAATTCCGGATCTGTTTCGTGATAGTTCATCATTTTGGTTTCCTCCATTTCCCTGTCATTATCCCCAAATAATCTGCTTCAATTTATCCTAAATCTTCTGATTCCCCGTAGACCACACATGTTTTTCCTTCGCCGCAGCCGCCGTATTTTGCGCCATGACGCCCACCAGTCTGTGGGGAACATAGGGCTCCTCCAAATATGCCAGCTCCGCATTACTTAACGTCAGGTCAACCGCCTTTGCCGCTCCCTCCACATGATGCAGCTTCGTTGCACCCACCACCGGGGAAGTAACCTTCGTGAGCAGCCATGCCAGTGAAATTTCCGCCATGCTTACTTTCTTTTGTTTGGCAAGCTCCGCCACCCGCGAAATGATCACGCCGTCCTGCTCTGCCGTAGCGTCATATTTGAATTTCGCATAGCTGTCCTCAAGAAGACGCTTGGAGGTTTCACCTGGCAGCTTTGACAGTCTTCCCCCTGCCAGCGCACTGTAAGGCGTCATGGCAATATTCTCTTCCGCGCACAGCCCCGCCATCTCCCGTTCTTCTTCCCGGAAGATCAGGTTATAGTGCCCCTGCACCGATACGAATTTTGCAAAGCCTTCCTTTTCAGCAAGTGCATTTGCCTTTGCAAGCTGCCATGCAAAGCAGTTCGATATGCCGATATAGCGAGCTTTTCCTGCCTTTACCACGTTATTCAGCCCCTCCATGATGTCATAGAGCGGCGTCTGGTAATCCCACATATGATAAATGTAAAGATCCACATAATCTATGCCCAGATTTGTAAGACTTTTGTTGATCATCCGCTCAATATGCTGCTGCCCCGTGATTCCTTTTTCGATGTCCTCCTGCGTCCGCGGCAGGAACTTTGTCGCCACCACGACTTCCTCCCGTTTTGCATAGTCCCATAATGCCCTTCCGAGATACTGCTCGCTTGTGCCGCTCTGGTAACCGATTGCCGTATCAAAGAAATTGATGCCAAGGGTCAGTCCCTGCTTTATGATTTCACGGGAATGCTCTTCATCAACCGTCCAAGAGTGCTGTCCGTTTTTTGCATCGCCAAATCCCATACATCCCATACAGATACGGGAAACATTTAATTCCGAATTTCCTAATTTTGTATACTGCATATATTCAGCCATCCTCCTGTCTTTCCTATCATATATCAGCTTAGAAAATCTTTACACACTTTCCAAGTTCATACGCCTGCTTTGGAAACTCCGTACCCTTTGTCATGGAAACCGTACCGCATCCTGTTCCCAGAATCTGTCCCTGATCCTGAAAGTCAAGATACCTGCACAAAGTCTCATAATGGGATTTTATGTCTTTCATCGTCCATTCCTTATTGTCCCATGCCGCCACGATCAGCGCCGTTTTCAGCTTTCTGCCCGCAGGCGTCGCATCCAAGACAGGGGTGAAGGTTCGCACGCGCGGCGTCAAAAACTGTCACCTTATGCCCTGCCTCCTCTGCGCCCTATATAAAATGCTCTGCCAGAAGATTCGAGGAACCCTTTTTGTGAGGACTGCTCTCAATGACCAAAATATTCATGCTTTTTATTCCATGCGTTTACAAAGAGAACATAACCGTCACGTCCCCGCTGCCAAAGGCATCCAGAAGATCCTCTCCCGTCACGCCTTCAATCTTTCCTATCCTTGTAAAATTCCATGAATTTGTAGCATAGTAAATCACAAGGGAATTGCCCTGATACAGAATGATGTCGCCCGCCCCGGTGGAAATCTGCTCATCATTCCTCGGTAAGTCCTTTCCGATAGGTCCCACCTTTTCCATGCCTGCATAATCGCTCATGTTAATCGTCAGCGGTCCCTCTGCAAGAAGTTCCTTCAAAGCCTCTGCGGATGAGTTGTCTGCAAGCGTTGCCGTAAATGTAGTGTCTCCTGCTGTGATTTTCATGGTATTATCCTCCATTGCTTCCGTATTTTCGCTGCCGGCTTCCTCTGACTCTGTGCCATTCTCCTCTGTCACAGATGATACAGTGCCGCTTTCCGTGACTATGGGTTCTTTTGCTGTTTCTGCATCCTTAGCTGTTTTGCTGCCACATGCTGTCAAAGGAACCAGCATAACCGTAATTATCAGACTTGCAACAAATTTTCTCATAAACTTTTTCCTCGTTTATTACCCTAATTTTCTATATTCCTCGTCATCCACAGGCTCAAAAGTGACATTTGCCAGGAACACTGCCGTTTCCTTCGGGTTTGTTAAACTCCTCTTTGTTATTGATTTTCATAGTAATCTCTCCTTTTCTTCCTCGCATATTTTTTCTTAACTAATCTATGATTTTTCAATACTCTTTTGTATTTCATGCCGCAGATAATCCATATTCGCAATCTGCTTTTCCTTGAAATGAATTTCATCCAGCGTCTTTCCCCTTATCCTGTTAAGCATTGCCAGTCGTGCGGGCTCTGTGTGGTCTCCTTCCAGTGTAAGCCGCATATAAGTTTCCACTTCACTGCTGTTAAACCCCATTTCGTTAAGCGTCATAATCATACCAAGGCGTTCTATATCCTGATCATCATACTGCCATGCCCCCATAACCTTCTTTACTGCGCCGCACAATCCCCAGCTTTCATATTCCTTCAATATTTCAATCGGAATCCTATAACGCTCGCTTGCTTCATTCATTGTCATTTTAAAAACTACACCCCCTGCAAAAAAATAGATGCTCCCGTCTTGGAACATCTATATTGTAAATCCGTTATTTTATAATGTCTAATACCCATATCAAATGATTTAAAATGCCTGAAATGTATTTCTTAAATAAGTCCCAAATATTCCTTCGCATGTTCGATAAAACGCAGCAAAGCCGTGGAAAGTGTCTGGTTCTTTTTCCAGACCAAAACACAGCCGCTTTCCAGCGCCGGTTCCAACGGACGCAGGCATAAAGAATCCTGATTACAGGAAAATTCCATCACTAACGCCATGCCAATACCGCTCTCCACCATAGCAGACTGATTATAGTGGGAAATATTACAAGTCGAAACAACATGAATCTTTTCTTTATCATAACCAAACCAGTTTTCCAGAACATTCCGCACAGACTGGCGTTTTGCTATAATTAACGGAACCTCTGCCAAATCACCCGGCGTAACTCTTTGTTTCCCTGCCAGCGGCGAATCCCTGCGCATGAGTACATGCCATTTTTCTTTTAACGGCATCCTCATATAATGGTATCTGCTGATCTCAACCGGTTCCAACAAAAGCCCCATATCCAAAATACCACTCTCCAGACGCTCTTTCACATCATCCGCAATCGCCGTATAAATACTGAAATTTACATCCGGATATTGTTGTTGAAAGACTAACTATTAAAAGTCAAGTCCTAAAGTGAAATTTTCTGAATGGATT
>CAMWCA010000009.1 GCA_947172705.1 uncultured Lachnospiraceae bacterium
GAATGTAGCTTGTTACTTCGATTCCGTTGGAAAGACGTACTCTGGCGATCTTTCTGAGAGCTGAGTTAGGCTTCTTGGGAGTAGCTGTCTTAACAGCAGTACAAACACCTCTCTTTTGAGGAGCGGAAGTATCGGTTGCCTTCTTGTGAAGGGAGTTCCATCCTTTCTGAAGAGCGGGAGCCGTTGACTTCTTTACTGATGTCTGACGTCCTTTCCTGACTAACTGGTTAAATGTTGGCATTCTGTTTCACCTCCTGTTTATAAAATCCCTCCGCCATTTTGCGGAAACTGTAAATGATGTGGTGCACTCTGCAGGCATAAACTGCCCATAAGCATTGTAATGCACACTAAACTAGTATAATTGTTCGCTTTTTCCTTGTCAATATATTTCCCTGCAAATTTTCAAAGAAAAACACAGATTTTTACAGCATTTTCAACAATTTTCACTTCACTTCTCTGTGAACTTGTGCTAAAAATCTCCGTGTACACCATATGTAGTATACACGGAGATTTTGTGACTGTAATAAATCCACCCGCAAAGCGCGGCGGCGTTCGTTTTTACTCTTCTGTGATCTCCTCAGCAAGCGCCTCAACTGCCTCTGTCTCTTCCGGACCTTCAACAGCTTCTTCTTCAAAGGAGATCTCTGTCTCCTCTCCCATATCGAAATCAATGGTTCCCATCAGATCATTATCTGTGGAGAGTCTTGCATTGCGGTAACGCTTCATACCGGTACCTGCCGGAATCAGCTTACCAATGATCACATTTTCCTTCAAGCCGATCAGCGGATCGCTCTTACCCTTAATAGCAGCTTCCGTAAGAACCTTGGTGGTCTCCTGGAAGGATGCTGCGGATAGGAAGGAATTGGTTGCAAGCGCTGCCTTGGTGATTCCCAGCATAACCTGCTTTCCTTCCGCCGGTTCTTTGCCCTCTGCAATCAGCCTTTCATTGATATCCTCATATTCCAGAACATCCACCAGCGTTCCGGGCAGGAAATCCGTATCGCCGTTGTTTTCGATCCTGATCTTTTTCAGCATCTGGCGGACGATCACCTCAATATGCTTATCACTGATATCCACACCCTGGAGGCGGTAAACCCTCTGTACCTCCCGGAGCATATAATCCTGAACGGCTCTGATTCCTTTGATCTTAAGAAGATCATGCGGGTTAACGCTTCCTTCTGTAAGCTCATCGCCTGCCTCCAAAACTGCTCCATCCACGATCTTGATTCTGGAGCCATAGGGAATCAGGTATGCCTTTGACTCTCCGGTTTCATGGTTGGTAATAACGATCTCCCGCTTTTTCTTTGTATCCTTAATAGCAGCTACGCCGCCAAATTCTGCAATGATTGCAAGTCCCTTGGGCTTTCTCGCCTCAAAAAGCTCCTCTACACGGGGAAGACCCTGGGTAATATCATCACCGGCAACACCGCCTGTATGGAAGGTACGCATGGTAAGCTGTGTACCAGGCTCGCCGATAGACTGTGCCGCAATGATTCCTACTGCCTCGCCTACCTGAACCGCCTCGCCGGTAGCCATGTTGGCGCCATAGCATTTTGCACAGATTCCAATGTGGGAACGGCAGGTTAAAATAGTACGGATCTTTACCTTTTCAACAGGCTCACCCTTTTCATCCACACCTACACTGAGAATCTTTGCCGCGCGGCTGGGAGTGATCATGTGATTATGCTTCACAATAATATTGCCGTCTCTGTCTTTAATATCTTCGCAGGAATATCTTCCTGTAATTCGATCCTTTAAGCCCTCGATGGTTTCCTTTCCGTCCATGAAAGCAGATACCCACATACCGGGAATTTCATCTTTGCCTTCCATACAGTCAACCTCGCGGATGATCAATTCCTGAGATACGTCCACCATACGTCTGGTAAGATATCCGGAGTCTGCGGTACGAAGCGCTGTATCAGACAGACCCTTACGCGCGCCGTGAGCGGACATAAAGTACTCCAGTACGTCAAGCCCTTCACGGAAATTGGATTTAATAGGCAGTTCGATGGTTCTACCGGTGGTATCAGCCATCAGACCACGCATACCCGCAAGCTGTTTGATCTGCTGATTGGAACCACGGGCGCCGGAGTCAGCCATCATAAAAATGTTATTGTATTTATCCAGCCCTGCAAGCAGAACGTCCGTCAGTTTTTTATCTGTCTCATTCCAGGTTTCCACTACTGCACGATACCGCTCCTCCTCAGTGATCAGACCACGCCTGTAGTTCTGGGAGATACGGTCTACCGTTGCCTGTGCTTCTTCCAGCATTTCCTGCTTTTGGGCGGGCACGGTCATATCGGAAATGGAAACGGTCATTGCTGCCTTGGTTGAGTATTTGTACCCGGTGGATTTGATCAGATCCAGAACCTCTGCCGTAACGGAAGCCCCATGGGTGTTGATGACCTTTTCCAAAATCTGCTTTAACTGCTTTTTGCCCACATGGAAATCCACCTCCGGAAGCAAAAGATTTTCCGGTTTGGTTCTATCTACATATCCAAGATCCTGAGGAAGGATCTCATTGAAAAGAAATCTTCCCAGGGTTGATTCCACAATACCGGAAACCGTTTCGCCTTCCGCATTTTTCTTGGATACTCTCACTTTAATTCTGGAGTGAAGGGTGCATGCACCGTTTTCATAGGCAAGGATCGCCTCGTTCACGCTCTTAAAAAATCTTCCCTCTCCTGCTACCCCCGGTCTTTCCTGGGTCAGATAATAAATACCAAGCACCATATCCTGTGAAGGAACGGCAACAGGGCCGCCGTCTGAAGGCTTCAGCAGGTTGTTAGGCGACAAAAGAAGGAAACGGCATTCCGCCTGCGCCTCCACAGAAAGAGGGAGGTGGACAGCCATCTGGTCACCGTCAAAGTCCGCGTTAAAAGCGGTACATACAAGGGGATGAAGCTTGATTGCCTTGCCCTCTACCAAAATAGGCTCGAACGCCTGAATACCAAGCCTGTGCAGAGTAGGCGCACGGTTCAGCATAACCGGATGTTCCTTAATTACCTCTTCCAGCACATCCCACACCTGGGTGTCAAGCCTTTCCACCAGCTTCTTGGCATTTTTAATATTCTGAGAAATGCCTCTTGCCACCAGTTCTTTCATAACAAAAGGCTTAAACAGCTCAATTGCCATCTCCTTAGGCAGACCGCACTGATAGATCTTAAGCTCCGGTCCTACCACAATAACGGAACGTCCCGAATAGTCCACACGCTTGCCCAGCAAGTTCTGACGAAAACGTCCGGATTTACCCTTCAGCATGTCGGAAAGAGATTTCAGCGCCCTGTTACCGGGTCCTGTTACAGGTCTTCCCCGTCTGCCGTTATCGATCAGCGCGTCCACTGCTTCCTGCAGCATTCTCTTTTCATTACGTACGATAATATCAGGCGCGCCCAGCTCAAGAAGTCTCTTAAGACGGTTGTTCCTGTTGATGATTCTTCTATACAGATCATTTAAATCGGAGGTTGCAAAACGTCCGCCGTCCAACTGTACCATAGGACGCAGGTCAGGGGGAATCACCGGGATGGCATCCATGATCATCCAGGAGGGTTCATTTCCGGACTCTCTGAACGCTTCCACTACCTCCAGTCTTTTGATAATTCTTGCCCGCTTCTGCCCGGTAGACTCTCTCAAACCGGTTTTCAGCTCGTCTGCTTCCTCTTCCAGATCGATCGCCTGAAGCAGTTCTTTGATTGCCTCTGCTCCCATGCCTACACGGAACTTACTGCCCCATGTTTCTCTCGCGTCCTGATATTCCTTTTCAGAAAGAACCTGCTTGTATTCCAGATCAGTTTCTCCCTTATCCAGAACAATATAGGAAGCAAAATACAGCACCTTTTCAAGCACCCTGGGGGACAGATCCAGGATCAATCCCATACGGCTGGGAATTCCTTTGAAATACCAGATATGGGATACCGGAGCGGCAAGCTCGATGTGCCCCATACGCTCTCTGCGGACGCTTGCCTTGGTCACCTCTACGCCGCAGCGATCGCAGACAACCCCTTTGTATCTGATCTTCTTATATTTACCGCAATGACATTCCCAGTCCTTGCTGGGACCAAAAATCTTTTCACAGAACAACCCATCCTTTTCCGGTTTCAGGGTTCTGTAATTAATGGTCTCAGGCTTTAAAACCTCGCCCCTTGACCACTCTCTGATCTTGTCAGGTGATGCTAAGCCAATTCTGATGGCATCAAATGTCATCGGTTGATACGCTTCTTGCTTTGTTTCTGACATCGCTATATCCATGCTCCTTTCAACGTCTTGGTATAACTTCCGGTTTCTCTATCATTCATATGACTCTGAAGCCAGCACTTCTTCAAACTCTTCCTCATCAAAGCCTTCGTCCAAATCGTCTTCCTCATCGGCACTGATCAGTTCGCCGCTGTCCTCATCGAACTCCTGCTGCTGATATCCCATGGACCCAAGAGAGTCTCTCTCATAATCGTAGTTCTTGTCACTTCCCTCGATTTCATAACGATAATCAGTATCACCATAATCAATGGTTTCCATGATCTCAACCTCAGTATTGTCATCACGGAGAACCCGCACATCAAGTCCAAGAGACTGTAATTCCTTAAGCAGCACCTTAAAGGATTCCGGAATACCGGGCTCAGGAATGTTATCTCCCTTGATGATCGCCTCGTAAGTCTTCACACGACCGATTACATCATCGGACTTCACCGTCAGAATTTCCTGTAAGGTATAGGACGCGCCATATGCCTCCAGCGCCCAAACCTCCATCTCGCCGAAACGCTGTCCGCCGAACTGCGCTTTACCACCCAAAGGCTGCTGTGTTACTAAGGAGTAAGGTCCCGTAGAACGGGCATGGATCTTATCGTCAACCAGGTGATGAAGTTTCAGGTAATGCATATGCCCTATGGTTACCGGGCTGTCAAAATACTCTCCTGTTCTTCCGTCACGAAGTCTTACCTTACCGTCTCTGGAGATAGGTACGCCTTTCCAGAGTTCCCTGTTCTCACGATGCTCATACAGGTAATCCATTACTTCCGGCAGAAGCTCTTCTTTATGTTTTGCTTCAAACTCTTCCCAGCTCAGGTTTACATAATCGTTTGCCAGATCCAGGGTATCCATAATGTCAATTTCGTTTGCACCGTCAAAGACAGGAGTCGCCACATTAAAGCCAAGGGCTTTCGCCGCAAGCGATAAATGGATCTCCAATACCTGTCCAATGTTCATACGGGAGGGCACACCAAGGGGATTCAGCACAATGTCAAGGGGTCTGCCGTTTGGAAGATAAGGCATATCCTCAACAGGAAGCACACGGGAAACAACACCCTTGTTACCATGACGTCCAGCCATCTTATCGCCTACAGAGATTTTTCTCTTCTGGGCAATGTAAATGCGTACCGCCTGGTTGACTCCCGGTGAAAGCTCATCTCCGTTTTCTCTTGTAAAGACTTTTGCGTCTACGATAATACCGTACTCGCCATGAGGCACCTTCAGGGAAGTATCCCTTACTTCTCTTGCCTTCTCACCGAAGATAGCGCGCAAAAGCCTCTCCTCTGCAGTCAGCTCTGTTTCTCCCTTAGGCGTTACCTTGCCCACCAGAATATCTCCGGCACGAACCTCAGCGCCAATACGGATAATGCCTCTCTCATCCAGATCCTTTAAGGCATCGTCACCAACCCCGGGAACATCTCTTGTGATCTCCTCAGGTCCTAATTTGGTGTCTCTTGCCTCCGCTTCATATTCTTCAATGTGCACAGAGGTATACACATCCTCCTGCACCAGTCTCTCGCTTAAAAGAACAGCATCCTCATAATTATAGCCTTCCCAAGTCATAAATCCGATCAGCGGATTCTTACCCAGCGCAAGCTCGCCCTCTGCTGTGGAGGGACCGTCTGCAATCACCTGTCCTGCCTCTACATGATCCCCCTTCATGACAATGGGTTTCTGGTTGTAACAGTTGGACTGGTTGCTTCGTGAAAACTTGGTCAGGTGATACTCTACCTTCTCTCCATCGTCACAGCTCATCCTGATCAGATTGGAGGACACATAGCTTATCGTTCCCGCCTTCTTTGCGATCACACAAACCCCGGAATCCACTGCTGCCTTGGGTTCCATTCCGGTTCCCACTACAGGCGCTTCCGTGGTAAGAAGGGGCACTGCCTGACGCTGCATGTTGGAGCCCATCAGGGCACGGTTGGCGTCGTCATTCTCCAGGAATGGGATTAACGCCGTAGCCACGGAAAATACCATCTTAGGAGATACATCCATGTAATCGAACATGGTCTTAGGATACTCGGAAGTCTCTTCCTTATAACGTCCGGATACTGTGTTTCTCACAAAGTGTCCCTGATCGTCCAAAAGCTCATTTGCCTGCGCCACATGATAATTGTCCTCTTCATCGGCAGTCATATAGATAACTTCATCTGTAACCCTGGGGTTTGCCGGATCTGATTTATCGATCTTGCGGTAAGGAGCCTCCACAAAACCGTACTCATTGATCCTTGCATAGGATGCAAGAGAGTTGATCAGACCGATATTCGGACCTTCCGGGGTCTCAATGGGGCACATTCTCCCGTAATGGGAATAATGCACGTCACGAACCTCAAATCCTGCACGGTCCCTGGAAAGTCCGCCAGGTCCCAACGCGGAAAGACGTCTCTTGTGGGTCAGCTCGCCCAGAGGATTATTCTGATCCATAAACTGGGACAACTGGGAGGAACCAAAGAACTCCTTCACAGCAGCCTGTACCGGTTTAATATTGATCAATACCTGAGGGGAAATTTCCTCTGCATCATGGGTAGTCATTCTCTCACGAACCACTCTTTCCAGTCTGGAAAGACCGATCCTGTACTGATTCTGGAGCAGTTCGCCCACTGCACGAATACGTCTGTTGCCCAAGTGGTCAATATCATCGTCATTGCCGATTCCATACTCCAGGTGAATATTGTAATTGATGGAAGCAAGGATATCTTCCTTGGTAATGTGCTTGGGAATCAATTCATGTACATTCTTCCTGATCGCTTCTGCAAGCGCCTCAGGATCTTCGCCAAATTCCTCTATAATCTGCATTAATACAGGATAGTAAACATGCTCTGTAATGCCCAGTTCTCTGGGATTACATTCCACAAAATTGGTAATGTCAACCATCATATTGGAAAGAATCTTTACGTTCTTTTCCTCTGTCTGGACATACACATAGGGAATCGCTGCATTCTGGATCTGATCGGCAAGTTCAGCCGTCACCTTCGTTCCTGCCGGAGCAAGCAGTTCGCCGGTAGTTGTATCCACCACATCCTCTGCAAGGACATGGTGCCTGATCCTGTTTCGGAATGCAAGCTTCTTATTAAATTTATATCTGCCGACTTTTGCTAAATCATATCTTCTGGGGTCAAAAAACATTGCATTGATCAGGCTTTCCGCACTCTCAACGCTTAAAGGTTCGCCGGGACGGATTTTTTTGTATAACTCTAAAAGACCTTCCTGATAATTGGTAGAAACGTCTTTGGAAAAGCTTGCCTCAATCTTCGGCTCATCGCCAAACAGCTCTCTGATCTCATCATTGGTGCCTACGCCAAGAGCCCTTATAAGAACGGTAATGGGAACCTTCCTAGTTCTGTCAACACGTACATAAAAAATATCATTGGAATCGGTTTCGTACTCCAGCCATGCGCCGCGGTTGGGAATCACTGTTGAAGAAAATAATCTCTTACCGATTTTATCGTGACTGATGGCATAATAAATACCCGGAGAACGAACCAACTGGCTTACGATAACACGTTCTGCGCCATTGATCACAAAGGTTCCCGTCTCTGTCATAAGGGGAAGATCGCCCATGAAAATCTCATGCTCGCTGATCTCTTCTTTTTCCTTATTGTAAAGACGAACCCTGACCTTTAAAGGAGCCGCATAGGTGGCATCTCTCTCCTTGCATTTTTCAATTGAGTATTTCACCTCGTCTTCGCACAGCTCAAAGTCCACAAATTCCAGACTCAGATGATCGCTGTAATCGGCGATTGGAGAAATATCATCGAACACTTCCTTAAGCCCTTCTTCCAGAAACCATTTGTAGGAATCCTTCTGGACTTCAATCAGGTTGGGCATGCCCAAAACCTCTTTCTGCCGTGAATAACTCATACGTATATTCTTGCCTGCGGCAATGGGACGTATTCTGTTCTTTTCCATTAACTATTCACCCCGTTCTTTATGATTTGATGAAGCAGTATCGCTAAAATGCATACCACACCACAATAGTGCACTATCCATTCTACTACAAATCAAAAAATGAGTCAATAAACTTTTTTTGAATTTAAGCTTTTCTTTATAAGCGGTTTTTGCCCCAAAAAACCGGCTGCGCATCACAAATGCAATGCACAGCCGGTCTGTCCGTTTCCGTTTCGATTGGTTTCTTAATTACTTTAATGTAACCTTAGCGCCTTCTGCTTCCAGTTTAGCCTTAAGTTCATCAGCCTCTTCCTTAGATGCGCCTTCCTTCAGTGTCTTAGGAGCTGCATCTACCAGATCCTTAGCTTCCTTCAGTCCAAGACCTGTAGCTTCACGAACCACCTTAATAACCTTAACCTTGTTAGGACCTACTTCGGTAAGCTCTACATCGAACTCTGTCTTCTCCTCTGCTGCTGCGCCTGCATCGCCGGCTGCTGCTGCAACTACAACGCCTGCTGCTGCGGATACGCCGAATTCTTCTTCACAAGCTTTTACAAGATCGTTTAATTCTAATACTGTTAACTCTTTGATAGCGTCAATTATTTCCTGTGTGGATAACTTTGCCATTTTCATTTCCTCCATTTTATTATTGTTGTTTCTGTTTTCTGTTTCAATGTTGCTTGTTTTCCTGCTTCAGAACTTATTCTGCCGCGGGTGCTTCCTCAGCTGCGGGTGTTTCTTCTGCAGGTGCCTCAGCTGCCGCTTCGGGAGCCTCTTCCTTTGCCTCCGGAGCTTCGCATTCACTTGCGCCGCCCTTTTCAGCCAGCTGATTCATAACACGGGCGAAGTTTGTAATAGGAGACTGAATGCTTCCCAGCAACTTGGAAAGTAATTCTTCTCTTGAAGGGATCTTTGCAATTTCTGCAATACCCTGGGCATCATATGCCATTCCTTCAACAATGCCGCCCTTGACTTCCAGCTTGCTTGCATCCTTTGCGAATTTGCAAAGAATTCTTGCAGGCGCTGTTGCATCGGTTGTGGAAACTGCGATGGCACTGGGTCCTTCCAAATAAGAAGTAAGGCTTTCACAGTCAGTTCCCTTGAATGCAAAATTCATCATTGTGTTCTTGTAAACCTTGTAAGTAATGCCTGCTTCACGAAGCTGCTTACGAAGATTTGTGTCCTGCTCTACCGTAAGACCACGATAATCTACAAGGACAACAGACTGTGCATCCTTAATACAAGCGGAAATCTCTTCAACGATAGGTTGTTTCAATTCAACTTTTGCCACTTTTTTTACCTCCTGTTAGATTTTAACGCCGAAAAAAAGCCCTTCCGAAAACAGAAGGGCAGAATCTATCATCTCATAAACTCTTTCCTCGGCAGGCGCTGCGCTTACGTCCTCATCATACTTCCGGACACCTGCTGTCTTCGGCATGGTCAAAACGACCTTTTATAAAGTACCATATCCTACAGCTTATGTCAAGAATAAATTCTTACAAAGCTGTTCCTATCTTTTTCTTACAATTCCCTCTTCATCGATGCTCACCCCCGGAGACTGCTCCCGCATAAAAGCCAATATTCTGTCCTTGTCCGCGCCATAGGCAAGATCCACCTTGCTGTCGGACTGGATCGCCGGAATAAACTGAAAGCGCTCAAGCCCTTCCTGTCCGATCGTCACCTGTACCATTCCCGTATCCAGGGTCTTGGAATTGAACCAGAAGTTTCCCATGCTGTAGATCACCGGTGTCTCTCCAACGTAAGTGATTCCCTGCAGGCAGTGGGGATGATCGCCAATAATCAGATCCGCGCCCGCTTCTGCGATCTTCGGTGCCTGGTCAAGCTGCGCCCAGTCCGGCTCCACCTGATTCTCGGTTCCCCAATGGATGTACACGATCACAAAATCGCTGTTCTCCTTTGCCGTCTTTACAGTCTCGCAAAGCCTGTCCGGGTTCAGACACCGAAACACCCCCGGACTGCTTTCCGTTGCCCCCTTGGTGTCCGGGTTGTCCAGTCTTTCGATCTGAGTAGCGGCTACCACCGCAATTTTCATGTCATTTACAATAAAGTAAACAGGGGCGGAGGCTTCCTCCAGATTTCTCCCCGCTCCCACCTTGGGTATGCCCGCATTTGACAACGTATCCAGGGTATCCAAAAGCCCTGCTTCTCCGAAATCATAGATATGATTGTTGGCAAGCACCGCCACGTCCACTCCCATATCATGGAGATACGCCGCCGCCTTTGTATCAGCGCGAAAGGTATAGGTTTTTCCCTCTGTGGGCGTTCCTCTGTCGGTAAAAGGAAACTCATTATTTGCCACCAGAATATCGACCCCCAGCATTTGGGTAATAAGCGCTTCTGAGATTCCCTGGTCTATGGTTCCGCCCCTTCTTAAAAGATTCGCCATGATCGCATATTCATCGTCCAGAAGAAAATCGCCTATAAACCCCAGTGTCACCACATCGTCCCTGCTGCCCTCCCAGGCAAGGATATTGTGCTCTTTCATGTATTCCGGATCTGAAAGCTCCTTTTCATATCGGGAAGGCGTCTTGTTCTCCGCCTCCGTTACCGGCGTCCTTTCTTCCTCCACCTTCGGCAAAGCCTGCTCCTGCTTTTCCGGGGACATCGTGAATACTTCCACGCTCTCCGCATCCGGCGAAAGCACTTTCAAAATCAAAAGCCCAACCGCCCCAACCGCAAGAACAATGCAAAGGGTCATCCAAAAGACCGGCGCCACCCGCCTGCCCGATCTGGTTTTTATTCTCTTTTTTGCTCTTCCTGCCATTTGCCTTTTTCGTTTTTTCATACCTATAAGAATAACACATTCTTTCCATTCTGCCAAATGTGGTTTACCGCAATAAATGCCTATTCGGAATATTATAAAAAGACCGTCCACTCCGTAAATAGAATGAACGGTCTCTGATACAATTTCTCTGAATTAGAACTTGGCAACGCTTACTTTTACGCCAGGACCCATAGTAGAAGTCAGCGTAATGCTTCTTAAATACTGTCCCTTAAGCGCTGAAGGTTTTGCCTTTACAATGGCTTCCATAAGCGCATCGAAGTTCTCCTGAAGCTTTGCCTCCTCAAAGGAAGCCTTCCCGATAGGCACATGAACAATATTGGTTCTGTCAAGCCTGTATTCGATCTTACCAGCCTTAATCTCATTGATTGCCTTGGTTACATCCATTGTAACTGTACCGGCTTTGGGATTGGGCATTAAACCCTTAGGTCCTAAGACCTTACCCAGACGGCCTACAACGCCCATCATATCAGGGGTTGCAACAACAACGTCGAAATCAAGCCATCCGTCTTTCTGAATCCTGGGAATCAGTTCATCGCCGCCTACATAGTCGGCGCCTGCTGCTTCCGCCTCGTTCACCTTGTCGCCCTTGGCAAATACCAGCACCTTAACATCTTTACCTGTGCCGTTAGGAAGTACAACAGCGCCACGGATCTGCTGTTCTGCATGACGTCCGTCACATCCTGTTCTGATGTGGACTTCAATTGTCTCGTCAAATTTTGCAACTGCCGTCTTCTTTACCAGTGCGATTGCCTCTGCAGGCTCATATGCCACTGTGCGGTCGATCTGTTTTGCAGCCTCTATATATTTCTTTCCATGTTTCATTATTAATTCCTCCTATGGTTCAATCGGCGTGGGCTTTTCCCAGCGCCTCCCACTCTACAAATTTATTTGTCTCTTAATCCTCTACTGTGATGCCCATACTTCTTGCTGTACCTGCGATCATGCTCATAGCTGCTTCCAGGCTTGCCGCATTTAAGTCCGGCATTTTCATCTCTGCAATCTCCTGGAGCTTTGCCTTGGAGATCGTTGCAACCTTGGTCTTGTTGGGCACTGCCGAACCAGACTTCAAATTACATGCCTTCTTAAGAAGTACTGCAGCGGGGGGAGTTTTCGTAACAAAACTGAAACTTCTGTCCGCATATACTGTGATAACGACAGGGATGATCAGATCTCCCTTGTCTGCCGTTCTTGCGTTGAACTGCTTTGTGAATTCAACGATGTTAACCCCATGCTGTCCAAGTGCGGGACCAACCGGGGGCGCTGGTGTAGCTTTACCAGCAGGGATCTGTAACTTAATGTATCCTTCTACTTTCTTTGCCATCGTGGCACCTCCTATTATAATGCAAAAATCCTTGCATCGTGGTATGGCGCAGAATTTCTTCTGCTCCCACAGCCTGCATTTTACATGCAGACCTATTTTAAGTTGCTATCTATTTATACAGGCATAATCCTTTCCAAGACCTGTGCCCGATATAAATATCATAATTATGACATTTTTCTTACTTCTGCAAAGCTGATCTCCACAGGGGTCTCCCTGCCAAAAAGCTCCACATTGATGGTTGCTGTCTGTTTGCCAAAATCCATTCTCTGGACTACGCCAACGGTATCCTTCCATACGCCGGCAACTACCGCAATGGAATCTCCCTCCGCAAAGTCCACAGAAATGTTTTCTGTTTTAATTCCCAAAGGCTTCATCTCGGCTTCCGTAAGTGGAACCGGCTTGCTTCCAGGTCCTACAAAACCCGTCACGCCTCTGGTATTTCTGACCACATACCATGTATCGTCATTCATCACCATATTGATTAAAACATAGCCCGGGAACATTTTTTTCTGAACGGTTTTTCTTGCGCCGTTCTTTAATTCCACCACATCCTGAAGGGGTACCCGTACCTCCAGAATCTCGTCCTCCAGATGTCTGTTCTCGATTGTTTTTTCTATATTGGCTTTTACTTTATTTTCATACCCGGAATAGGTATGTACTACATACCAGTTCGCCTCTGCCATATAACCACCCTCGCTCTACAGACTCGTCAGGAAATCCACGCCGTACTGCATCAGGAAATCCAGTACCGCAATAACCGCTCCCAATACAACCGAAATACAGACAACTGCAACAGACTGCTTCAGGAGTGAATCTTTATCCGGCCATACAATTTTTTTAAATTCAGCTTTAACGCCTTTGAAAAAGCTCGGCTTTACCGCCGTCTTCTTAGCTGGCTTTTCATTTTTAGCGGAATCTGCCATTTTAAACTCCTTTCAGATGCCCGTAAATTTATTTGGTTTCTTTGTGCAATGTATGAGTTTTGCAGAATCTACAATACTTTTTTGTCTCCATCCTGTCGGGATGTGTCTTCTTATCTTTGGTGGTATTGTAGTTACGCTGCTTACATTCCGTACACGCCAATGTAATCCTTGTACGCATAATGATTCCTCCCATCTTTTAGCGGATTTTGTGCATAAAAAAAAGACCTAAAAACTAATCTCGTTTGATAACTATACCATATCCTTTTCCTTCCGTCAATAGGAAAACGCCTTGCATTTCCGTAAAATTTCTCAAAAAATTTTCTTATTTCCCGGGAAAAGATATTGTTTTCCAAACATTTCCGTGGTAAAATTATTTTATAAAAGTAGGTTTTTATGCCCTAATTTAGAAAACTCCTTATTTATCATTGCATACTATATAATAAGGAACAAAGTTTTCCCGTCAAACGGCGTTGACGGTTTACACCATTCAAGGAAGAAAGGAGGGGCATTCTATGGCATATAATGCTGCGCTTCATACAGTCTATAATCATTATCTGACTGCCTATGCGCCTAAAACAACCACGCAGTACGACACACACAAAAAGAGCGAACTGCGCAATATCTATAATTCCATAGTCAAACTGAATAAAGAATCTCCCCTCTATATTCTGGATTCCAGCAATGAGTCCCGTGCGTTCGCCGTAGGTCTGAAGGAAAATGCCCGTGCGCTGCGCAACACCATTGCCTCTCTGGGCGGACTGGACGAGACGGAAATGCTGGGTAAGAAAGCCGCCTATTCCAGTAACCAGAGTATTGCGACCGCTTCCTATGTTGGCGAAAGCAGCGTTGCAGGAATCGTTCCTTCCTTTAATATAGAAGTAACGTCCCTTGCTTCCAATCAGGTGAACCTGGGAACCTTCCTTCCCCCTGACGAGAAGGCGGAACTTCCTTCCGGCTCTTATTCATTCAATATTGCCATTAACGATTTAAATTATGAATTTCAATATAATGTCCGCGGATGGGAGTCCAATCGGGATCTTCAGGAACGCCTTGCCCGTCTGGTCACTAATGCAGAGATCGGCATAAATGCTGACCTGCTGGAAGATGACAAGGGCAATGTATCCCTCCGCCTTACCTCCACAGCCAGCGGGATAAAGGATAACAAAGATTATATTTTCCATATATCCGATGAAAACACCAGCAAACAATCCGGCACCATAGACTATCTGGGACTCGGCTTTATGTCAAGGCTCCCGTCTAATGCCAGATTCCTTTTAAACGGCGAACCCCGCACTGCCTCTTCCAATCACTTTACCATTGACAAAGTGTTTGAAGTGACCCTGAACGGCATCAGCAGCACCGAGGGTGAAACCGCTGAGATCGGTCTGAAAACAGATTTGGATTCCCTTACGGAAAATGTAGGGAATCTGGTATACGGTTATAATTCCTTTGTAAAGGCAGCCGCCGAATACCTGGATTCACACCCCAGGAGCGGGAAACTGATCAATGAAATGGGACACATATCAAGGCATTACAGATCCTCTTTAGAAGAAGTGGGTATTCATTTGGGGACAGACGGACAGCTCTCCGTGGATAGTGACGCTTTTAAACATTCCATCCTGAATGATGAAAACCGATTACACTTTTCTACCATTCGGGATTTCACAAATTCCATTTTAAGGAAAACCAATCAGGTTTCCCTTAACCCCATGGAGTACGTAGATAAAACCCTGGTTGCCTACAAAAATCCCGGGCACAATTTTGCGACTCCCTATGTAACCAGTAATTACAGCGGCATGCTGTTTAACAGCTATTGCTAGACTTTATGTTATGTGTATAAAAGGAGTGATTCGCTTAAACGAATCACTCCTTTTCAGTTCTTCAAAGGTTACATGTTTCTGCTTTTACCAGTTCAAATGCCGCTTCGATCACCTTATCCATATCATAATAGCGATACTGCCCCAATCTTCCTCCAAACAGCACTTTCTTTTCTTTTTGCGCCAATTTTTGATATTCCGCAAAAAGCCGGTTGTTCTTTTCATCATTTACAGGGTAATAAGGTTCTTCGCCCGGCGTCCATGCTGCAGGGTACTCTCTGGTGATCACCGTTCCTTCCCCTTTACCAAACTCAAAGTGCTTGTGCTCAATGATTCTGGTATAAGGAATTTCCTTTTCCGTATAATTGATCACAGCGTTTCCCTGATAATTGGAAACCTCCGGCAGATCCTCCGTCTCAAACCGCAGGGAACGATACTCCAGGCTTCCCAGGGAATAATCAAAATATTCGTCTATCATTCCCGTGTACAGCACCTTATCATAAGAAATAAAATCTCCTCCTTCAGCGGAGGCATCCTGCTGCTGCCGGACAAAACTACGATAGTCTGTATGCAGCCTGACCTGGATTCCTTCCAGCATCTTTTCAATGATTGCCGTATAACCGCCTATGGGAATCCCCTGGTATCTGTCTGTAAAATAATTATTGTCATAAGTAAAACGCAGAGGTACCCGTTTAATAATAAACACAGGCAATTCCGTACAAGGCCGTCCCCACTGTTTCTCCGTATATCCTTTGATCAGCTTCTCGTATACATCCCGTCCGGCGAGAGCGAGTGCCTGTTCTTCCAGGTTAGAGGGCTCCCCGATTCCCATGTCCTGAATCTGTTTTTGGATCATTGCCTTCGCTTCCTCTGGTGTTTTAATCCCCCAGAGCTTGCTGAAGGTATTCATATTAAAAGGAAGGTTGTAGATCTCCTCTCTGTAAACAGCCATAGGAGAATTTATAAAATGATTAAATTCCGCAAACCTGTTCACGTACTCCCACACCTGAGGGTTGGAGGTATGAAAAATATGGGCTCCATATTCATGAATAGGAATGCCACGCCTGAGACTGGTATAAATATTCCCTCCTATGTGCTCTCGCTTGTCGATCACAAGGCAGGATCTCCCATTCCGTTTCATTTCATGTGAAAAAACCGAGCCAAAAAGCCCGGCTCCCACGACCAGATAATCAAAATGCTGTTCCATACAGCCTATGCCTCTCTGTACTTATCAAGCTGGACATAATCCTCCATCATCTCAAGAATTCTCTTACGTCCTTTCTTATTTAACTGGATATAATACTGCATTACCCTGTTTTCCAGAATCTTTTCGCCCAGCACCTCTCCCTTTTCAAGGTTTGAAAAATCCACAGGATTCAGACTTAATCTATCGCACATACGAATCACGGTACCGTATGCCATCCCTTCAATTCCCCTGTCCAATGCTGTCACCAGTGTGCTATAAGGAATTTCCATATCGATAGCAAACTGTCTCACACTCTTATACTGTCTTAGTATCTCTTGTTTCAAAATTTCTGCTTTTGTCATTGCAAGACCTCCTTATACCAGGGCTTTCACCGCCACTAAATTTCATATACGGATAGTATACCATATCAGCAAAATCTAGTCACTTAAAAAAATATAAACTTTGTATTAACATGTACCAAAGTACTAATTTTCATACACCCTGTCAAAGCGTCCTACATGTCAAAGCGTTCGATTTCTTCAAACTCAGGCGCATCAAAAAATTCCTTCAGGGTGATGCCAAACCCTTCACATAATTTTCCGATGGTCAATACCCCCGGATTCACTGTAGACTTATCCACAATGTGCATCAATGTTGTCATAGGCACCGTCGATTCATACGATAGCGCATAGTACGTCATTCTTTTTTCCTTGCATAAATTGTTGATTCTTTCCACTAACATATCTTGTGCTTTCATCTTTTGTCCTCCCAAATATGGTATTATTATAACTTATTATACCTTTTGATTGGTTCCATATATGGAAGTAAGGTAAAAAAATTTAAAATATGAAAGAAAAAATAATAAATATGCCTGTAATCTCATTATTTTAAGATGTCTTCCTCCACCGCATCCCACATTTGCGCCACCCGCTTCTCCAATGAAAATGCATCCCTGGCCTTCCTGTTTCCATTCTCTGCAATTGCAAGCCTTTCTTCTTCATGGCTCAGATAATATTCCACTTTTGCCGCCAGATCCGCCATTCCTGAATACATCACCAGATCCACGCCGTCCTCAAAATATTCCCCGATCTCCGGCTGATAATTTGTCAGGCAAAAGCCTCCACAGGCAAGAATGTCCAACACTCTTTTGGGTATCCCTGATTGGATGGTTCTGGAGGTAATATTCAGATTGATTTTACTGTTATGAAAAATCATGGGCATTTCCGTCTCATAATCTGCATAGCCCTTTTCCTCCAGATGCTTTCCCCTCACCCCTTCCGCCACAGGATAGCTGCTGTATAAAGTAAAAGAATGCCTGTCGCTCAGTGCCCGCAAAATATGCTCCCTTTCCCTTGCGGTTACTTCCATACCAATGGCGTCCGCCGCCATCTGCCAGGAATCCTCCCTATAACGCTCTCCCAGCTTCAGCTCGCATTTTGCCGTGATCTCCTCCACAATCTGCTGATTGAGGGAATCGGAAAGTAAATTATAGCCATAGATCAACATCTGGGCACAAATCAGCCCCTCCACATATCCCTTGGTATGTTCTGACAGCTCCGCCCTTCGCAGGCGGTTTCTCTCTCCATTATATAAATTCCCCACAAAAGAAACCTGACATCCATACCTCTCCCTCAGTTTTGGATCACTGCTTTCTCTTTCTTGAATTTTAGCAAAGGTATTTTCCTCGACTCCAAGAGGGAAATGATAGATATGCTTCGCTCCCAGCTTAACCAGCTTCTCGGTATACCAGGCGTCAAAACAGAAAATATAATTATTTTCATTTCCAAGGGTTCCTGATAAAAGCGTATTCATGGGACAGTCATAGATCCATGATACATAGGGAATATGATTGGTGTTGCAGATCATAGACAGCAGTGGAAAATAGTCGTAACTAAAAACCGCCTCCACCTGCTTTCCGTGGATCAGCTCCAAAATTTCTTTTGCAAATGCGCCGTCTGCATGGTAATCGTTCATTTTTCCGGAAAATGTGATACACTCTCTGCCTGTGCCGCGTAAGCTCTCCGTAAACGCCGCCTCTCCCAGCGCGCCCCAGCAGTAAACTAAAATGCGCTTCATTATGCTTCCCCCCTTTCAATGATACTTACAAGTCTCTGGCATAAAGACACACTTTTGTCAAGTTCTTCTGTCAGCTGTTTTTTTGTTCGAAGCAAATCCGTTATGGTATCGTTTATAAAAGGATTGCAAATGCTGTCATGCAAATACTCTTCCATCAACTCTATATAAAAGGGCGTAAGCTTTGCATAATCCCACCATATCTGTTCCAGATCGTAATGCACATAATCTCCCCCCTGCCAGGGCTTCGGTCCTACAAAGTGAATAATGCTGATCGCCTCTTTTGCCTCTTCATATCGAACGCCCATGCCATACGCAAGTCTTGCAAAACAGTCATATCGATATTCATTCAAAAACTTCACCTGCTTCCAATGCATATAATTAAGCAGATCCTGATCCGGCGCCTGCAGCTTAAAATCCAACTTCCGCGCCAATTCCATATAAATTTGAAAATTATAGTTTTCCCGAAGCATTGCGACATTCCAAAGCATCATTCCCGCATTAAAATATGTAAAGCTTTCATCCTTTGCTATCTCTTTAAATATTTCATTGCTTACCTCCGTGCCGCCTTCTATCTCAAAACCATCTCTGCATACACAAAAAAGAGCGTCCTTAAAATCTGTAAGATACATCTCTTTTATAGGCTTATTCACAATTATATCCACATCAAGATATAACAGCCTGTCAACATCCTGAGGCAAAATATCTAAAAGTGCCAGCCTGAAGTATGACTCCATGGGCCAGGAAGCCGTTGGGAACTCATTCGGAAAAATATCTGTATTGATCATCAAAAAGTAAAGGTTCTGGTTCCACTTTTCCGCTAATGCGAGCAAATGCATTTGACTCTCTTTTGTCAGACTCCTATGCAAAAGATACACATGCATCTCCGCATCTGGATTATTTTGAAACAAGGACGTCAGCATCACACAAGCATATCTTACATACTGGTTGTTTAATGCCGTTGCAATATTCATTCTTTCTTTCATCGATTTTCGTCCTCCGCTTTTTCGCTTCTCCCTTTATGTGCATTTCATTTCTTATCCTATCACAAAAACCAAAAACATAAAAGAACCTGAAAGCCTTTTTATTTTACTCCTTGCATGCTATAATAATTGCAGGCAAAAAACGAAAAAGTATAATATCCAAAAGGACATAGCATGGAAAACATAAGAACTGCTATTGAACGCGAAAATTACACTGAAGCTTTTGAGCTTCTTCGAGAATACTTAATTTCTAATCCTACATACACAGACACCATCGGGGTTTTGGAAGCTTCCATTTATATGGGACTCGAAGATTTCAAGGAAGCATTGCCCTGTATTCAGGAGGGTCTGCGTTTTAATCCCTCTAACCATGAACTTTATTTCATGCTTGGAATGGTATACGAGGCTTTTTCCCAATATCATCAGGCATATTTATGCTATGAGAATGCGCTGTTCTACTGCCGGGATTCTCAGGAGGACTATGCTGTCATCCATGAGCATTTTCTCTATTTTATAGAACAAACCGACGTCACCGTCCCAAAAGCTTCTATTATTATTTTAAATTATAATCAACTGACCTTTACCATGAACTGCATTACTTCTATCCGCGAGCTTTGTCCTTCTTCCGCTTACGAAATCATCTGCGTTGACAATGCTTCTCTTGAAAACCCTGAAGAATGGCTTAAGACACAGCCGGACATTAAATATCAAATCAACCAGGAGAATCTTGGATTTGCCGGTGGCTGCAATGTGGGAATTCGAATGGCGGAACCTGGCAATGATATTTTCCTTTTAAACAATGATACCCTGTTGACCCAGAATGCCTTGTTTTGGCTTCGTATGGGTCTTTATGAAAAAGAAAACATTGGAGCAGCAGGCTCGGTCAGCAATTGTGACTATCACCAGCAAGTTGTCACTCCGGATATTCACGCTCTTTCTGATTGCTTAAATTTTGGGCGTAAAAACAACGTTCCCATGGAACAGCCTTTATCTTACCGACTTCTTCTGGTTGGTTTCGCCATGTTAATCAAGCACACTGCCTTTGAAAAGATCGGTTTCTTAGATGAACGCTTTTTCCCCGGAAACTACGAAGATAACGACTACTGCACCAGATTGATTTTAAATGACTTTAAACTGGTGGTTTGCCAGAACAGTTTTATTTTCCATATTGGAAACGCTGGCTTTAACGAATTGAAAAAGCAGATTTCTGCCGACGAATGCGACAAAGCCATGGAACTGAATTGTGGAAGATATATGGAAAAGTGGCATCTCAGACCCCATTATTCTTTCTTCTGCCGCACAGAGCTCATCGACCTGATGGATCCGGAAGACCACTTCCGCCCTATTAACTGTCTTGACATTGGCTGTGCCTGCGGCGCTACCTTGCTTGAAATCCAAAACCGCTATCCCAATGCCGGAATTTACGGTATTGAACTGGACCCCTACAGCGCCGAATTTGCCTCCCACATCGCCAACGTAGTACAGGGAAATATTGAAACCATGGATTTTCCATTTGACCTGTCCTTTGATTACATTTTCCTGGGGGATATTTTGGAACATCTGATAGACCCTGGCGCGCTGCTTAAGAAATTAAAGTCCCATTTATCCGAAAAGGGCGTTATTATTACAAGTATACCCAATATTTTGCACTACTCGGCAATCACTCAGATTTTAACAGGAAGCTTTGCCTATTCCGATATTGGCGTACTCGACCGAACACACCTAAGATTTTTCACCTTATATGACAGTGCAAATTTATTATCCTCTTCCGGATACGAAGTTATTGGTTTTCGAGAGCTTACCGACAAACCAGACATAGATTCTTCCGCAATCAATACGCTTCTTGAGGGACTTGCATCTATTCCCGGCGTTGTAGATCAAAGACAATTTTATGTTTTGCAATACGTATTTAAGGCAAAACCAATTTAACCAGACTCTTTTCATTATGATTGACACGTTTCCTGATAGAAATGATAGAAAGGAATCACTATGGCAAATATCAGCGTGATTATTCCCTGCTACAATGTAGCAGACTACATTGATCGGTGTCTCACCACCATCACGTCACAGACTATCGGCGTCGATGCGTTGGAGATCATTTGCATCGACGACGCTTCCACAGACGACACCTGGCAGCATTTACAGGTCTGGGAGCAGCGTTATCCTGATCAGATGATCCTGATCCACTGCGATCAGAACGGCAGGCAGGGCACTGCAAGAAACATCGGTCTTCAATATGCCTCCACAGACTGGATCGCTTTTATCGATTCCGACGACTGGCTGGAGCTTGATTATTTTGAAAAGCTCTATCAAATAACTCAGCAGGGGGACTGCGAGATCGTATCCTGCCAGAACAAACGGGATTTTTCCACTGATATGACCTTCTTTGAGGATCGAAAAACGGACAAGGAAAACCGCTTTATGCTGGTCGATACAGTGGAAAAGCGAAAGCTCTTTTTCAATCTCCAAAGCGCAGGCTTTGCCGCCTGGGGAAAGATCATCCGAAAGGACTTACTGACCGACAATCAGATCTTTTTCCCTGAAAATCTTGCTTATGAGGACAGCTATTGGGGGCCTCTCCTGCATTTTTATGCCCGGCGGGTCTATTTGGTGGAGGAATACCTATATCACTACTTTGTCAATCCCCAGTCCACCGTTTTACAAAAAAATGCCGATTATCATACCGATTGGCTGACGGTACAGTCCATGAAATGGCAGGCATGGGAGGAACGGGGTTTTCTTGCGGAGTACCGGGAGGAATTGGAGTATGACTTTCTCTGCACCTGCTATCTCGGATTTTTAAAAATTCTATTTTTACGATATACTGAGCCTTCCTACTCCCTCTATCTGCTTGTGAAGGAGATCACCTTAAAGCGAGTTCCGGATTACCGACAGAATACCTATATCAGACAGGGTTTAAACGAATTTTACTACACATTGCTGGAATCCCTGCTGCTTCCATTAAGTAAAACACAGTTTCAGCAGCTCTCTGTCCTGGCAAAAGCCTACTGGAAGCAGGACTAAAAGCTTATATCTATTGAAAGTGGAGAAAAGATCCATGATTCCTATATCCATATGCATGATCGCCAAAAATGAAGAAAAAAATATTCATCCATGCCTTGCCCCATTGAAAAAGCTCGGCTTTGAATTGGTGATTGCAGATACCGGCTCCACTGACCGTACCAAGGATCTGGCATCCCAATACACAGACCTCATTTATGATTACCGCTGGAACCAGGATTTCAGCAAGGCAAGGAACTTTTCTATTTCCAAAGCCTCCAACGACTGGATTCTTGCAGTTGATTTCGATGAGTATTTGAAGGAGTCTGACATCCAAAGCCTGGTTTCCTTTATCCATTCCCATAGGCGGGAGATCGGAACCATTACCCGCCTTAATCCCTGCCGCCTTATATCCGGTCAAACTTCCGTGATGAGAGAGCAGGTTGCAAGGCTCTTTAACCGAAATTACAATCATTATCAGGGAATTGTCCATGAGCAGGTATTTCCTGTTGACGGTTCTGCACCGGTTTACCTCCCCGTCGCCACTTCCTTTTATCACCACGGCTATGAATCGGAGGACTCCCTTGCAGAAAAAGCCCACAGAAACCTTTCTTTATTGCTTACAGCGCTTAAGACCAATCCCAATGATCCTTATCTGCTGTTTCAGACAGGGAAATGCTATCAGGTTCAAAAAAAATATGATGATGCCTGCCGCTATTTTGACGCAGGGCTTTCCTGTGACCTTGACCCTGCCCTCACCTACGTGCAGGAAATGATCGAATCCTACGGCTACTGTCTGTTGGAATTAAAAGAATACCAAACTGCTTTAGGTCTCTCCAACATATATGAGCTATTTGACTCTCAGCCTGATTTTGTTTTCCTTATGGGGCTTATATACATGAATAACGCTCTTTTTGACGAGGCTGTCAAAGAGTTTCGGAAAGCGGCTTCCATGAGAGCCGGAAAGACAGAAGGCGTCAATACCTACATGCCCAATTACAATATAGGCGTTATTTATGAGTGCACAGGACGCATTTCGGATGCCATAAGCTACTATGGCAAGTGTCAGGACTACCCTCCCGCGTTGCTCCGCCTGGAAGCCCTGGGAGCATCCCCACATTAAAACAGCCTGAAGATACGGAGATCATTATGAAAATACAATTTCTAAACGGCGGTCTTGCCAATCAGATTTTTCAATATATTTTTGTCCGGTATGCCCAACTTTCCAATCCTTCTGAAGAGAATTGGTTCTTTGACGATTCTTTCTTTTTTGTAAATCAGGTGCACAATGGGTATGAACTGGAGCGCATTTTTCACCTGAAGCTTAATCTGTTAAGTCAATACTTTGAACCTGATATATGGAATCAGCTGCTGGAAAACAAGAAAAATGGCTGCAGCATTCCCCAGTCCTTTAAGGATCTTGGCTTTGACATTGTTATGATTACGGAATTTGAGAATTACCGCGAGCACAATCCTTTTGACGGGCAGATCTATCGTGTGCCCGGCAACACCTTTGTCCCTGAGATCACGAAGGTGGACAACGAGTTTGTCTATTATCACGGCTACTGGCTGCATCCTCAATGGTTTAAAAGCTACCGCTCCATTTTGAAGAGTGAGTTGGCTTTTCCCGCTATTACAGATGAGAAAAATCGCTTTTATGCCACTCAGATTCTAAGCACCAAATCCGTCGCCGTGCATATCCGGCGGGGAGATTATGTGAAGCTGGGCTGGGCGTCCGACACAAATTACTATCTGGAAAAGATACAGGAAACCCTTAAGGTATATCCTCATGCCTCTTTTTTCGTTTTCTCAGACGATATTCCCTGGTGTCGTCAAAACAGCGGCTTGCTTGGGCTTGATCTTCCCCAAATCCTAACCTACATAGAGGGGAATGTACAGGGGCAAAATCATATCGATTTGCAGCTGATGAGCATGTGTCAGATCATGATTATCAACAGAAGCGCTTTTGGTTATCTTGCCATGTTGATGAACGACAGGCTGGAATATTTCTTTTTTGACGAATCGGGACGATAATTATAATACAGCAAAATAAAGGAGAACTTTATGTTTACTATTAGTCTCATTATCCCTTGTTATAACGTTGCACCATATATCGACCGATGCTTAACTTCTATTGCTAATCAAACCATGGGAATTGATTCTCTGCAGATTATCTGCGTTGATGATGCATCTACGGATGATACTTGGGATCATTTACAGCAATATGAGCAAAAATATCCTGATAATATATTTTTAATTCATCTTGATACAAACAGGCGGCAGGGAACCTGTCGTAACATTGCAATGCAATATATTGAAGCTCCATGGGCTACATTTATAGATGCCGATGATTGGATTGAACCGGATTATTGTGAAATTATGTATTCTTATGCCAGTAAATTAAACTGCGATGTAGTATGCTGCTCTTTCTTTAGAGATCCTTCCGCCACTCTCTCATTCCTTAATGAAGCGCGGGGATCTGGAATCAAATTCTATCTGATTGATACCGTCGAAAAAAGAAAGACTTTTTTGTTACAGAATTTTATGGATACCGCCCGGCTGATAAAAACATCTTTTATATTCGATAATAACATTTATTTTACCGAAAACGTTGCATACGAAGATCATTTATGGGGATCCTTACTACAAATGTATACGGAAAGTCTTTTAGTGCTCGAAATGAAACTTTATCACTATTTTATCAATCCATCTTCTACCGTATTAACTATGAATTCACTTCATCACATTGATTGGCTTACAGCCAAAATAGTAGAATGGAAAGAGTGGAAAACACGTGGTTTTTTTGGGTTATATCAGTCTGAATTGGAATTTAACTTTCTTGTAACCTGTTATCTGGGCTTTATTAGAACGCTTATACTGCGCTACAATACTCCTCCATATTCTCTGTATTTATTACTAAGGCAAATTACATTGGAACATATTCCGAACTATAAGTATAACCCATACATGGAAGATGGTCTTAGCGATTATCAGAAGCTTCTTCTATCTGCTTTGTCAAATCAACTGACAAAAAAAGAATTTGAATTATTAGTCCAAAATGCACGTATTTACTTAGCCATACATGGCTAACCGCTTTTCATCTCATAGAAAGGAATTTACACTGGTTTTATGAAAGTACTATTTATAGAATGGCCTGGATACGGAAACAAAGATATGTTAGACTCTTATGCAAGACTTGGACATCAAGTGGTTGTTTTTCCTCTCTCTACAAAAGAGTGTCGTTCAGATCCTGCTTATGAAGACTCACTGACTGCCAAGATTCACGAAACAAATCCTGACTATATTTTTACCTTTAATCATTATCCACTTATCTCGAAAGTGTGTAACCGGGAGGATATCCCTTACATATCCTGGGTCTATGATAGTCCTTTTGTTCCGTTGTATTCCTATACAACTATTTTTCCCTGCAATTATATTTTTATTTTTGACAAGGAATTTTGTCATGAATTTCAAAAAAATGGAATTAGCACTGTGCACTATCTTCCCATGGCGGCAAATACAGCCCGCCTGGATGCCATGAATGATTTTAATGCCTTTAAGAAATCTCCTTATGTTAATCAGGCTGATATTTCTTTTGTAGGTTCCTTATACACAGAAGAAGTACGTAAAAATTTTTTTCATCGTTTTAAAGGCATTTCTTCCTATGCCCAAGGCTATTTAGAAGGTATTATGGCAGCTCAGAAAAATGTATTTGGTTACAATTTTATTCAGGAACTTCTGGTTCCCATTATGGAAGATCTACAGAGGAGTTGTCCTGTAGAAACAAACTATGACGGTGTGGAATCAGCAGAATATATATATGCCCAATACTTTATCAACCGCCAAATTACAGCCATTGAGCGCTCCGAAACCATTAAACGAATTACAGAACATTTTCCTATGGATCTATATACTTCAGCAACAGATTTCCACTGCCCCAATATGATTCTCCATGGTCCAGTAGATCCTCATACGGTTGCTCCTTATGTTTATAAATGTTCAAAGATTAACTTGAATATGTCTCTTCGCAGTATTATAAGCGGCATGCCGCTGCGTGTATTTGAAATCATGGGGTCTGGGGGCTTTCTGCTAAGCAACTTTCAATCTGACTTTTTAGACTATTTTGTCCCCGGCGATGATTTTGCTTTTTACGATAGTCAAAAAGATTTGATCGATAAAATTGACTATTATCTTCGCAATGATGAGGAACGCAGACAAATGGCCGCTTCCGCTCATCAAAAAATTCAAAAATCTCATACCTTTATACACAGGATTCAAGAAATGGAATCTTATCTGCCCTAAAGAAAGGAACTACACATATGAAACCCTTTTCTATATGTATCATTGCTAAGAATGAAGAAAAAAACATAGAGCGATGCCTGAAAAGCATTCAAAATTTTGGCTGTGAAATCATTGTTGTTGATACTGGTTCAACTGATCGCACGCGACAGATCGCAATGCAATACGCTTCCAGGGTTTTGCATTTTGAGTGGATCAATGATTTTAGCGCGGCACGCAATTATTCCATCCAAAATGCATCCTATGACTGGGTGCTGATTCTTGACTGTGACGAATGGGTTCAGGACGCTGATCCGGAAAAGTTCATGGATTACGCCCGTACCTACCCTACTTATATGGGGCGAATCACCAGAAAAAATCTTTCCTATATGGATTCGGAAAAGCAGGCGTACACTGATATGGTAGAACGTTTTTTTAACAGACGCTATTATCATTATGAAGGAACCATTCACGAGCAGGTCACTCCATTATCTTCCCAGGAACTGGTCGCTTTTGATATTCCCATGACAGTGCTTCATTCCGGCTATATTGGCACAAAAGAAGAGTTGGAAGCAAAAAGAATCCGCAACATGACTTTGCTTACAAAAGCCCTGGAAAAGAACCCTGATGATCCTTATTTATATTTTCAAATTGGGCAAGAATATTACTGTGAAAATGATTATGAGCATGCTGCCGCATATTACAGCAAAGTGCTTACTTACGACCTGCCTCCTACTATGGAATATCTGCGTATGACCTTACAGGCTTACGGAAATTGTCTTTTGCATTTAAATTGCATTGAAGAAGCTTTGCAATACGAAAATATTTATGATACCTTTGCCGACACTCCTGATTTTGTGTTCCTCATGGGAAGAATTTATTATAAATCCGGACAGCCGATTAAGGCGCTGTCTGAGTTTATTAAAGCCACTACCATGGATAATCCTCGTGCGGGCGGAACGAACACTTACCTCTCCTGGTATTATATTGCTCTTATTTATGAAAATATGGGAAAATTTGAAATAGCAAGACAGTTTTATGAGAAATGTGGGGATTTTGAACCGGCAATGAAACGCCTGGAGAATCTTCCTATTTTATAAAATTCTTAATAATCATAGAAAAAAGGGAATGGATCTCTCCATTCCCTTTTGGTAGTTTTACTGCAATTATTCTCTTACACTGATTAGCCAAGTAAGGATAATACACCCTGATTGGACTGGTTAGCCTGTGCCAACATTGCCTGACCTGCCTGAGCAAGAATGTTGTTGTTGGAGTACTTAACCATCTCAGTTGCCATATCTGTATCACGGATAGCAGATTCAGCAGATGTAGTATTCTCTACAACGTTGTTCAGGTTGTTAACTGTGTGCTCAAGTCTGTTCTGAGTAGCACCAAGTCTGGATCTCTGCTCGGATACACACTGAAGAGCGGATTTGATACTGGAAACAGTCTTTGTGATGTTGTCTGTAACATCATCAGCGTCTTCATCAGATGCCCAAACCTGAAGAGTACCATCACCTTTACCGATTGCGCCGCCGCCAGAAATCTCATTGCTGGAGCTATCAGCAATCGTATCCCAGCTCATTGCAACGATAGTGATCTTAATTCTGTTGTCATCATCAACTTCTGCACCAACCTGAAGTGCTTTTCCAGCTGAGAACTCGCCGTTCAACAGCTTCTGCTCGTTGAAAGTGGTTGTGGTGTGAACTCTGTCGATCTCAGATTTCAGCTGATCAAGTTCCTGCTGGATGTACTTTCTATCTACAGACTGTAATGTCTCATTACCAGCCTTGATAGCAAGTTCATTCATACGCTGTAACATGTCATGCACTTCACCGAGTGCACCTTCAGCTGTCTGAACTGCGGAGATACCATCCTGTGCATTAGCAACAGCCTGTGTAAGGCCTCTGATCTGTCTTCTCATCTTCTCACTGATGGATAAGCCTGCTGCATCGTCAGCTGCACGGTTGATCTTGTAACCGGATGATAACTTCTCTGTTGACTTAGCCTGTGTTCCTGTTGTGATGCCTAACATTCTGTTAGAGTTCATTGCTGTAAGATTGTGTTGTACTACCATAATTTATTCCTCCTTGAATTTAACGTCGCATCCATGCGTACGTTTGTTAATTTGTTTTGCAGTCCGGCTTTTGAATTCGTACGCATCCAAAAGCCTAACCGCTAATGTTTGTAAGCAACTTGTTGTTTTGCTTTACTTGTATAGTATATCGGAGGTTTTCTCCAATACTTTATACCTGAAATTAAATTTTTTTATTTTTTTTGATCCATAAAATGGGAAGCCGGGATCTGGCTCTTATTCATATTCTGATAATACCCATAAACTGTCTTGGAATTCTTCCTGGACTTTCCAAGATTCTGGCGTTCCCGCTTAAAACACTTTTCCACCAATGCCTTATTGCGCGCTTCCTGCGCCTGAACAGCAATGCTTCTGTCTGTCACCTGGGCAATCAACTCCTGAAGCCTTTTGATCTGATCAGCGTATTTGTCCCGATTACCTGCAAGCTCCTGCTTGATTTTCTCATACAGGGACTCAAATCCGTCATCCAGTCCGGTAAGCTCGTCAATGCACTTTCCCTTTTCATCCACCGTCCGGTCAAAAGCTTCCAGATCTGCCTCTTCCGGCTTTAAAATATTAGTCTGTACCTCGTTGAGCTCCTGAATACGCTTTAGCACCTGGATCTTTTTTTCCAGGCTTTCCTCCAGTATGTTCAGATAGTTGTCGATCATAAGGCTCCCTTCTCTCTGTTAAGGCGCATAACCTCTTTCCATGTATCCCTCATGGAACGGAGATGATCAAGCACTTCATTCAGAATTTCCGTATCCTTCTTAATATTCGCTTCCACCAGTCTCTGCACCATATACACATATACACGTTCAAAATCCTGTGCCACCGGGTACTTCATATCCAATGTGACTCTGAGATGTTCCACGATTCTCTGGGTTTTAACAATGTTCGTGTGCGCCTTGGGAATGTCCTTCTGTTCAATCGCTGCAATTGCAATATTGCAGAATTTAATTGCTCCCTCGTACAGCATCAGCGTCAGTTCCGCCGGAGATGCCGTCAAAACCTTACTGTTATTATACTGTGCATAAGCATTGGATAATGGCATGTCATGAGCCTCCTAATAAACTTGTTACTGCGCTGGCATTGGACTGCATTTTTGCCATTGCTGTCTCCATCGCAGCAAACTTCTTATACCATTTGTCTTCGTAATCCTGAAGTTTCTTTTCTTCCTGGGCAATCTTCTTGGTATACTCATCATACTCTTCTTTCATCTTTTTGTCATCGTATACCTTATAGATACTGCTGAACTCTGTGGTTCCCATCATATCAAACAGCTTGCCATACAGCTTCTGTGACAACTGGGTAAAGAAACTCACAACTGTATCGGGATCAGAATTAATCATAGCCATCAGTTTGTTTGTTTCATTTCTCACAGCCTCATCATCTTCATCACCGTAGATATGATAAGCGTTCTTCTCATTATCAGCTGCATTAAAATACCCTAATGTCTCAATGCCGAAGTCATAAAGGAACATTTTCTTTCCATTTACTTCAAAGCCAGACGCCATAATTTCTTTCATTGCGCCTGCTACAGTGCTTATGGTAGAATCCCGGCGGAGAATACTGTCTTTTATCTTTTCTTCCCACTTTGTGATATCAGATTCCGACATCGCCTCTTTTTCTTCGTCTGTTAATGGCTCATAACCCTTAGCAGATTCGGCATTATAGAGTTTATCCATTTCATTGATCAACGCGCTGTATTCTTTGATAAAGCCTTTGATCATGTCATAGATGCCGCTGGTGTCATTTTTGGTAGTGAGAGTAATCGTTTCTCCCGGAGCTGTCGTACCATTGCAGGTAATTGTGAGACCATTTACCTGAATGGTATTTGAATTGGACTTATAATCCACTCCATTTAATGTAATAAGACTGTCCTCACCAGCCTGTTTATTTGCACCGGTACTTTCTGTCCGAGAAGCGCTGTTGTAAATATCATATGCCTCCTGAAGTTTTGCCTCTACTTCTGCTGTCACCTCATCCGTCAGCTTACCCTTTGCATTTGCCGTTTCATCATCTTCCACATAGGTATTGATATCGGCAATCTTACTATTATTCTTGTCAATGGATTCTTTCAGATTATCATAAGACTTAATGTAGGAGCGTTCTGTCTTATACTCTTCCAATTCTTTCTTTTGATCTTCATCCAGGGTAACGCCTTCAGCTGTCATGTCCTTGATTTTTTGATCCAGCCAATCCCTGCGGGCGCCTCTCTCCGTATCGTCTGATAAAACTGTAAGCCTGTCTGGATTTTCATTGTATGCTTTCTGAACATCCTGAAGTTTTTTATCAAGCTCCTCGTTTTTCTTTCTCAGGCTGTTTCTCTCAGAAACATATTTCGCTCTTCTCGCTTCTACTCTGGAATCAATCAGTGCCTGCTTGCCTGTGCCTGCCGGGTCAGTAAACATGTCTGCATATTCCTTATACGCATTCATTGTCTTCTCGTCGTAAAGCCGAATCCCCAGCTTATCCAATGCCTCCGTTCCTTTTTTGTTGGATGCAATCAATGTAAAATCGGAAGCCTCACCTAATTCCTTTGCGCCAATATAAAAACGTTGCTGATTTGCATCGAAATTGGCGTTAACTCCGGCGGCTTTCAATTGATTAACCAACCCGTCAACGGTAGTATTTTCATCAATGGTAATCTCTGTCTTTTTCCCATTGGTTTCAATTTCAAACTTGCTTCCTGCCTCAATCCCCAGACGCTCTACCAGCTTACTGCTGCTGGTTAAAGCCTTTCCGTCTGTTCCTTTGATCGATCCGCCGGTCAGGTAGCCTGCCTTGGCAAGCTTTGAAATGGTCAGACTCTGCACGCTGTCCATGGCATTCCCGTCTGTAACTACACTAACCAGATTGCTGTTGGAAACGCTGGTAGTTTTCTTTGCAAAGGCTGTGGTATATTGCATATTTGCCAGAGTTCCACTGTAAAGCTTATAAAGCTTACTGTTCAACTCTTTCCAGGCCTCCGCTTTCCATTCATGCTTCGTCTGCTGCTTTTTTAAATTGTCAACTTTTGTCTGTCTCGCAGCAACAAGCTGTTGAATAATGCTTTCCGTATCCATACCGGACATCATTCCGGTTACACGCATCGCCATATTTATGCCTCCTATCTTCTCTCATCCACAAGGATGCCTGCCAGTTCCCACGCCTTTGCAATCATGTCAAGGGTCTTTTCCGGCGGAAGCTCTTTGATCACTTCCTTGGATTCCTTGTCTACAATTTTAATGGTAACGCGGTTGGTAGCTTCATGGATCCCAAAAATTGCTTCAGAGTGGGATAAATTCTTGTTCAGATTCTCCACTGCTTTTTTGATCTGCTCTGTGGTTGCCTGCTGCTGATCTCTTGCCGCGCTGTCAGAATTGTCCTTGCTGCTTCCCTGGCGGTTCTTTCGGTCAGCCTCTGCAACCTTCACAGTGGTCGCATCGTATACATTGTTCTGTTCCTGTGTAGCAACATCCATGTTCTCTACCGCTTGTTTCTGTACAGGTCTTGCCTGCTGTGTGTTTTGTGCCTGATAAGTCATAGCACTTCCTAATGGTTCTACTGCCATTGTAATCACCTCCGTGTGATATAAAAAATTTTAAAACTATAGAGTTTCCCTGTCTTCTTAAGTATATATCGGAAAAAGCGAGAAAAAATTTATAGGTTTTTTATATTTTTTGTAAAAATCCCTATGAGAATTCTTCACAGAAAAAGGCATCCGCCTTTTCAGGCAAATGCCCTTTATTTTACCAGGTCTTCTATCCCAGCAGGTTCTTCAGAACCTCCAGGCCGTCCAGATTGACTGCCTCCTGGTTTGCTTCCTGGATCTGTACATAAACCTCTTTCCGATAGATCGGAACCTCCTTCGGTGCGCTGATGCCCAGCTTTACCTGTTCTCCCTTAATTTCCAGCACAGTAATTTCAATATTGTTATTGATTACAAGGGCTTCGTTTTTCTTTCTGGATAAAGCTAACATTTATTCACCTGCTTTCTTTGCATTCAAGATATCGTAAATAGGGAATTTTACAGCATAGTCTTCACCCTCAATAATAACCTGACATGCTTGTTTTTCCGCCGCATTGATTACAATGGGTCCTCTTAAATTGACGCTCATTTTCGTCAGATCCTTAGGTACCGAAACGGTAACCATCACCAACATCTCCTCCGGATGGAGTTCTCCAATGGATTTTAACAATTCATCATCCACCTCCGGATTGTAATCCGGCTTTACAAGAAGGGGATCCATCACCGGCATTGCAAACCCCGGCTCCTGTACAGACTGAAGCCAATGGATCGCTCCCACGCCCTTTTCCTGGTCATGTACAAGGGCAAAATCCATCAGCTCCGGAAACCCTATGATTCCGGAAGGAAAATGAATGATCTTTTCATCCGCTATCTCGATTTCCCCAAAAACCTTCGTATTAATCTTCATACCCTCTCCTATCTGCGTGCCGCCACGCCTGCGTTAAATGTAATTCATCAGGGATGTCTGCATGATCTTTCCCGTTGCCATAAGAGCCGCTTCATAGGTAAGCTCCGTACTGGTAAGCTGAACCGCAACCTCTGCAATATCCGCATCCTCATTCTCGGACTGTAAAGTCTGGAACGTAGTCTTCTGATCCATAAGACGGTTGCTGACCAGGGAAAGGCGCTGGCTTCTGGTTCCGTTATCGGTAATCGCCACATTGGTATCGTCCAGATATCCCTGTACCTTTGTAATGGTTCCCCCAAACATATTGTGGATCTTTTCCCGCAAATAACTGTATGCCTTTTCGGCAGCATCGTATTTCTTCTTCAGATCATCATACTCTGGAGTGCCTTCCTCCTGCTCCTTAAAGAGCGTCTTCATATCCTCTCTTACATCATACATTTCCTTAAGGTCTTTCAGCGCAAGCTCCAAATCGTCTATGTCTCTGTCCAAACCATGTCCAAACACCTCGTCTGCAGTTGTATTGACCTGTATTTTTTGATTGTATCCCACATCATATTCAATGGTCTGGCGTTTCCCTGTATCCGGTACATACAGCGTATTACCGCCGGCATCCGTTTCATACACCGGATCGCCATTACCGTCCACCATGGGTTTTCCGTCAGCTCCCAACTTAGGAACAGGCTTTTGGTTATAATGCACGGTTTTGGGATTCCCGCCTTCGTCCAGATTCGTTTCCTCACAGGCAAAATAATGCTCCGGACGCAAATCCCCGTCCTTCCACTCATTCTTTGTATATGTCAGCTGAATCTCCGTACTGTTTCCACCTGCGGCATTCACATCCGCTTCCATTTTCGCATACGCTTTGTCGCTGAAAAGGATCTCGCCCGTTTCCGGAATAAAGATCACGGACTCAGCCTGCCCTATATTATCATTCATAGCTTTCAGGTAAGGGTCCTGTGCCAAGGGTACCGTTTGCGCCTTTATGGGAAAAGCAACGCCGCCTACCATAATCGTCAGATCCCCTTCTGCAAAAGCCCCGGTGATCGCATCCGGCGCCGTTCCCACCAAGTCATCGTAGGAGAGACGCATTCTATGGATATCGCCGTTGCGAATATCCTGCTCCACGATGCCGGCATAGCTTGCATCCGTATAATTGCTCTTATTCAGCCCTGCCAGATTGCCGATATCCGTATAATTGAGAACATCAAAATCCTGTATGGTATTCTGCTCTGTGATTTTATAGCTGGGGTACCCCTCGGGCGCTTCCTCGATCTCTTCCGTAAAGGACATGGTGGTATCTGTCCGGTATCCGGTAAATACATATCTTCCTGCATAATCCACGTTTCCGGTGGAATAAAATTCATCCCGCAGGGACTTCATCTGTTGTATGATGATCTCCAGGTCTTCCGGTCCCAGATCCTTATTGGCGCCCTTATTTGCCTGCTTGGACAAATCTGTGAGCACATCTGTCACCTTAGACAAAGACTTGCCCGTTACATCCAGCCAGCTGTTTGCATCCGGCGCATTCTTTGTATAGAACTGGGTCAGCTCTGAAACGCTGGTTCGAAGCCGCAGAGCGCGAATAGCGATCACCGGATCATCCGAAGGACGGGTGATCTTCTTCTCGGTGGACATCATAGTACTCAGTTTATCCTGCAATATCTTGTTATTATTAATATTATACAGGGAATTATTCTGCATAATTTTATTAGTCATTCTCATGCTCGTGTCCTCCTTATACGCCGGTACGTAAGATCAGTTGGTCATAGATCTCTGTCAGGGTCTGTATCATCCGGGAAGCAAGGTTATAAGAGTTCTGGAATTTTACCAGGCTTACCGCTTCCTCGTCTTCATCCACGCCTGAAATAGATGTTCTCTGATTATCAATAGAATTTTTCAGTCCGTTGTAAGTGTTGTAAAAGGTGTTAGCGTTGCTGGCGTTCAATGCCATATCTGACAGGATCATTTCCAGCATCTGTCCTGCCGTCCCGTTACGGAAGCTGAACTTTTCCTTGCTATTAATGAGAGAAATCAACTCTTCGATCTGTCCGCATTCCTCCACGCCCACACTGGCGCTGCTTCTGGTTCCCAAATGAGATGGATTGCTGAGCAGCTCTGCATTGATAGTAATATTGCCCGCCGTCAACTCATAATATCCATTGGCATCTGCGAAATCATCTGCGCCATACTCGCTGCCTGCGCCGTCTTTTCCTGTAAAGAAAATACAGCCCGGATTTCCCTCTGCGTCCGTTCCGTTGGTAAAGATCTCGTTCACCTTCGCCGAAAAGCCGCGAATCCACTCGTTCATCTGCTTCATATAATAAGGGATGCCCTGGTATCTTACTTCCGCCTCTGTTTTGGCGTCTTTTCCTACCTTGCCCGCGTCCACTCTTGCCCCTTTGTCATTGTCCATGGTGAAGGTGTAGGTCTGCGTCGCCTCGTCATATGTCCAGTCTTTATAATAATAACGGGTATTTCCAATATTGATCACACCGCCTGTAGCAGATAAGGTACACTCCTCCATCCTCTTAAGATACTCGTCGTTTACCTTGATCACCACCTGATCGCCGTTCGTTGCGTCAGGAGTAACAGACTGCACTACGCCCTTAAAGTTAGCGCCGTCATTACCGTCCCTTAATTCTGCCAGCCCTTTCAATTTACCGCCCATAGCGGCGTTTACAAGGCTGAATTCATTTCCGTTAGACCACTTGATCTGATACAAGCCGTCTGCATCGGTCTGGTTTACCTTTTCATTTGCAGCCCTCGCCACATAAGTCAAGGTATTATAAGTATTGCCGTCTACCAAGGGCTGACCGCCTGCTATACGTACCAGATATCTGTGCCCTCCAGTTTCTATTTCCGGATGATAAGGATCTACAATGGGCGTTTCGCTTATCTCAACGTCTACGTATTCTGATAATTCATCAATCAAAAGATCTCTCTGATCCCTCAGTTCATTGGCCGACGCTCCGGAAAGCTCCACTACGTTGATCTGCTTATTAAGGGTGGCAATCTTCTCTGAAATAGAGTTGATCTGATCCACACATTGCTTGATCTCCAGATTGATGTCCTTCTGTAATTCCTGGAGATTACCATACATATTGTTAAAGTAATCCGTGAGCGCTTTCGCTGAGGCAATAAATTCCGCCTTGGAGGAATCACTGCTGGAATTGGTCGTCACCGACTGCAAAGTAGCGCTGAATCGATTGAAAATACTTCTGAAACCGCTGGTATTATCATCGTTCATATACTCCTCTAAGGTCTTCATATAATATTGCTTTGCTGAAAACTCACCAAACTTGCTGTTGTTATCCCAGTATTTCATATCATAGAAATTATCTCTCACCCGCTCAATGGCAATGGTATCCACACCGGCGCCGGCGCATCCGTAAGTGGTAAAAACCCGCAATGCAAGATTCGCCTGCTGGGTCACCTGCTGACGGCTGTAACCTGTGGTCTGGGCATTGGAGATATTGTTTGCCGTAGTATTCAAAGCGGCATTGGAGGCGCGGAGCCCCGATCCTGCTATATATAGTCCAAAAAATTGTGACGGCATCTATTTCACTTCCTTCCTTAGCTTCCTAATGTGTTGATAATATGCTCCATCAGTTCGCTGATTACATTGATATATCTGCTTGCCGCATTGTAAGCGTTCTGGAACATGATCATATTGCTTAATTCTTCATCCGAGGAAACCCCTAATACCTGCTCCCTTGCAGCAGCCGTATTATCAACCGTGATCTGCTGGTTCTCGCTGATTCCATACAAAACGTCTCCGGTATTGGCTACCTGGGAAATCAGATTATTATAATAATTGATAAAGTTTGTAGTGGTCTTAACGTTAGGATTCAGGGTATGGGTCTCTTCTGTAAAAAGATCCTTAAGGGCATCCGCCGTTGCCTGATCAACCACCTTATCATCCTTCTTAAAACTGAGCAGGGAAGGCGACTGTTTAATGACGCCATTGATAATCAGGTTGTTGACCGTGAAATCATCCGGATCTGTGCTGTCTGTTTTGGTATTGAATACCGTATAGATATTGCCATCGGCATCCCGCATGTAGGTCGAATCCGGATTGATCGCCGTTTCCGCTTCCGCTGCCTTCTTCAGCACATCGTTAATACCTGTGGTGACATCATGGATCAGCTGATCAAATTCCGCCTGTATATTCATAACAATGGACTGGGAAATTTCCCTGTCATAAACCTTTGGGTCCTTCAGATCTTCATGGGTAGCGCGCCTGTCGCCTCTTGCAAGAAGCATGGACTTCAAAGCGCCGATATCCGTATTGGTTGCCGTGGAGATCTCCTGCTCCAAATTGAAAAGCTGAGCCCCTTTGATATCCACCGTTTCTTTTCCGCCTACTGTCACTTTCTTTGCAAGCTGTTTCCAATAAGGGGTGTAAAAACCTGTGGTCTCATCTTGCAGCAGTTCAATCTGATTTGCCGAATCGGACTTGACAAAGTCCTTCCCCTCTATCTTGATCAGAATATTGCCGTCAAAATCCGTTCTGCAATCTATATTTGCCATCGCTGAAAGTTCATCTATCAGCTGGTTTCTTTCATCTCTTAAATCGTTTGCCTTTTCTACCTTGCCGCTCTCGATCTTTAAGATTTCCTTGTTCAGCTCTGCAATACGCTCTCCATAGGCATTGATGGTTTTCACCTGCTGGGAAATCTTAAAATTCAGATTGTCCTGATATTCGCTCAGTCCCGCATACACCGCCTGTCCCCGGGTCAGGAACTCATTACAGCGCTGTACAAATACGCCCTGATTCACCGAATTGCCGGGGTCCTTTGCCAGCTCCTGCACAGAAGCCCACAGATTCTCTATGGATTCTGCAAAGGCTTCCCCCTGAAGCTCCTGGAAAAGGTCTTCTATTTCTTCCACAGCCGACAAAGACACATCGTAAAATGCGCTTCTTCCCGATTCTCTGCGGTATGTTTTATCAAGGAAATAATCTCTGACCTGTTTTACCTGAGAATAATTGACCCCAAGACCGATCTGCTGATAAGAAACAGCAGATGCCGAGGTAGAAATGGTATTATAAATACGGGTGCCTTGCTGCACCTGTTGTCTGGTATATCCGATCGTATCCATATTGGACATGTTATGCGCCGTTGTATTAAGCGCATTCTGCCCCATCTGTAATCCACTTACACCAACATATAAACTTCCAAATAAAGACATATCATCACCTCATAATTCACAAGGATTACTGCTTTGCATCAAATGCGGCGCCGCCAGCTCCCATATGTTCGCCTGTATTATAGGCTCCCCTGTTATAATTCGCTGTCTCGGGCGCTGCCTTCATTGCCTGCAGCATGTTCATATCGAATTCTACCATCTCCAATGCATTTTCGATCAGGAGCTTGTTTTGCTCGTTGACCTTTTTTACATCATGGACGGCAGTACCCAATCTGTCATGTACTCTAGCCAATTTCTGCTGCTCCTCCGGTCTTGTCTTCAACATTTCAACAAGATCCGCCAGCATCAGCGTGTTAACATCCTTGTTAATTACATTGGCGATATCAGCAAAGACCTCTCCCCTTTTCTGTTCCAGATTATTGATCCTGCTGACAACGGTTTGTTCTTCATCCGTGATTTTGGCTAACTCTTCCAGTTCACCGGCTACAATAACCGATGTCTTCCTCATGGATAGCCCAAGCAAGTTTTCGTATTCCTGGCTTTCCAAGTCTAATACTTCGATCAGGGTTTCCATTAAACTTGCCACTTAGACTACCTCATTTCTTCATACTTCTGCATTAATTTATCTGCAAACCGCTCCGGGCTTACCTCATAAGTTCCGGCCTGAATCTGTGCCTTGAGAGGAGCAACTACCTCTTCCCTGATATCACTGCTTCCTGCAAGCGCCTGCTTGATGGTCTGCATATCCTTGCCTACGCTGGAGATCTGAAGTTGATCCGAAAAGCCCGCGCTGTTCTTAGGCTGGGTCTTTGCCGTCTTCTTCGTGTTGTATAGGCTCTGTACCTGTGTATATGCTTCTATACGCATTTGGATTCCTCCTTCCGTGGATTTTCCTCATTGAACATTTTCATTGACACTCTTTTGTTCAATATAAGTATCGGATAATTTTCGGAAGACTTTAGAGGATGGGGAAAATTTTATCAGCGAATCAAAAAAGAGCCCCGAAGGACTCTTTTCCTAATTGATTATAGATCAGTCTTTCTTTTTAACATTAGGACGCACCGCCACGCCGCGGGTCTGATCCCCCTGAGGGTTGCTTCCAAATACGTAATCATTTCCCGGAAGGATGGCATTCAGAAGGATTCCTGCTATTGCCGCAATGGCAAGCCCTGTAAGGGTGACCGCTGTCCCGCCAATGGTGAAGGTAAGACCGCCGCTGAATCCAAGGCCGCTTACCAGGATTACTGCGGCAATGATCAGATTCCTTGACTTGGTGAAATCCACCTTGTTCTCTACAATATTTCTGACGCCGATGGCGGAAATCATTCCGTAAAGCATAAAGCTTACGCCGCCGATGATCGCGGAAGGGATAGAACCGATAATCTCCGCCATCTTGGGAATAAAGCTCAGGACCACTGCATAAACTGCCGCCAGACGGATCACCTTGGGATCATAAACCTTGCTCAGTTCCAACACCCCTGTGTTTTCCCCGTAGGTAGTATTTGCAGGACCGCCTACCAGCGCGGAGAAGGAGGTTGCAAGACCGTCTCCCACCAGGGTTCTGTGGAGTCCCGGATCTTCTATAAAATTCTCTCCTACCGTTGCCGAAATTGCCGACATGTCACCAATATGCTCCATCATTGTGGCAAGGGCAATGGGCGCCATAACCAGGATCGCTGTCAAATCAAATTTACAAATTCTAAATGGCGGCAAACCCACCCAGCTTGCAGCCTGTACGCCTGCAAAATTTAAAATTGCACTGCCGTCCGGATTGGTGAATCCAACCGCATTTAAAATGAGCGCTGCCGCGTAGGAAATGACTACTCCCATCAGGATGGGAATAATATTAAACATTCCCTTTCCCCAAATATTAAATATGATGATGGTTCCCAGCGCAATCACAGCAAGCAGCCAGTTTGTAGAGGCATTGGAAACCGCTGAAGGCGCCAGACTTAAACCAATACAGATAATGATCGGTCCGGTAACTACCGGCGGCAGAAAACGCATTACCTTCTTAACACCGATCAATTTAATAATCAACGCCAGGATCAGATATAAAAGTCCCGCCACCACAATACCACCGCACGCATAGGGAAGCTTTTCTCCCATGGTCATATTGGCAAAAATGCCTGTATCCAACTGTGCGATCGTCTGAAAACCGCCTAAAAATGCAAAAGAAGAACCTAAAAATGCAGGTACCTTCAACTTGGAGCACAGGTGGAAAAATAAAGTTCCCAGCCCCGCACAGATCAAGGTTACCTGAATAGAAAGTCCTTCTCCCTCAAAATAGACATTTACCAAAATCGGTACTAAAATTGTTGCCCCAAACATTGCAAACATATGCTGCAAGCCCAGGATCAACATTTTGGGTATGCCAAGGGTTCTGGCATCCCGAATCACTTCTTGCTGCTTAGCCATCTCACATCTCCTTCTCTTTTCTTTTGTTCCTCATAATTGCTATCTCTATGAGTATAAATATTCTTTGGGTTAATTACAAGATAAATATTTCATATTTTCAAGAAAATATACACAATCTTCCCATCTTTGATTGACTTCACTGGCAAGTTGCACTAAAATTTTATATAGTAAGATAAAACACTCAGGAGGACGGATATGGAACACTTGGCAAATATGGATAATGTATTTATTTTGAATCATCCGCTGATTCAGCACAAGATCTCCCGGCTGCGGGATGAACGCACAGGAACCAATGAATTTCGGAAGCTGATCGAAGAGATCGCTACTTTGATGGGATATGAGGCGCTGCGTGATCTGCCTTTGGAAGAGGTGGAAATTAAAACCCCTATTGAAACCTGCATGACCCCGGTCATTGCCGGAAAGAAAATGGCAATTGTACCGATCCTCCGCGCCGGACTTGGCATGGTAAACGGCATCCTGGCCCTTGTTCCCTCCGCTAAGGTAGGACACATTGGTCTTTACCGCGATCCTGAGACCCATGAACCTCATGAGTATTATTGTAAACTTCCTGAGCCCATCGACCAGAGAACCATCGTTGTGGTAGATCCCATGCTTGCAACCGGCGGTTCCGGAGCCGAGGCTGTAGATTTCATTAAGCAGCACGGCGGCAAGACCATTAAATTTATGTGTATTATAGCCGCTCCTGAAGGACTGAAAAGACTGCGGGAGACCCATCCGGATATTCAGATCTATGTGGGACATCTGGACAGATGCCTGAATGAGAACGCTTATATCTGCCCGGGACTTGGTGATGCGGGAGATCGAATTTTTGGAACCAAATAAAAGATTTTACAACAAAGCCGTCACAACAGAATTTTCTGCTATGACGGCTTTATTACGCACTCTGAAAAATACGTCCCAATTCTTGCAATCCACCCCAGCACGTCTCCCTTCATCTCTTCCGGAAACGCCTCCAAAACCGGCGCCGTTTCAAAGCTCAGGGTCTTGTTAAAATGAATATTCCTTAGCCCTCTGATAAAGCCCTCCCAATCTGTGGAAGGTTTATTTTCTCTGCTTCTGGAAAAGGTAAAGGGCAGTTGGTGCAGATCCGCTATCCCATCGTTATCGTGAATGTGGAACACCTTCAGCCGATCGCCCAGCGCCGTAATAAACTCCTCAAAATCAAGCCCCACCAGATTGGCATGTCCCGTGTCAAAACAAAAGCCCAACACTTCCCCATGATATTTCTCATTGATCCGATCGATCCGCTCCACCGCTTTTCTCGCATCACAGCAGGGACCTTCTACCAAATGTCCGCCCAAATTATCATACAGATTCTCAATGCAGATAACAATTCCCATTTCCTTTGCCATTGGCGCAATGGAATCTATAAATGCCTCGGTTCTCTCCCACTCCGCTTCCTCAGATCCCAGATAACGCACCAGTTTAAAGCCATGAACCACAATATAGGGACACTCGAAAAAGCGGCAGATTTCCATGCTTTTAGGCGCCATTTGACTCCAAAGATAGTCATTCAGCTCTTTATCCTTTCCCGGCACATAGATCGGATAAGGCATATGCATTTGGTGAATTTTGATTCCCGCCTTTGCCGCTCCCTGCTTATGGGGTAGAAAAAACTGCTCCAATTCCTGCACCGAACGACAAAAAAAGGGATTTAACCTTGCCTGATAAATGGCGGAATTGGGCAAATATGCATTTAAACTGAAATCTCCACAGGAAAATCCAGCCTCCGCAAGCATTGTAAAGCCTTTTTCCGGATTCAGATCCTCCACTACGTTTTTTGTCTGTACCCCTATTTCCATACTGCCCTCACTTCATCTCCAGCCTGTCAAAATAGAAAGACGGCATATATTCATCGTTAAAATATTCAATGGGATTTTTAATACCCATACTCTGTAGCTGCTCTCTGATCTCCTTATAGTAAACATTACAGATAAAAATCGCACAATCCTCCGGTAATTCCTTCAAGGCTTCAGGAGCCTTTACCTTAAGCCCGCAAAAATCAGTATCCCAGATAGCGCGGTCATTATCGCAGGTATACAGAGGCGGATATTTTTCCCCATAACATTTCATATAGTTTCTGCACATATTCCCGGCGCCGAAGAGAACCCTTGCCGGATATTTCTGCAAAACCTGCTCCAATTCGATCTGCCATTTAAAATAATCTGCTATGGTTTTTGCCAGCTTCAAAGCCTCCGGACGAAGAAAATGGGGAAAAGCATTCACTGTGTCTTTCACATCCATAATGAGCTCTCCCTGAAAACCGATCCGGCGCAATCCCCGAAAGAGATTCAACCAATCTGTCCTCGCCTGTCCCTGACCCGCACTGGTAAAGGGCACAAGCGCGCTTTCGTGATTGCCGTCACAATCCCGCAAGACCACCGCTTTCAGCCTGTCGCCTAATGTCAACGCAAAATGATGCATATTCTGCCCACATAGGCTGCAAGCTCCCACATCCATGCAAAAGCCAAAGCGCGTCTCTCCAGCTCCTTCGTTGAGCTGATCCACCCAGTCCGCCGCCTGATATGGATCGGCACAGACGCCCCGGAGCATATGCCCGTTGTAATCCCTGCACTGGTTTTCCAGCAAAAGCTGTATGCCATACTCTCTTGCCACAGAAGCAAGAGATAAATAAAATTTTCGGTTGCGTTCCCATAAATCTGACTTTTCAATACCTTCAATCAAGGGGGGCACCACCAAATACCTGCTGCCGGCAATCCCGCATATTCTAATGCTTTCCTCTGCAATATGAACAAAAGATTCCTTTAGATCTGCACCCTTTCCATTTCCTGATAGCCAGGGAGCGGATGCCACCGGCATTTGCATTCCTTTTTTTTTGCATTGCTCCAAGAAGGGAGTTATAATTTCCAGTGACAGATCCAATAAAATCCCTTCGAATCCGGCAGCCGCAATCTGAGCAATGCCCTGTTTTGGATTTTTTATGTTTACAATTCCTGATGGTGCACATGTAATCGTCAATTTCTCTGCTCCTTTGTTGTGCTTCTTACCAGTACCTTTTTACCCGTTCTTCCGCTTCGCAATTTGCTCATCTTTCTGTATAAGTTGCTATCCCCAAAATTGTTTCAGATATTTTTCCGCCGTTTCGGAAGAAATTGACAACTTCTCCACAAGTCGGTTCAGCGTTTCTTCCTTTGTGCTTCCAAGTTCCATACTTGTCTCTACCAACGCTTTAATTCCTTGCTCAATTCCCTCCATACGTCCTTCCCGTATCAGTTCCGTAATTGCTCTACACATATTGACTCTGCCTCCTTTTTTCTTACACTGCTTTACTTGCATTAGCTCAGTTGTTTTTGTATATTCTGCTATCGTATCATAGGTCTCTTCTTCCAGTTCCTTATATGCCGGATCATTCATAACGAGCTGGTGCAACTTTTCCGGATCTTCTGCACAACGAATACAGTCAAAAACCTGCTTTAGATCTGTTCGAAACACATCCGTATTTTCAAATTTGCGTACTTCACACACATATATTTTATAATTATTAACCTTTTCCTGTAATTCTTTCGGAATATCCGTAAAATCAAGTATACTATATAGATTCCTGGCTCCATCCCACTGGTTCCCATAGTACAATACCAGCGTAATACACGGGTGAAGCCTGCTGTCCTTCCTGAATCCGGACAAAAATTCCGCCGTCGTAACATCCTTTTGCTTTTTCACTCTTCGCCGAATTTCTGCTGCCTGTCTCTCGTATTCCCCTGCATCATAGGTCATTGCCCTAAGGGGCATTAAGTAATTCACTTCCTCCTGGTTTTCAATCCCTACTACCATAAAGTTAACTCCGAAAGCTGCTTTTCTGATCAAATCTCTGTAGCGCTGCTTTCTTTTTGAATTACGTGCTTTACTGCCTGACGCCCCCAGAAAGAACCCCGTTTGTGAATCCATGTCTGACAGATCTGATGGGGAAACAACTTCTTTTCCCGCACACATAAGCCCATTAATTAAATCGGCAAATCTTTCAGGTGCATAAAAATATCCCTTTTTCTGCAAGTCTTTTTCCATATTCATTTTCTCCTTTGCCCAGGAGATCTTCAGAAATCTCCTGCTCTCTTTATTTTGTGGGTAAAAGCATAGACTTCTGATATTAAAAAGAATTTTAAGAAGACTGTTGTCTTAGATGATAGAATTTATGCTTTGAAAAAATAGTAACATTTCATCATTAAATTGACAAGGGATATTTTTTCTAATTGTTACCGTTCAGGCTGCCGCCTAAAAGCGGCATTACACCTGAGAACCTTGGTCAGAAGGCACTGCATATAAAACAGTATCAAACCAGGCGTTTGCATACTGCCGCACATATAGCTTATATTCCGGATTCATTTCCTTTATCATAATTGGAATTTTATATAAATCATCTGGCTTATGATAAATACACACTGCCAGCTTGGGCTTATAGGTCTGTATGATTTTCCTGCAGCCCTTCAGAGCCTCCTGCTCTGCTCCTTCTATATCCATTTTTATATAGGTAGGTTTCCTGTCATAAACAGTTTCATCCAGGGCAGCCGTCTCAATCACATATCCCTCTTTTCCCTCCGACACATGAGAGCTGCTCGTTCCCAAAGCCTTGAAGCAAAGCTTTGTATTTTTACTCCATACGCCTAATGAATAAAGTTGGTAGCGGTTATCTCCCATATTTTTCTCTATCGCTGCTTTTTTAGAGAGTTCCGGTTCGAAAATAATAATATCCTGATATTTTCCATTACACTGTTTTACAAACTGCAATGCCGAGTCTCCATCAAACCCTCCACAGTCTATGAAAACTTCATTCTCCGTCAATACTACCTTTTCGTCAAAATATTCTTCTTCGCGCGGGCTGACAATCTGTGATATATCACTTAGTAAAAATACTTTCCTCATTTTTTCCAGATATACCTGCCTGGAAAATCCGTCCTCCATAAGCTGGTAGGCTTCTCTGTATGCCTCGAAGTTCTCTTCAAAATATTCTCTTGTCTGCCAATAAAAAAACTCATTCATAATATGTATCTGCGCTTCATCAAATCCCAGTGAAAGCAACTGTTGACAGATTGATTGATATGCTTTTTCCTCCCCGACACAAACCAATATTTCGGGATGAATAATTGTATCATACAATTTCTCCGGCTTGATAATTTTAAGCCCTGTTGTCTCATCTGTACTGTCACCCATTCCATTGTCGCAAAAACACGATACTTGAATGCCACAGCCGCATAGCAGATCATAAATCTTATGTCCACAGTCACCCGCCCCAAAAATAACCGGCTTTCCTTTCTTGACTTTATCAAGCAGTCTATCCTTTATTTTATCCGCCTGCCCTCTGATTTCCTCCGCCACACAATTAAACCTATCCATATGCTTTTCCTTCCTGTTATATCAGTTTTTTGTCGATCAACTCTTTTATTTTACTGGAACTGGTGCTTTCCGTATATGGGAAAAATACCATTGTAGAACCGTTTTGCTCTAAAAACTCCTTATTGTTTATCCATGACGGATGGTTTATATAATCACTTCCGGAGAACTGACAGTCAAAATGATACAGCTTGTACGCTTCCTTGGTATCGTTATATTCCAGGGGAATTTCAACCGCTTCATCTACATAGCGGCAGGCACGCACCATCTCTATTCTTTCCTGAAAGGGTACAAAGGGTTCCACCTTCTTTATTTTGCGCACCCCTTCATCTGTCACTACGCCAACAATTAAATAATCGCACTGTTCCTTGGCACGCCTGAACATATTCAAATGTCCAATGTGAAACAGATCAAACACCCCCGAAATGTATCCCACATGATATTTCTTGGGTATCGCTTGATCGGCGCTTTGCACAGATGCGCTGATTTTTCTGCCATATCCTATATTGGCATCATATATACTGTACTGATTCACCCCCAGGCTTTCCAACTGCCTTAATACGGATATATAGCTTTTGATGCATATAATCACTTTGTATTCATCCGGCTTTAGCTGCTTAAAAATTTCCGGAGAGCATATCTTTACACCAGCTATATTTTTTCCCCATCTGCTTTCATTATTATCAACGATAGCGTAAACCGGATAATCCTTTTGGTACAATGCCAAAAATTTTTCCGCAAACTTCCCTGAACCAAAAAGAATCAGCTTCCGCGTATCCGCATCCTTAAATATGTCAATAAAAATCTCCCTGTATTCGGAGTCTGAACAGTTGATCCTTTGACGATTTGAATTTACCGTATCCTCATTTATTCTATGCTTACTATAGTACCCTAAAAGGCTCCTTTCATTTAAGAGCCTGGACAAAAACAGATACTCCATCTCCTTCCAATGTTCTATTTTGTCAAGAAGATGGTACCTGGCAAACATTTCATTCATAGGAATTATTCTATTCAGCGATGTATTCCCACTGTAAAATGTGGTGATCATCCTGGTTATAATGGCATTTGCCGGATAATTTTCCTGGTAAAATTCCTGATCGTAAAACACAAACTTGCCATCTACATAAAAGCTGTTTAACGGCACCATGTCAAGGTATCCTCTGCGCAGGATAACCCCTTCTCCATCATTCATATCTTCTTTTACATGTTCTGAAGACTGTAAAATCAAATCGCGGAAGGAGTCCATCTCCTTCAGGAATTTGTCTTTATCCGTCCGGATCAGACGCTTTAAATAAAGCTGTGCCGCTTCCCCTTTTATGTAAGGCATAACATATGCCTCTTTTTCCATTCGCGCGTCGACCACTGAAATCCCGTGAGCTGCCAGATCATTTCCATGCTCCACAAATAGCTCCAGCCGCTTTCTTCCTTCCGGATATGCCGCTCTTTTTTCTACCACTTCCGTATGGTGAATAATCGTAAAAAGCGCTTTCTCTCTGCCTCTGTCCATGGAGCAGGTCACATGGTCAATGTCCGATAATTCACCGTCTATTGTACACTCTATTAAATAGGCATTTGCCATCTGATGAAACATACCATTGTCCACCAGATCCTCATATAATAATCTTTCATTCAAAAATACCGTATAGGGATAATTGAAAAGCGGAATCAACCGATTCGCCAGATCCTCCGTAGGGAGAAAATGCTCTGAATAAATAAGAGCAGGATTATTAAGATCCGAAAAAACAGAATAAAAACAAAACCTGTCAAACCCCGCTGCGTTTAACATCCTTCTGATTTCAGCTCTGTCATAGCTTCTTCCCTGAAAACTGTCTTCCTTCTTGGAGTATGCATATTGATATCTTTCTATTCCGTCAAAGCATCTGTTTGTATATGGGTCCCGGTCTCCACAGAAATATCGAATCCCCATCCGATTATTCATACCAAGCAGCATAATGCCATGGCTCTTAAGAAGCTTATAAAATATGTCCAAAAAAGTGCCAGGGAGCGCCTGCTTTTCTAAGTCTTTTATACATACTATATAATCAAAATATCGGCAATGCGCCTGCTGCCAGTTCTCATCCCGGGTCATCTCCAATGTCATGCATATTATCTTCAAGTTCTTATCCAGCAGCATCTGTGCCAGCGGCGTATTTTTTTCTCCAATATAAAGAACATCACTTCCTTCTTTAAAGTCATACCATTGCAGAAGTCCCTTTTGTATCCCGTCAATTAATTCCTGTGTCTGTTCCACCTTTATCCTCCATTCTCCATACACCTGTATGATTAACGCCTATACATCTAATTTTTTCGCTGAGACAGTTATGATATTGGAAAACCGCAGCTTCTTTAAACAATCCAGCATCGCCCGAAAAGCTTCAGAATTCTCCTTCACCGCCAAAATAACCAAACTTGTATCCTTCTCGTTGACACAGTCATGAATCTCACATACCGCTTCTCCCTGACATTTCATGCTCTTTCCATTTAGATTTGTAACCGCAACCTTCAGCTTCTGCCCATATGCCTTTACCGCTTTCACCCTGTAGACGATCTGTTCACCATATGTCCCGGCTCCGTATACAATAATATTTTCATAGCCTGAAACGACTTCCTTTGTTATTTCTCTGCCCTGGATCAAGACATTCTCTACATAGGCTAACGGATTTTTTATAATTGTAATCTGTTCCTGTGTCATACGGTCATAGCGCGCTTCCTTCTGTTCTTCAAAAAAAAGCCTCTCCTGCTCCATCATCTGCGCAAATTCTAATTTCACAGGAAAATCTATTCGCTGCAGTGTGCCTATATACGCGCGCATACGCATATGGAAACAGATCCGATACAATTCTTTATCTACATCCGCCTGATCATCCATAAACTTGCGGATAAAATCAAATTCGTTTTTCATGGCATACACTTTTTGCGTGTTATGGATAGAGGAAAGCATATTGTCCTGCCTGTAATTATAAAACGCCCTGTCCAAAAACATAACCCGCCGGGCCCAATAAAAGGTCTGAAACCAAAACCCGTTATCCTGATAGGAGGCGCCCGGTGTTTCGTTATATCTGATCTTATTTTGAAGAATCAGATCTTTTTTATATAATGCATCCCATGTGAATTTCTCAAGGAAATAAGCGTCCAGCTCTGCATTGGGATTCAGCACCCTGTTGTACATCCCCCGATTTTCTGTCATAGAACAATACTGCTTTTTTAATGTGCCATCTTCTCTGTCCCATACAGCATAAAAATCTGTTTTTACAAAATCCAGGTCGTATTCCGTAACTGTCTGATACAGAATTTGATACATATCCTGTTCAATGGTGTCATCACTTTCAACAATGCCGATATACTTCCCTTTTGCAAGCCCCATTGCCTCATTCATTGTCTTTCCATAACCGGAATTTTCTTTATGTATCACCTTTACCCGATTATCCCTCAGCGCATAGGCATCTAAAATATCCCCTGACCGATCCGTAGAACCATCATCCATACAGATCACCTCAAAGTCTGCAAATGTCTGAGCAAGTATACTGTCAAGACAAGCCTCAAGATATTTTTCAACATTATAAACCGGCACAAGAATTGATATTTCCGCCATCGCATTATCCTCTTATTTCAAAATACTGATTATCTGCACCCATCAATTATCTCTGCTAAAGATATCATGGGAAGCTGAGTTCTTCCTGTCAATTCTTTCTTTATTGCTTCTATTTCATGCACCGGCGTAATAATAATGCAATCCCCATCCGGTATACTTTCCTCCATCGTAATAACAGGAAATTCCCCATATTTGTTGATTGCATTTCTGTCGATAGCGCATACAATATGGATATCGCTTCCCTTCAAATCTTCCAATAAATGATTTGCCATTTTTCCCAAGCCGTAAATAATGATCCTTTTCATGCCTCGAGATTGGAAATACTGCTTTGCTCCGCCGCCTTTTTCACGAAGGGTCATCCATTTTTCCAGCAGCCTGTAATATGCGACATACATTTTAACATTCGCCACTTCCGGTTCCTGGAAAGACTCTATACTTTTTCTCCTGATCTCTTCAAACCCGCTCTGGTCAATTTCTCTCTTGCAGCAGTTTGGGAATATGTCGTCAATCCACAAGGAAGCAATTTGACTTGCCGTAAACCTCTCTACCGTTTTTACCGCTGCTGCCGCCATTTGGTTTCTTAAACCATCATCTCGAAGCAGATGCACAATTTCGCCCGCCAGTATTTCTTCTTCCCGCGAAATCTCGTCCGCATCCTTCTCCATGATATATGGCGTTATAATTCCGCATTCCCCTATGACGGGAGTTGAGATAGCCTTTGGCTCACATGGAATTCCAAGTTCCTCCCTGATTCCCCCCGGGCTGTCGCAAGCCACTACCGGCACACCTGCGCTTAACGCTTCAAGAACCGAACACGGCATAGCCTCATATCTGGAGGTCATGACGAAAACCTTCGCTCTTGCCAAATAGTCCTGAACGTTTTTTACATTCCCGGGCATCTCCACATCTTCCGTTAAGCCAAACTGCTTCACCAGCCTTTCCAGCTTCGGTCTTAATTCGCCTTCCCCTAGCAGAATCAGCCTGCTATCCGGGCATTTCTCTTTTACCAGACGAAAAGCCTTAATTATATGCCACTGCCTCTTAATACTGTGCATTCTGCCCACGGCAATGACAATATTCTCCCTGCTTTCACTTGCCTGTACCGGCATCATATGCACCGGATTGTATACCGTTCTTGTTATGCCATTTTGATCTCCGTAATGCTTTAACCAGTCATTCCTGCAAAAATCCGATGGAAATGTGATAAGATCTGCGTACTGGTATAGCTGGCAGAAGGTCTCTTCCGCCCAGAATACCGATTTCTCATACTTTGCATATTCGGAATTCACACTGTGGGTAGTAAGAATAACCTTTTCTTCCCCTTTGGATAAAATATTGAAATAATTTGCCAACTGCATAAAGCTGATTGCAATATCAATATGGTATTTTTCTTTCAACCCACTCAGTTCCCTTACTCTGTCCTCCAAAGGGTTCATGTTCTGAGTTTTACCTGTTGATGATAATGCAAAGCTATAATCTACAAGGGTTCCCGCGTAATCATATTCGATCTTTATTGACAGATCCGTAAAAATAAAGACCCGGAAGCCTCTTTGGGTAAAAATAACGCTTAAATCAGCGGCACACCGCTCCGCGCCTCCGCCTTGTAGGGTTCCCGTTATCAATGCAATGTTTTGCATATGACCTCCCATCAGATTTTTTACTAAACTTCAAATACAATATCCTCTATGGAGACAATGGGACATTCCACTTTCTCCCTGAGCATTTCTTCAATTTCATCAAAAGCGTCAACTGCCGTTACTACAATAGCATCTACACTGCCAGGCAGATCTTCCGGCAGAACGATCTTAATATCTGCATGATTGGAAAGCACTCTCTTGTCAATTCCATATGCCACTTCTGTTCCTGTGCCTTTCAGCTCTCCCAAAAGGGTCTCCCCTACATAACCCATTCCATAAATGGCAATTTTCTTATAGTTGTTTTTTTCAAAAAAGGAGGATAAATTTTTTCCCTCCTGTTTTACCTTCACCCATTGATTCATCAAATGAAACATTGCAGAAAATTTCCCGGCTGATTTTTCCGCTTTCTTTCGTTTATCTCTTTCCGTTTTGCCCATAGCCCCGGCGCCTGCCAACGCCCCTGCCAGAGCCGAACACACTGAAATTACTCCTTTTTTCATTTAAGCATTTCTCCTTATCTGGGTTTGCTGTTTTTTATCACATACTCATACAAATTCAATAATTTTCTAACCACATATTCCGGCTGCAGTCTGTCGATCCTCCTTTTGGCACGTTTCCCCATCTCTGTCTTTTCTCGTTCGCTCATATCTACGACCATCTGCATTTTTTCCAGCAAATCCTGTGAACTTCCTATCTCACAGAGCAAACCATTTTCACCGTGTCGGATCAATTGTTCAAAGCTGGCTCCATCCGTCCCGATTACCACCCTTTCAAAATACATTGCCTCAATGCAGGCATTTGAAAGATTCTCCATAAGGGAAGGCAATACCACAAAATCAGCAGAGCAAATCACAGGATACAGCTGTTTGTGCGTCAGGGCATTTGATATGATCACTCTGTGGACGTATTTTCCCGCCTTTTTCTGCAACATACGAGTTGAGTTTTCCCCATTTATCCTGCATTCATCTCCAATAAATACAAAATAATAATCAGGATTCATTTCCAAAAACTTTTCCAGTATCTCTGCAATAACTAAAATACCCTTTTCTGCATATAACGCCCCGAAAAATAATACATATTTTTTCCCTTGTAAATGATGATTGTAAAATTGACAGTCGTATTCCTGTACATCGTTCACAAAAGGAGTTTCAATAACGTTTACTTTTCTGTGGCAATCCCTTCCAAATGCAACCGCATTTTTTTTGCACGGTGCAAAAATCGCACTGCACCTGTAGGATGATGCTCTTTCAATCAATGCCATCATCCTTACCGTCTCCGGCGAATGCGTCTGATAAGAGGAAAATGCTGTCTTAGCGTAGGAAGATAATCTTAGCACTGCCGGAACCTTTCCATGATAAAGCAATGCAATTCCATAAAGTGATGTGAATTGAATCATGTCAATATGAACCTTCTCCAGTAATTCTGTAATCTTTCGGTTCAAAACATAACCTGTCTGCAATGCGCTTGATGCATAATTAAGGGGCTGAGACTTATAATTATGATAGGTTCGGACACTTACAGTCCATATTTCTATTCCCCGCTCCTTCCTGTGACCGTCCCATCCTCCTACCGCCAGGATCATCGGCTTATGCCCCAGTTCAATCAACGATAAGGATACACGATATAAATAATTGGGAAAACCTGTTGTGGGCTGTCCTCTCCTGGGATAATCTGTTGATACAAACAGTATGTTCAATTTGTCGTCTCCTTGTCTGATTTTTATCCGATCATTTTCCAGCATCACTGCTGTTTTAAACTCCTACCCGGGCAATGATCTGCCGTTCGTACAAACTATCTGCAATCTCATCAGGAGTTCGATAATTGACAGATTCTGCTACGCACTTCCCTGGTATTTGAATCTTTTTGTCGGTTCCTCGTATATACCACTCATATTCATTATCCAGCTGTCCAATATCTAAAGCCTGAATTCCTTTCACAGCCAGATCGTAAGCCAAAACCGTTGCCGCAGGTCCAAGGCTGATTAATACCAGCGTATCTTTCTCCGCATACTTCTCTGTCGTTGCCAGGAGTTCATCATATATGGAAAAAGCATTCTTTGCCGGGGCAATAATTCTGCGGACACTGGATGCTTCTTGGAATAAATCGTTTCTTATCCCATTATACGCATACCTGCCTTCCACCAGCAAAATATCCCGATCCTTCCATACTTCTTTAAATAATGCAAAAATTCGCCTTGCATAGAATTTATCTTTATATATAATATATGGTCTTGATACATAAGCATCATAGTATACTCTGTCAAGGTCTATCATTTGCATTACCTTCTCACGATTGCCGTGAAATAGATAAAAACGTATTGCATCCGCTGCCTCTTCTGTAAAACAATCCAAACTGCCGAAGTCATTTGCCAGCGCAATGAGAATCCTCTCATCTTTACAACCGAAAATCTCTCGCAAACGTTTAGCAAGTTCCTCATTCATATCCTGAAACCATGGGCGCTCTCTATTTTGCATGATCTCCAATTCCCCATCTCCAAAACGGCTTAAGGACCTTCTTTCTATTATAAGTATTTTCAGCAATTCCTCTGCCGACCGTATGGTTGGACATGGTTTTAGTTCTAGTTCATATGGCAAATTGTTTAATCGGATATTAACTTTTTTTAGTTCCTCTTCCAATTCACATATTCTTTTTACATTGGCATCTATAAAATCATATTCCGTATCGGATTCCCAATAAACAATGATTCTGTCCTCTTCTATCCCCATTTTTTCGCACTGTCTCAAAATGGTCTCACTTGAACAGGGCGAAATGACAATATAATCAACTGTTTCATCAATTAAATTTTCTGGAGTGTCTATTGACCACTGATCCATATATTGTTTTTGATGCAATTTCGCATTTGAATCAGCAATTCCTTTTAAAATGCATCTGTCTTTCCGAATTGCACTCACTACTACTCTACATTTTTTCCCAGCTCCCCAGACGACCACAATCGGTATGTTTTTCCTTCCGCCATTCATTGTTTTCTCCCCCTGACAACACCTCTTCTCAATTCAGGATTTTTCCAAACTTCATCATCACAAATAAACAGCATATATCCTTTCGAAACGCTCGTATCTAAACCGTACTCCTTTAAAATATTTTTAATTTTTTCTTCATCGCCATGTTTATGATAAGCGCATATAGCGCATTTAATATGACTGCTTCTTCCAAATACTTTGTCTGCACTTTTCAGTGCATTTACCTCCCCCCCTTCAATATCCATTTTAATAAAATTTACCGGTTCTTTTACCAGCGAATTTAAGGTAATGGTATTATCTGAATCGTAACCACATAAAAATTTGTTACAAAAAATAACTTTGTCTTTATACGGTTCAAAGGTTGCTTTTAATGCTTCTATCCACCCCAAATCACTCTCTACCAAATACAGTTTACTTATCTTATCAATATTATGCAGTGAGAAATTGCCTTCACACGCCCCTGCATCAACCAAAACATCTCCCTCTTCTACTATAATCCTGTTTTCTGCATATAAGTGCGGGGAATTTTCATCCTGCTCTTGCCACAAATTGCTTACATACCTTTTTTCATCCTTAATGATAAATTCGTAATTTTTTGCTAAGTACAGTCTTTTTCCCTCAAAGTCAACATAGTATAAATCCTTTTTTCTGTCATATAACGCTTCCATAATTTCATACTGCTTTGTGGGATTATATGAATAAACATGTATCTCCTTCTGCCGCTCCATGACATGTAGAAATGACTTAATTTCCTCATCGGATGTATCCGCATACTTATCAAGAATTTTCTGCTTATAATGCCAGAACACAGACTGTATCTTTTCATCAGAAATTCCAATTGATTTTACCTGTTTCTCTATATCTTCAACTCCGTTTACCACCCAGATATCAATAAAATCATATTCCAATTTATTGATATCTGCCGGCGCATATATTTTTATATTGTGAAATATACCACTATGTCTTTTAGGATTATTATCTATGAATCCAATTATTTCTATGCTATCATTCAATGATGTCAGCTGAAATCTTCTGAGTTTTTCTTCAGCTACTTTTCCAGTACCCCAAATCAAATACTTTTTCATTGTCCTTAACACTCCTCAGATTATCATTGCCAGATTTTCTATTTTATTGACTCTAGCATTTCCAGCAAAATACTTTTAAATGAAAATACCAATACCTCACTGTTTTTTTCCTCAATTTGCTTTTTTATAGATTCAAAAGCAGATTGCGCAGTAACAATTACAATATTTACCTGTTTCATGTAATCTTCCACCTGTGTATCTTCCAAAGAAAATACAGGCATATTGCATATAATCTTTTTAGCTTGTCGATCCATCGCAAATACGGCTTCTATGTCGCTGCCTGATAGCATGTCGTATAGCCGGCTTCCAATTGAACCCATTCCGTAAATTCCGATTTTAAAATATCTCCTCTCACGTAAGAAATCAGCAACTTTATAATTTCTGCTCTCAAGATACATCCAATAATCATAGGTAGTTATAATATCTGTATATCGAAACGAAGACACGCATGCGGCTTCTCTATTCCCAATCATTTCTTTTTCCGCATGATCCAGTAAATTGCTTTCCGATAATATTTCCGCCACTTCGTGAATAGATTCTACCATGGATAACATGTCATTTGAAGCATTACTGCCGTGATCAACATGGGTATATATTTTTTCTTCGTTCAATACAAATTCTTTTCCATCCCTTAGCATTAACATCCATAAAAAATAGTCGTCTGCGCCGTTTTCCTTTAATCTGCTTTGATACCACAAGGAAGGAATAGCGCCTTTTTTGAGCATAACCTGTCCTGGCGAATAGATTGGATTGCCTGTTGCAATATAACAGGATAAATCTTTTACGCATTTTTGCTCATTATAATCCGCATAAATGTAATGACTGACAGGTTTGCAGAAGGGGTTGCTATAGCCATTACAGACAACCGCATCAGCATCGCCGATACATGATTTCTGTTTTACCAAATAATCATCCGTAATCCAATCGTCCTGGTCAAGAAAGACGATCCATTCCCCCTGTGCATGTTCAAGCCCATACACGCGGGCACCATGAATTCCCTGATTTTTCCCGGAATTCAAAACCTCCAGGCGAAATCCAACTGCTGTAAAATCCTTTACCGAAAGCGGCTCTTCTGGAAAGTCGTTTACCAGTAGCAATTCACATTCTAAATGCTGCGCATTTAAATGAATTGCATTTTTTCTGACTTTGTCAAGCCAATATGGAATATACTGACTTCCTTTATAGATTGGGATAACAATGGAGATATCTACTTTCATACTTCAAATCCTATCTGCTGCTCTCTCAGCCTCTTTATATACATTTCAATCCCCTGCTCCACTGTCAATTTACTATACCATCCACACTCTCTTCCAATTAAAGAAACATCTAAATGCGATTCCTGTAAATCACACTTCCGCTTTTCCCCATATACGATCTGCGCCCGCTTTCCCACCACAGATTCTATCTGCTCTATGATCTCTTGTGTGGAATAACTGTTTCCAGTTCCCACGTTAAAAATACGATGCTCTCCCCGATAGGAATACACTGCCTCTATTGCATCAATCACTTCATCAATGTATATGTAATCTCTACGGTTTTCTCCTGTTCCCCATATCTCTATTGGTTCTCCTTTTATAATTTTTTCTGTAAAAATTGGGATAATACCCTGACGTTTTTTCTTATTAATTTCCAAGCCATATGGATTACCCATCCGCAGTACATATCCCTGAATACCGTCATATTTTTCATATAAATGTAAACAACTCTCTATCCATGCTTTTTGAGCCGCGTATACACATTCCGGAGAAACCCTGTCTTTCTCCCTTGCGGGTTTTATGCATTCTCCATAAATCGTTCCGCCTGAGGAAATAAAAAATATTCTTTTTACCCCCTTTTTTCTCATAGCATCCAACAGCCGAACCGTTGGCAGAAGGTTTTCTTCTATATCTGTCAAAAGACCATCCGTCCCGTCAAAGGGAGTGGAAGACGATATAAAGTGAAATACTGCATCTACCCCTTCCAGCATTTCTTCAAAATCTATATGTTGGAAATTTCCCATTACCAGTTCTATATTTTCTTTCTCTGTTCCATGCTTCCAGGCTCTGTCAAATACCCTGATTCTTTCTCTCCGCGCCAATCGCTTTACCAGGTTATAGCCAATAAATCCATTTCCACCTAATACCAATATCATCTATATTCCTTCTACCTTCTGTAAAGATTTCAATTCTTTCTGTATATTTGCAATATATTTGTCCAGCCTACACTTTTCATGCACTATGTTCATACATTTGTGTCCATATTCCGCAAGCATATTTCGATCCTGATCCAGGCTTGCAATGTACTCCGCTATTTTTTCCAAATCCCCTACATCTGCGATCAGCCCATTTATACCAGATTCTATAAAGTCATCTACACCGCTCACATTCGTGACCACCGGCACGCAACCGCTTGCCATAGCTTCCAGCATAGTAAGGCTTGTTCCCTCATATTCTGAAAAATTTAAGTATATATCCTGGCAATCCAAAAAGTCCGTCAGTTCTGTTTTTGTTAATTTCCCATGTAATTTGACTTTTTGATGTAAACAATTTTTTTCTATGTATTCTTCTATTTCCTTTTCGCATGAACCGTCTCCTGCTATATTTAATACATAATGAACCTTTCTTGATTCTAAATCTGCAAGCAGCCACGGAATTAAATCTGCACGTTTCTGCTCTTTTTCAAGCCTGCAGGGATAACCAATTTTTACAGGTTCCGTCTCCTCCGTGCTGTACCTTCTGTTAACAACTCTGATTTTCTCAATAAAGGGAGAAATATGGCACACCTTTTCCCTTTTTATTCCACAGCGTTCCATCAAATTTCTCTGAATTTTACTGCTGATGCAAACATACTTATCCGTCATTTCTTCCCATGCCTGCCACTCTCCGTAAGAATCATCATTTAAAACGCTGGAAATGATGAAAACCTCTTCCGGATATGTATATTTTATGGTAGCAGCTGCCCACAGCAATTCTGAATTCCAAACATTGAAAAGTATAAACGGCTTTATATGCATAAGCATTTGTACCAGTTCCTGATAGATCTGATAATTGTTTTTCTCTTCCGTATCTATATGTATGATGTTTTTATCAAGTCTTTCTACATATGGCTGTCTCTTGTTTTCAATTACAAACACTTTATTGCCTTGTTCAATGAATGCTGATGCAACAACATGACACCAGTCCTCTGCCCCGCCCCAGTTACCATAGAAATTATCAATTACGATACATCCGTCAGCCGATGCTTTTGGGGTTGTATTTACCTGCTGGTCAAAACCTGCCATTGCAGTATCCATCAAAATCTGGTTATAACATTTCAAAATCTGACAAAAGGAAACAACTTGCTCTGCCAGCCCCATCTCCTCAAGCTGTTTTACAATTTCTTCCCTTGCAGCGCAGGCTATCAAAATATAAGGATTTAATGCCTGCCCCAGCGCATCCGGAGAGCATATTTTTTTGTCAAAAAACCGGGTTCCCCATTTGCTTTTATTATTATCAACATATCCTTCTATTTCTACAGGCAGCTGCTTTAAAACCTGCGTATATTTTTTTGCTATTTTCCCCGTTCCAAATAAAAATAATTTTTCCATCCTTTTGCCCCTGCATATAACTACAAAGCTTTTGCCTGCTCCGCTACCGGTATCGGATATTCAACTGCTTCTGAACCACGGCAATGTCCACACATATCCAAATATCCCTTTTCGGAATATCCCATGTTAAATTCAAAAAAAACTTTTTTGTTTTCTATATTTTTCAAATTCAGGTAGTCTTCTTTCCCAACGTTAAAACCAAGATTTTCTGCTACGCTCCTTGCCATCACACAATAATAATATTTGTTCCCTCTTATTTCCCTGCACGGCGTTTTACAGGAATCAAAGACTCTTGTAATCTCCTCCTGGTCTTCCCTGCATACAGTCTCAAATCCATAATCCATCCACTGCCTCTCCGGGCTTCCCATACTATATTGCACACCGCTGTCTTCCAAAACCTTCTGCAATTGCTCATACTTTTCCGGCAGCCATTTTATTGTGCTTGAATAATTGGAAATTCGAAACAAAACATGATACTTCCTGCACATCTCCAAAACTTTTTTTTCAGGTATAATCGTTCCATTCGATGTGATAGAAAAAAGCACCATCTTATCACGATATTTTTCACCTATATATTGAATTACATCATCTAATTTCCGGTATAATAACGGTTCTCCTCCAATTAGTACAAACTCTCTGACACAATCAACATATTTGAAAAAGTAATCTGCACTGTCATACACTTCTTCTATACTCAAATCCTTACTGTCTGCACCAACCGCATAACACCCATGGGCGCAATTCCTGCATTTCAATGTACATCTTTCTGTCAGAGATATTTGCGTTATATCAGTATATAACATGCCAAATTTGTAAAAAGATAAAATGGGAAAAATATACGTTGTAAAATCTTCATAATGAAAAAAGTCTATTCCTTTGCTTAATCCCAGATCCGTTAATTGATCTTCGATTTCATTTCCTCTATTTCCTGCAACGGTGACAACGATCCATCCTCGGTTCTGTTTTTTCAAATATTGTTCCACCGATAGCACATGTTCATCCAGCAATTTCTCCTTTTGCTTTTCCGGATTATTATCGATAAATCCTCCCAAAACATGATATCTTTCCATTGCAAGTCCAATTTCATACCCTATTTTACCTGCTCCAAACAAATATACCTTCTCCCCATGATCTTTAAAACCCTGTATTATCTTTTCTGCATCAGAGTCAAATTCATGACCTTTATTTTCCCATTTCATAAATTTTCTTCTCCCTACCTACAATATATTTCATGCCCTGTTACAGCATAATGATCTTTGATACTTCAACTCCTGTTTTTATCAGATTATCTTTAATCGCAACAGCGGTTTCTCTTCCGTAAACAGCAATTAATATACAATCATATTCCACTTTTTCCATTGACTCTATGGACTGAATTTCCTTCTTATGATATAAGTGGTAATTTTGGTCCACCCAACATGCAATCTGGCAAAAATGGGTTTTCTCCAACTGACGTTGAAATGTCTGCCCCACCTCTCCTGCCCCATAGAGTACCAGCCTGCATCCTTTCTCAATTTTGTCAAATGGGAATAGATATCTCTCCTCAAAAACCAAGTCTCCATATTTGATCTTTTCAAGCTTTACAGAATACATATAAAAATAATCCAGCTGTCTTAATAACACCTCTCCATAATTACAACTTGAAAACTTTTCATATAAGTAATGATACAATCGATATAACTTTTCAAAATACTGTACATCCTGATAGTATGGCGGAATCACATTACGTTTTCGCATTCTATGATAGTAGAAACATTCCTCCATAATTGTAATCCTGTTACATTCCAAAAAAAGAGGATACAGCACTGCAATATCTTCTCCATAATGAATGTCCAGACCAGACACATTATTTAAATGCTTTTGAAGCAGTTCTTTCCGAAAAATTTTGGAGCAGAGGCTTGGGTCCAGTCCGTATGTACAACTCTCCGAATTCCAAAACAATTGAGGAATCATTTCTTTTTCTATATCTGTTTTCTGATAAACACCTTCTTTAAAAATACAGGCAGAACGATAAACATCGTTTTCTCCCCGATATCTGAATATGCCAAAACATACCATATCCGTTTCTTTTAACATCTGGCGGTCCATAATCATCTGATACAAGTTTTTATCCAGCCAGTCATCACCATCCACAAATGTTACATACTCTGCTGTAACATGTTCTACTCCATGCAGACGTGCTAAAATAGGTCCCTGCCTCTTCTGATGTATGACCTTAATCCGTCTGTCGCTATCAGCTATCCTGTCACAAACAGCCCCACTGGAATCCGTCGATCCATCATCCACCACTACCAGTTCAATTTCCTGATAGGTCTGTTGCAATATACTGCTTAAACAACATTCTATGTACTGTTCTAAGTTAAAAACAGTCACTACCACTCCTATTTTACACATACATTATTCTCCATATATCTATGCTCTCAGCATCCATGCGATTGCCGATCATTTACAGCAGTGTTTCAGGATCGACTGCATATAAAACCGTATCTCCCCAGTTCAAAGTATAATGCCCCAAATAGAAACGATAATTTGCATTCAATTTCAAAATAGCCAATGGGATTCTCCATATATCCGTTTTTTTATGATAAATACATATTGCTAAAACAGGCTTGCATCTTTTAATTGTTTCTGCACCGCCAATGAGCGCCTCTTCCTCATATCCCTCAATATCCATTTTGATAAATCCAACTGCTTTTTCTCCTGCCATGTGATCGATCGTATCTATCTCTACCAATACATCTCCCTCTTCTGAGAAACGTGCTCCTTCTCCTCCTTCCACAAAAAAACGCTTCTCCCTTTTCTTTCCTACCCCCTGATTTAATAAGAGAATATTGTGATATGGTTCTAACTTTTTTTTACAGACTGCAAAATTTTCTTTATCCGGTTCTACCGCATATACACTCCCTTTTTCTCCAAAAAAATTTAAAGCCCTCACTGCATCGATTCCGTCATAGCATCCCAAATCCATAAATATCTGGTTCTCCATGGGATATTTTTTCAGCCACTCGGGTTCAAAATATCTGTTTTCCCACGATTGCTCGTATAGAAATTCAAAAATAATTATCTTATCTTCTGGCACTCTCTTTTCTTTGATCAATAGCTCTCTTATTTTTTCATAACCACATTTATTGGAGATTACAATCGATGTCCCTGTAATATATTCATAATCACAAAATTTTTGCACCGGATATCCTTCATATGTACCTTCTCTGTTTGCATCAATAAATCCCTGCCATTCTTTATCAGGGAAACTTTCAATCAATGTTCTTCCTCTTTTTCCAGCGCCATATATATATATTCTCCCTTGGAGCAATTCATCTGTTTTTTTCCCAATTGATGTATTCAATACGATCCTTCTTATGTACTCATAATCTCCCGTAAATGAATACATAAGACGATTTTCAAAAATACGCCTTGACTCTTCATCCTCCATTTTCTCGTAAATACTCTTAATCTCTTCTGATGAAACCCTCTCTTTTTTATCTGCTTCCAAATCACAGGGAAAATATTCTCTAAATACCATTTTTCTACCTTCCATATTTATTCCAAAAGACCTTACGCACCCGTTTTCTTGCTATCCATTCTTTAAATGAATAACATATATACTTCAAATCAATAACTTCTAAATCCTGGCATCTATTATATGTGTGAATCCCTATATACTTTCTTTGCTTTCCCTCTACTAATATATCTTCCGGATACACATTTCTGACCCTATGCTCCTGGTATTCAGGAAACAATGAATCAACTTCACTAAAAACCAGTCCTTCTCCATAACCATTGGCAGAATTCTGTGATACTCTGATCAATTTGCCATTTTCTTCAATAAAATTTCCTGCCGGACGGGCAATGCTCTTATCATTTGTGATAACATGCATATCCGAAACTTTACAATCTTTTATTTTATATTGCAGCAAGAACCCGCCATACTGATTAAACGATGGCTGAAAGGTAAATAAATATTCTTGCCCTTCCCTTTTTAAGAAAGTCGTGTCCACATATTTTCTATTCTCCAGTAGAGAAACCACTTTCTCCCAATGGTCTGGGAACGCTATCAGCTTATATACTCCTACTTCCTCTTTCTGATAACTTTCCGGGCACATATACAAATTGTCTTCATATACAAAAACATTGGGATAAGATAAATGCCAATGCTTATCCATTGTTACCGTCCACGACCCAAATCGTCCATTTTCATAAGTACAATATCCAATCACACCATTTCTTTCGGATTTGTAAAGAAATATCTCCGCAAATAAATATATTGTATGATGAAATTCCACAAGAAAGGGATCTGCGCACCAGCCATAGGGCGGATTGGGAATCAAACGGAATTTTTCTTCCCCTGCTCTGCGATATGCAATTTCCCATCGATTAAACCTGAATTTATTCAACATGGTATGCTCTAAACCTTTCTGGCAATTGCAGCTACAATCATGGGAAACTGTTCATCATAGTATTCCAGATCCGCTAAATTCATTTCTTCCTGACATACCCCAAACAAAAACGCCATTGCTGCTTTCATATTTCCATATGAATATACTTCAATCTGACTCTCATCAAATACTTCTGCTAACAATTTTTTCATAGACTGATCTGTAAATCGCCAGTATTCTCCCCAATTCTTATAATCGTAAAGAGAAATTTGCGATATAGCTGACGCAGTGAGCATCACTGCTCCCCCCGGCTTCAAAAGTTTATATATATTTTTCACCACGTTATGTATATCGTAAATAAATTGAATTGTCTGTGTACATATCATACAATCAATTCTATTCTCTTCAATCCCTTCACCTGTTGCCAGGTTTCCTTTCACTACTCCTTCTCCCCAGCCATTCACGTGCAGAACAACAGCCTCTGATATGTTATCAGGAAACATTGTAATATAGCGCTTCTCTGCAATCTCCATAACGGTTCCTTTTATATTCTTTTTATGGTCAGCAAGAAACCTTTCGATATAAAATCTGTCAATTGCCGTTCCACGCTCCTGACCAAATCGCTTGCTTACTGGTCTGCACGGCATGTCCGATATCAATTTTATGTATGGATTTTTCTTTGCAAAAAGCTTTCTTATAACTTCCTTAAATTCTGCTTCCTCAGACACCTTCTTCTCTTCTTCTGCATTTTGCAAATATAACGCTTTTTCTCTTGTTTTTATCAAAATATGCTCATCGTGAAAAATTTCTTCAATCACATCTGCAAAAGGAGGCAATTCGGAACAAAAAACAATGCGGCTCTCATCAATTTCTAATCTCATTAATTGCTTCCACATTTCAAACCATTTATTAGAAGCCAATAAAATTTTAGCATCCCCCGTATAGCGGTCTACATCCTGAGGATTATATACTTTTACCCCATCTTTTTCCTCCACATTTCCCGGCTTTACAGAATTATCAAGAAACGCTTCTATCTCATATTTTTCCCTTATACTTTCCTTCTTTTTCTCATAATAATTACCTTTTCCAAAAACTACAGCTTTCTGCTTCATTTATTCGCTCCTTGATAAACTATACATTTCCTGTATTATCTCAATTTGGTTTTGAATATCATATTTGGACTCTATTGTTTGTATCCTGCTTCTTTTTTCTGTCTCTTCATAACATTTTAGAATCCATTTTACCCACTCGTCTACTAAAAGAGGCAACCTTACCATATTGGGAGAAATTTCAACTTCTTGAGTAATTACCATACTTCCAACACAAGGCAATCCTGAAGCCTGCGCTTCGACCAATACAATTGGAAAGCCTTCCGTTCTGGATGGCAGACAAAACACATCCATTGCCTGATACCAATTATGAACATCCTCTCGTCTTCCTGCAAATAATATTTTATCTTCTATATGCAACGCCTTTGCATATTCCTGAACCTCAATAAGCAATTCTCCGGTACCCAGCAACACTAATCTGGCATCATGCACTTTCTTTAAAATATTGTTAAATACCTCAAGCAAAAACTTATGATTTTTGGCATAACCAAACCTGCCTACATGTCCAATCACAAAACAATTTTCCAACCCATACTTTTTTCTATAAAAATCTCGTGCTTTTTGATTATAAGCAAATTTATCAGTTTCTATTGCATTTGGCATTATTCTTACTTTATTTCTCGGAATCTGTTCTCCAAATAAAAAATCTGCTGCCGCTTCAGAACATGCCCAAAAATCTGTTGCCAATTCTTCACAAAATTTCTTTTTTACCTGCTCATGAATTTGCAGTTCCCTCTCTTTTCTAATTGGGTCTGATATATTGATAATATCTGTCGCATGGGCATGTACGATTACTCTGGGTACATGATACTTTTTACATAATTCCTCCATAAGAAAACTTTTCCAATATTTTGTGTGTAAATGAACAACATCATAACCTTCCTGTAATATTGCTTCAAACTCTTTTATAAATTGTTTCTGGTTTTCTTCTGCGTAACAAGAAATATAAAAAATTTTACTTCCTGTCAGGAGAACTTCTTCCTCAAAATCCAGATATTTACTCATTGTTACAAAATCACATTGAAATTTGGTCTTATCCATCCATTTCCAGTTTTCTAACGCATAGCGGGTCATCCCCCCCTTAGACGCTGCAAGTGGAAACTGCAAAATTTTAATTTTCCCCATTATTTTCTCCGTAGATCAGGTCAACCGCCCTTTCACTGGAATGACCATCCTCAATCAATCCCTGTTCCTCTATAAAATCATCCACTTTTTTTGTATATGTCTCCATGTCAAAACAGTTAATATTATAAATCAATTCATCATTTTTTAACGCTACTGAAAAAGGCAATTTATAAAGATCAAAAAACAAATTTCCTCGATTTTCTATATATTCCTCTAAATCATCTGCGTAAATAAAACATGGCATCCTTAAAAGTGCCGCTTCAAATATAGAGCCAGAGTAATCTGTGATAAACGCATCAGCAGCCGCTATTAGTTCGTTCATATCCAAATGATGCGTTACATCAATCAACCGTTCTGACGATTCATTAGTGCGATAATGTTCTTTCTTAGCTGCCAATTGTGGATGCAATCTGGTAAAAACGAACCATTCGCCCCCGAATTTATGTTCCAGAGAATCAATTACTTTTTTAAAATTAATGGACTCTTCCCTTTTTTCCACTGATCTTTTGGTAAGCTGACTTCCTCCTCGAAACGTTGGCGCATACAAAAGAATATTTGCTTCTGACGGAATCCCATATGTACTTCTGATTAAGCCCCGCATTTCTTCTCTTCTATTAATAAGAATATCACATCTTGGTTTTCCGGTTCTCACAATTTCCCCATCGTATACCAAGCCATCCCTATAATGGATGTCGCTCCAAGTGCAATTTGACAATACATAATCTATTAATTCTGAATCCTTTTTACTTACCAAATACGCTATCTTTGGAAATAATTCACCACGATACTTTCCAATAGGTTTGATACATATCGAACCATGCCATGTCTGTATATACATCTGTTTTTTTCTTTTTTTAGTTCCGTAAAATGTTCTTGTATTACCAACCCAATAGCCTGCTGTAGACATATGATACACTCTATTCCATAGAGTATTTTCTGTTTTTTCTATTCCTTCAGGGAAATCTGCATCCATATCATCAACCAGCCAAACCAGTCTCCACCTTCTGTCCCCCTTCTTATTTCTCCTCAAGACCTCCTCCGCAAAATACTTCGGATTGCAACAAAAACCTCTGGTTCCTTCAAAACTCCAAAATACAATTTTGTTTTTATCAACCGGAAACACTCTGCAAAGGTAAAATGCAAGACTGTAAAAAAACGCCTTTATTTTTCTCTTTAAAATATATATTTCTTCTGAAAATGAACTTTTATTCATAGCTTTTATCCTTTAATCATTTTTAATAATCACCATCCCTGAGTTTCATCAGCGTTTCATGAATTAATGTAGAAGACGTTCCTTTGTAATATGGAAAATACACAATTTTAACCCCTGCCTCTTCAAATTGCTCCTCATATCCTTTCCATTTTTCCGTATTGTACCAATCATCACCGACAAACATCAAATCAAATTTTAATCTCTTCCATGCGTCAAACTTATCCATAGATTCCTGTGGAACAACAGCATCTACATATTTAATACTACGTACAATTTCCATTCTTTCCTCAAAAGGGATAACCGCCTTTTTATGCTTATACGACACTAACTCATCTGTTGTTACACCAACTATAAGTTTATCGCACATTGACTTTGCATTCTTCAGCATATTTAAGTGCCCTATATGAAATAAATCAAATACCCCTGTTGTATATCCAATTATCACCTTTACTTCCTCCATTTCGTTCATATTTCAAAGCCTTCTACTGCAAATATACCTCCGGCTCATTTAATATAATATCGGTAATTCCCTGTTCTTCCAATGATATTAGGTCAAGTCTCTTGCCCGTCGGCTTTTCCGGATACAAGTGTCCCGACATCCATGCGCGCACAACATATCCCTGAAGCTGCTCCGCCATAAGATCCATCCCTCTCCAAAAGGGATGAAGCGCAATAGCCCCACAGCCACCTCTTAACTTATACATACAGTCAGAAACACGTGTATCCAATATTCCTATTTCTGCATTTGGATCAAGCTCTTTCATCCTGGCAAGTGATTTCGCGTAAAAAGACGAGTAAATTACCACCTTCTCTAAGCCTCTCTTATGTACCATTTCGACAATCTTTTCCTCCATGCCTTCATATGGACATATACTGTTTTTCAATTCTATATTTAACCTGAGCCCTTGCATTAATCGATCATTTAACAAATCAAGAACTTCATTCATAGATGGAATAGTTTGGGCTAATTCTCCTCCTGCATCGATTTTTAATCTCTTTAATTCTACAAGCCTATAATCCTGTACAAATCCTATTCCATTCGTTGTACGATCGACCTTTTCATCATGTATTACAACCAATTCACCATCCTTTGTCAGTTGTATATCCAGTTCGATTCCAGCTAAATTTTCTATCCCTGCTGCCTTTCAAAAGCCAGCAGCGTGTTTTCGGGATACCTTTGACTGCATCCCCTATGTGCCCATATCTTCACCAATTCACCTTCTTATCATTTACATTTCCCATACATCATTTTGTGCAATTTACATATTCTTCTCCACACTCTGCAATATTTTCTGCACCGTTTTTATCACTCCATGAAATATTTTTTCTTATAACTTTAGCTGGAACTCCCGCAATAATACAATTATTGGGGAAATCACTTTTCACCAAACTCATAGCCCCTACAATGCAACCTTCATCAATTTTTGTATGATACAAAATAGTAGACCGCATTCCTATCCACACATGATTTCCAATTTCAATTTTTCGGGATTTACTAATGCTTTCCGTCGAATTTAAATTTTCTCCAGTAACAACATCAAAAATTGAATGCCCATCATTACTACGCATCATAATTTCTCTTGAAAAAACGCAATCATTTCCAATTAAAATACTTGAATAATCATCTATTCTAATATCATATGCATTCCTTATTTGAAATCTTTTTCCAATCTTTAATGTGCTATTAGGAAACATCCCTATATAACCACCTTCAAAGAGGGCATCGTCCCCTATCTCTAACTTGGCATCATACGACAAATGTAATTTTGTTTTGTTGGTATTTTCACCCTCTATCTTTACATTTTCTCCTATAAACACCTTTGATTTTCTTCCCACATGAACAGAGAAACAATCAACTACCCCGGTGCAAGCACTCAAGTACTGTGAGCGGCTCCTACGTCGCCT
>CAMWCA010000010.1 GCA_947172705.1 uncultured Lachnospiraceae bacterium
CTGTATTGCAATAAAATATCCTGAAGATTATAAACGAAATCAAAGAATATATGAGAAATTATTTAATCAGCAGGAGCAAATTGAAGTGACAGACCATTTATTGTTTTCTTCTAATATCAATAGTATTTCTTTGAAAATTGGATTGCAGTTTTTGTACTGTTCTATGGGCAAAGATACGTATAATGATATTCTTGAATTAATGCCTTATATTCAAGATGATGTTGCAACAACAATTGCGGTAACCCGTCTGATTACTCAATATTTGGAGACTACAGATACAGTTATGTTACCGATCAGGGTAGAAGCCATTATCCTTCAAAATGTTTTGCAATGGCTTCATTCTGAGTTTTTAGACATAAGGTGGAATGCTACACGTATTCTTCTCACACTGTCTCGTAATTCGGAGAATAAAGGCATTGTAAATCATCAATTAGTGGATATGATAGACTCTGACAGCGTATATATTAAAAATTTGATTATGCGGCATCTTCATGAAGTGCGTGGTCTTACTGATGAAACCAAAGATTATATTATTTCAAAATGTAAACATGATACTAATTATGTTGTTAGAATGGTATGTGCTGAAATGGAAAAAAGCATGGGTAAAGAATAGCATAAAAAATTATCTGGAATTCTACTATTTGATTGACGATGAGTTATAGGAGAATTATTTAAGTTTATAAGGATACATTTGAAAGGATAAAATATACGAATTACATGGAAGGGAAGATGTGCGGCACAATTTGGTAAGAGTTAAATTTTCTTAGGTTATGAAGGAGTTGCAAGAAATTATATTGGAAAAGTTTTTCTAAAACAACTTGACACTAATTTACCATAACCCTAACGAAGTTATGCGGATTCCGGGGATTTTGCTTCAAAAAAAGTGAAAAAAGTTTGTGGCATTAACTTGACATAAGAGGGGTATGGGGCGCTTTGTGTGGAAAGTAGTCTGCCTATTTGAAAGGTTAATGAATTCTGTCTTGTTTTTGTGATATTGGATTTGATACAATGTAAATCATAAAATAGGAGAAAGGCAAAAACAGCATGGTGCATTTATATACAGGAGAGGGCAAAGGAAAGACCAGTGCGGCAATCGGGCTTTGTATACGGGCGGCGGGATGGAACCGGCAGGTCTGTTTTGCTCAGTTTATGAAGGGGAATGATACGGGAGAGGTGCATGTACTTGAAAATCTGGCTTCTGTGACAGTTTTGCGGAGCAAAAAAAAATTCGGTTTTTATCATGCCATGTCAGAGAGCGATAAAGCGGAACTTGCGGATATTCACAATAAAATTCTAGACAGACTTTTGGAAATCGCAGAGAGCGCTAACTGTGATATGATCATTCTGGATGAAGTAACATATCCGGTGAAATGGAATTTACTGGACATGGAAAAACTGCAAAGGCTTCTGAAAATGGGAAAAGGAGAAGCGGCAGGGGCGATGGAACTGGTGCTTACCGGACGGGGGGCTGAGAATGTTTTGTTAGAGACTGCCGATTATATTACGGAGATGAAATGTGTGCGTCATCCTTTTGAGAAAGGCGTAAAAGCAAGAAAAGGGATTGAGTTTTAGCGGTTAAGATGGAAAGGAGTATGGTTGCAGAGATGGCGGCTTTTTTTACAGAACTGCTTGATGATTTTTTGAAGGCGGATTTTCTGGAGATGGTGCATAAGAAATTTCATTATGGGGAGGAGCAGCTGGAAACACTGACGGCTGTTGCAGGGGAAATGCTGCCGGTGATGCGTAAGGAAGCTTTCTGGGTAAGAGGAGCGGAACACAATTATGGAGGGGAAGACGCAGTATGTGAAGAAGTTGTGATGTCCCTGGGGAAAGGGCTGGATGAACTGCAGGAAGATTACAGCAGGAAAGGAATGCTGCTGGAAAGCTATATGCTGGAGACTTTAGCCAGTGAATTATTATTGCGGGGTTACAGCGCTTATAACCGGCATGTCAGGATGGAGGGAAAGTGGCATGTGGCAAGGTATCATTTTTGGGGGAGTGAGGAAGGGTTCCCGCTGGAGAAGCTTTCGGAGATATTAGAAGCGCTTAGTCCGCAGATCGTTTGCAATGAAGCCTTCTACATGCAGCCAAAGAAAAGCGTGGCATTTATAGCGGAATTAACGCAGGATGCAAAGAAGGTGTGTGAGGGCATTTGTATCGGCTGTGGCAGTGCCGATTGCCCTAACAGGGTGAAGGAGGATGCAATGGGAAACCGAATGACCGCAAGGAGTATGGATTTACCCTTAAATTATGGTTACAGTAGAATTTTGGGCAGATTTTAGGACCAGGTTGTAATTTTCCGGTATTCTTTATGGTAAAAGAAAACGGAACATATCATGGCGATTGTCCAACTGATGGGCCATGCAAGCCAAATGCCCAGTGCATTTCCAGTCTTACTGGAAAGAATAAAGGAAAGAAGCACACGCAGGGCAAGGTCTGTAAAGGTAGCCGCCATGAACTGGCGCATTGCGCTTATGCCGCGGAGGATACCGTCTGCAACCAGCTTAGCCGACACAATGAAATAGAAAGGAGATAAGATCCATAAAAACTGCCTGCCGGTCATCATTGCCGTGGCAGAGCTTTTTTCCATAAACAGAAGGAGTAAATATTTTCCAAAGAAGATATAAAGGATGCAGAATGGGATACACAGGCACCACACCATCTTGAGACCTGCACGGAAGCAGTCTCTGATCCGGCTGTACTTATGTGCGCCGAAATTCTGGGCCGAGAAATTTGAAATGCCATTGCCGATGGTGGTAAAGGAGGTAATAACCAGATTGTTCAGCTTCACGGCGGCACAGTAGCCCGCCATGACAGAGGCGCCGAATCCGTTGATGACACTTTGTATCAGGATATTCCCTATGGAAATAAAGCTTTGCTGCAGGATGCTTGGAATGGCAATCAACAGAATCTTTCTTAAAATTGTTGAATCAAACAGGGGCGGCTTTTTTGCAACTGGTATTTTCTTAAGCCTTTTCCATACAGAAATGACGGCTAGAATACAACTGATCCCCTGGCACAAAAATGTTGCCCAGGCAACCCCTGCCACCCCCATATGGAATGCTTTTACAAACAGAATATCCACTGCAATATTTGAGGTAGAAGAGGCGGCCAGAAAGTAAAAGGGTGTTTTGGAATCACCCAGAGCGGAGAAAATTCCGGTAGCGATATTATAGAAGAAGACAAAAGGCAGTCCCCATACATAAATATCCAGATACAGGATTGAGTCTGCAAGTACTTCCTCCGGCGTCCGGATTAAATGTAGCAGCGGGGTGCTTCCGGCAATGCCGGCAAGCATTAGGATGCCGCATAAGATGGCGCTGAAAATGCATGCGGTAGTTACTGCAGTTTTCAGTTTTTCATAGTCTTTTGCACCATACAGCTGTGAGACAATAACAGAGCAGCCCATGTTGCAGCCAAAGGCAAATGCGATAAATATTAATGTGATCTCATAGCTGTTGCCTACTGCTGCAAGTGCGTTTTCTCCTACGAATTTTCCCGCAACCAGGCTGTCGGCGATATTATAGAGCTGCTGGAAGATAATACTGCCAAACAGGGGCAGACAGAACTGCCATAATATGCTTTCCGTTTTTCCCGTTGTCAAATCTTTATTCATGAAATCAGATCCTTTCTGAAGTTACTGTGCAGCAAAGTTTTTTGTTTACACGCTTTTCAATGCGTATTATAATCCCGGTTGAGAGATATATAAAATATATATATTTTATTGGAGAAATATAAAAAATATATGGATATAAACTTTGAATATTACAGGATATTTTATTATGTGGCGAAATACAGGAATATAACAAAGGCGGCTGCAGCGTTAGGAAGCAGCCAGCCCAATGTGACACGGGTGATAAAGCTGTTGGAATCCCAGATGAACTGTCGGTTGTTTACCCGTGAGGCAAGAGGAACCTGCCTGACAGAGGAAGGGGAAATTCTTTATAGCCATGTGGAAATTGCGTGCAGGCAGTTATGGGACGCACAGGAAGAAATAGGCAGACAGAACAGACAGGGCTGCGGCACCGTAGAGATCGGGGCTACGGAAACAGCGCTTCATCTTTTTTTGCTTACCGCTTTGCAGGATTTTAAACAGGAATATCCCGGAATCCGGATTAAAATACAAAATCATACAACCCCGGAGGTTTTAAAATATCTGGTGAGCGGCGGACTGGATTTTGCGGTGGTCACGACACCTTTTGAAGTGCCGGGAACATTTGCAAAGGTTAAGGTACTTGCCTTTCAGGAAATACTGACAGGCGGAGTACAATATGAAAGTCTGGGAAAAGAACCCCTGGAACCTGCAGATGTGGGGAAGTATCCGTGGATCGGGCTGGGCAGGGGAAGCGCAACCTATGAATTGTATAAAGATTTTTTTATAAAGAATGGAATTGATATGGAGCCGGATATAGAGGTGGCAACCTCTGATCTTATGCTCCCGCTTATTGTGAGTAATATGGGGATTGGTTTTGTACCGGAAAAGATGGCTATGCCTTTATTGGAAGAAAAGCGGCTGGTGCAGATTCCCGTAAAATGCAGGGTTCCGGAGCGTTCCATTCAGATTGTTTCTGATAAAGGACGTGGAAAAAGCCTTGCGGCAGATACATTTTATAAATATTTAAAAAGGAGACAGTGTTGACATAAGTAAAAAATGTGTTATACTTTGAAGGAAATTGAATAGATCACTTTCAGGTGTCAGGACAATGCAAATGTATGGTGCAATGGATATATTATACGTTTAAGCATTGGTTCTGGTGAAAAGGGAAACAGGTGCAAATCCTGTACGAACTCGTCACCGTAATTAGGGAGCAGAAGCCGATATGTCACTGGATGGCAAAGAGAAATTGATCCGGGAAGACGGCGGATGCGCTGGTTTGTTTACAAACCTCGATCTTTAAGCCGGGAGACCTGCCTGAATGTTGTACGGAAACGTTTGTTTCAGGCCACGAGTAATTGGTTGTACGTTTGAACTTGCAGAAAGCGTCTTTGCGTTCTGCAGGCTTGTTTTGTGTATCAATCCTTTACCATAGCCGTGGTAAGGGATTTTTTATTTCACAAGTTCAGCCAGCCGGAAGCAATAAGTGAAAATCGTGCTTGCACGAATTTTCACTTACTGCTTCCGGCTGAGGGAACGCCCATATATGAGCAAAAAGAGCTGCGCTAGCAGCGGAGAGCGCCGCAGGCGCGGTTTTGCGAATGGCGTGTGCTGAACATAGTTTGATACAACTAAAATTTAAAATTCTGCGTAAAGCGCAGAGAAAAGAGGAGAATGAAAATGAAAAGAAAATTAGCAGCCGGTTTATTGATGGGAATTATGACCTGTTCGTTGGCGCTGACAGGATGCTCCAAGGAGGACCCAGCGCCTACCGCAAATGTACAGGAGACAGAGGAGGCGGATGAAGAAAATGTAGCGCCGGAGGAAGTGCAGCAGGAGCCGGAGCAGACAGAAGCGGCTGAGGCGGAAGGCGGCGCTGATCTGGATCAGGCGGCAGCCGATGAGGTTGCCGGTTTGATTGACGCAATTTATGTACAGACAAGGACAGATGAGACGGACGAGCAGTGTGCAAAGGCAAAGGAGGCGTGGGATGCATTGACAGATACCCAGAAGGAAATGGTGGAAGGCGAAAACGCTGATCCGGATTATTTTGGCAGGGATACCGGCGACGCATCGAAGGATGATCCCCGCAATCAGGATGAGATTGGCGAGAATGAGATTTTAGTGGTCAGCTTCGGAACTTCTTTTAATGACAGCCGCGTAGCAGATATCAGGGGAATTGAAGACGCCATACAGGAGGCAAACCCGGATTGGTCTGTGAGAAGAGCATTTACAGCACAGATTATTATCAACCATGTGCAGGCACGGGATAATGAAGTAATTGACAACATGGATCAGGCATTGGAACGTGCGGTTGCAAACGGGGTGAAGAATTTGGTGGTGCAGCCTACCCATTTGATGCATGGTGCGGAATATGATGAGCTGATGGAATCGGTAGAAGCTTATCGGGATAAATTTGAGACGGTAAAGATTGGGGAGCCTTTGCTCGGTGAGGTAGGCGCAGATGCCTCAGTTGTCAATGAGGATAAGGCAGCGGTAGCGGATGCGATTCTTGCGGCAACTGTGGCGGACGCAGGCTATGGAAGTCTGGCGGAGGCACATGAAGACGGTGCGGCATTTGTATTTTTAGGGCATGGCACTTATCATGCGGCAAAGGTAAGCTACAGCCAGATGCAGACACAATTGACGGACATCGGCTGTGTTAATGCCTTTGTCGGAACAGTAGAAGGCGACCCGGAGGAAACCGCCTGCGAAGCAATAATGGAGGCGGTTGCCGAAGCCGGCTATACGAAGGTGATTCTGCGTCCGCTGATGGTAGTGGCAGGCGACCATGCCAACAATGACATGGCAGGGGAGGATGAAGATTCATGGATGAGTATGTTCAAGGCATCCGGCAAATTTGAAAGTGTGGACGCACAGATTAGCGGTCTTGGTTCGATTCCTGCAATTCAGGAATTGTATGTACAGCATACAAAGGATGCCATGGAACAGTAATGGGGAGAAAAGGCAGCAGTAAAGGTATCCGAACTGCTGCGAGAAATGCCTCAGAAAAGTCAAAAGAGGAGTTTAAGATGAAAAAAAGCAGAATTTTAATCATAGGCATACTTCTATGCGGGGCGCTGTTTTCGGGCTGTGCACAGAAAGGGAATGTGCAGGAAGAGACTTTGGCGGATGCAGCAGCTCCAACTGCGGAGAATGAAGCAGGGACGACAGAAGATAACGGGGAAGCAGAGGCAGAAAAGGAACCGGAGGATAGTTCCGAAGATATAAAGTCGCAGGCAAATGAGAAAGAATCGAAGGCAGCCAGTCTGCCGGACGGCGTATACACAGCGGAATTTAAAACAGACAGCAGTATGTTCCATGTAAGCGAAGCCTGTGACGGAAAAGGTACGCTGACAGTGGAAAACGGGGAGATGACGCTTCATATCTCCCTGGGTTCCAAAAAGATTTTAAACCTTTACCCCGGCACTGCCCAGGAAGCCGCCAAAGAGGGAGCGGAGCTTTTAATGCCGACAGAAGACACTGTTACTTACAGCGATGGTCTGACGGAAGAGGTTTATGGCTTTGATGTGCCGGTTCCCGTATTGGAGGAAGAATTTGACCTGGCGCTGATCGGAACGAAGGGAAAATGGTATGACCACAAGGTTAGTGTTTCCGGGGCGGAACTTTTGGTGGAGGATAAGTCGGCAGAACAGACGAAAGACCTGGCAGGCAAGGGGCAAAAAAACGCAGACGCGGGCAGCCTTGAAGATGGTTCCTATACGGTGGAGCTTACCTTTGAAGGCGGAAGCGGGAAAGCAACGGTTTTATCCCCGGCAGCCCTTTGTGTGAAAGAGGGGGCGATGAGCGCAACTCTTACATGGAGCAGTCCCAATTATGATTACATGATCGTGGGCGGGGAAAAGTACCTGCCGGTCAACACAGAAGGCAACTCCGTATTTGAGGTTCCGGTTTTGGAATTTGACAAGCCCATCGATGTGGTCGGTGATACGGTTGCCATGAGTAAACCCCATGAGGTGGAATATACCATTACCTTTCATTTAGATACGGTAAAGCCTGTGGAATGAAAGGGAAGGAAGTATGAAAAAGAAGGTTATCGCAATCTGCCTGCTTTTTATAGAGCTATCGCGGCTGTATGGCTGCGGCAGCCCTTCTTCTGATTGGGACGCAGGGACGGGAGGACAGACGAAGACCGGAACCATGTTCAGGGAAGAATCGGAGACGGAAGAAGCGCCGGATACAGTTCTTGTCTATGAAAGCAGCATGGAGCTTTGCTATGCAGAGAACTTTACGATAGATTACTACAAGGGCGGCTATACCATGCTGACAACGATTATGGATGGGGAGCGATTTTTGATTGTGCCGGAAGGCGGAGAGATACCGGCAGGGCTGGAGGAAGATATCGCAGTGCTTTACCGTCCGGTAAAGGACATTTATCTGGTTGCCTCTTCTGTCATGGATATGTTTGATCATTTAGGCGGTATGGATGCGATTACATTTTCAGGGCAAAAGGAAGATGGCTGGTACATAGAAGCGGCAAGAGAAGCTATGGCAAGGGGTGATATTGTGTACGCAGGCAAATATAACAAGCCGGATTATGAGCTGATCGTGTCCAGGGGATGTTCCCTTGCAGTGGAGAATATGATGATTTCCCATTCTCCGGAAGTAATGGAAAAACTGGAAGAGTTCGGTATCCCTGCCGTGATTGATTATTCCAGCTATGAATCCCATCCTCTGGGAAGGGTGGAATGGGTGAAGTTTTACGGAGCATTATTGGGAAAGGAAGAGGAAGCTGACCGGATATTTGAAGAGCAGAGGGAAATTCTTGAAAGAGTAAGTGGGGATGAGAAAACGGATCGGAGCGTCGCTTTCTTTTTTATCACTTCAAATGGGCTGGTGCAGGTGAGAGAGTCTTCGGACTATATCCCGAAGGTAATAGAGCTTGCCGGCGGCAGATATGTCTTTGAGGATCTGGGCAGCCCGGAAACAAAGCGTTCTACTTTGAACATGCAGATAGAAGAGTTTTACAACGGTGCAAAGGATGCGGATTTTCTGATTTACAACAGTTCCATTGACGGCGGGGTTTCAAGTGTAGATGAGTTATTGGATAAATGCGGACCCTTGGCTGATTTTAAGGCGGTCAGGGAAGGGAACGTCTGGTGTACCACAAATGACATGTACCAGCAGTCTTTATCCATCGGATATCTGATGGAGGACATTCATGGTATGCTCCGGGGAAAAGAGGAGGGGATGCACTATCTGTTTCCTCTTTCAAGGGAAAGCATATGAAAAACAGCAGGGAACACAGATGTATATTGGCATACATTTTACTTGTGTTTGGGGTTTTTTGCCTTTTTATCCTGAATGCTTGTATTGGCAGTGTGCGGATTCCTCTGCCGGAGATTGCAGGGGCGCTCACAGGACGGGGAAGCGGCGGGACATCGGCAAGGATTTTATGGGATATCAGGCTGCCCAGGGCGGCGGCAGGGCTCATACTTGGCGGGGCGCTTTCCCTTTCCGGTTATCTTTTGCAGACCTTTTTTAACAATCCAATTGCCGGTCCTTTTGTACTTGGTATTTCCTCCGGGGCAAAGATGGTTGTGGCGCTTGTGATGGTGTTTCTTATGAGATGGCAGCTTTTTCTGGGAAGGGAGGTCAGGGTCACTTCGGCATTTATGATACTGGCAGCGTTTCTGGGGGCAATGCTGTCCATGGGGTTTGTGCTTATGATGTCACGGAAGGTCAGCCATATGTCCATGCTGGTGGTCAGCGGTGTGATGATTGGCTATATCTGCTCGGCAGTTACGGAGCTGGTGGTTACTTTTGCAAGCGATGCCCAGATTGTCAATCTCCATAATTGGTCAAGGGGAAGCTTTTCAGGTATGACATGGGAGAATGTACAGGTCATGGCGATGGTGACAGTTCCGGCTTTTGCAGTGGTATTTTTGTTGTCAAAGCCTCTTTTGGCATATCGGCTTGGGGAAGGCTATGCCCGGAATATGGGGGTAAACCTGAAAGCTCTACGGGTATCTCTGGTGGTGCTTTCCAGTATCCTGTCAGCCTGCGTGGTGGCATTTGCCGGGCCCATCTCCTTTGTGGGGATTGCAACGCCGCATCTGGTTAAGAAGCTGCTGGGGACGGCGGAGCCGCTTAGGATGATACCGGCTTGTTTTCTCGGAGGAAGCGCTTTCTGCCTGCTTAGCGATCTGCTGGCAAGAACCCTGCTTGCCCCGACAGAGCTCTCCATCAGTACAGTGACTGCGATTTTCGGCGCTCCGGTGGTGCTGTGGATTATGTCGGAGCGTAGAAAGGGGAGGGCGGCATAATGGAATATTACTTTCAGACAAGAGGGCTTTGCGTGGGATATCAGGGGAAACCGCTGATTAAGGATATAGAGATCGGTCTTTGTAAGGGAGAGATTATGACGCTGGTGGGACCTAACGGTGCAGGAAAGTCTACCCTGCTGAAAAGCATCGCGGGGCAGCTGAAACTCCTTGGCGGTGCGGTCTTTCTGGATGGGGAGAATACAGGGCGGATGTCGGGGCGGGAGCTTTCTAAAAAGATGGCGGTGGTCTTTACGGAAAAAATGCAGACGGAGTTAATGACCTGTGAAGATGTGGTGGCTACCGGAAGATATCCATACACCGGATACTTCGGTATTTTGTCCGGAGAGGACCGCGCTCTTGTGGGGGAGGCTATGGAGCTGGTTCATGTGTCCGGGATAAAACATCAGGATTTTGGGAAGGTCAGCGACGGACAGAGACAGCGGGTCATGCTTGCAAGGGCAATCTGTCAGAAGCCGGAGATGATTGTCATGGATGAGCCGGTTTCCTTTCTGGATATCAGGCATAAGCTTGAATTTTTGTCGGTACTCCTTGCGCTGCGGGAAAAGAAAGGGCTTACGGTGATTATGTCGCTGCACGAACTGGAACTGGCAAAAATTGTTTCAGATAAGATCCTCTGCCTTAAGGGGGAGTATGTGGAAGGGTATGGTCCGCCGGAGGAGATTTTTAGCGGGGATTTTATAAAAAGACTTTTTGGGCTTTCAGAGGAGAACTTTCAGGGCAATGAAAAACTCCTCGGGTATCTCAGGCAGGTAGGAAAAGGGGAGTAATGATGGCAAGGGTAATTATGATTCAGGGAACCATGTCAAATGCAGGGAAAAGTTTTCTGGTTGCCGGACTTTGCCGGATCATGCACAGAGACGGATACCGGGTGGCTCCCTTTAAATCCCAGAATATGGCGCTGAATTCCTATATCACGGAGGAAGGGCTTGAGATGGGAAGGGCACAGGTCATGCAGGCGGAGGCAGCGGGTATAAAGCCCATGGTCTGCATGAACCCAATTTTGTTAAAGCCCACAAACCATACCGGTTCCCAGGTCATTGTAAATGGCGAAGTTTTGGGGAATATGAGCGCAAGGGATTATTTTGCCTATAAAAAGAAGCTGATTCCGGATATCATGGGGGCATTTCGGAAGTTGACGGAATATGCGGATATTATCGTGGTGGAGGGTGCGGGCAGCCCTGCGGAGATCAACCTGCGGGAAAATGACATTGTAAATATGGGGCTTGCCCAGATGATCGACGCCCCGGTGCTTCTTGTGGGAGATATTGACAGGGGCGGTGTGTTTGCCCAGCTTTTGGGAACCCTTATGCTGCTTACAAAAAAGGAGAAGGAAAGAGTAAAGGGGATGATCATCAATAAATTCAGAGGAGACGCCTCTTTGCTGGATTCCGGTATTGCCATACTGGAACAAAAGGGCGGTGTTCCGGTCATGGGCGTGGTTCCTTATATGGATGTTGCACTGGAGGATGAGGACAGCCTGACGCAGCGGTTTGATCAGAGAAAGAAAGGCTGTATCGATCTTGCGGTGATCCGCTACCCCAGAATATCCAATTTCACGGACTTTAATGTCTTTGAACAGTCGCCCCTTGTATCCGTCCGCTATGTCACCCATGCATCCCAGTTGAACCATCCGGATATGGTCATTCTTCCCGGAAGTAAGAATACCATGGGGGATCTGAAATGGATGCGTGAAAATGGCATGGAAGCAGCGGTGAAAAAGCTGGCGGTTCAAATTCCGGTCTTTGGGATCTGCGGCGGCTATCAGATGTTGGGGGAATGGCTCTCTGACCCGGAAGGAGTGGAGGAGGGAGGAAGTCTTCAGGGAATGGGGCTGCTTCCCGTGCATACCCGGATGGGGGAAGAAAAGGTGCGCTGCGTAGCGGAAGGCAGAATCAATCCCGTGGGAGGGGTTCTTAAGAGGATCTCGGGAATGGCATACGCAGGATATGAGATCCATATGGGGCAGTCAGAGCTTGTGGAAGCCAAACAGCCTTGTGCGAAGGAAAAATCTGCCCCGCAACAGGAAGGGGCAGGCGCCCGGATGCTGCAGAAGGATATGGATGTTGTGATCAACAGGCACAATGTGTATGGAACCTATCTTCACGGGATTTTTGATAAGGGCGAAACTGCTGCCGCAGTGATCGGAGCCCTTGGGGATCAAAAGGGAATCGGTCCGGCGGGGATCAGTCTTGAGGACTATAGCAGTTTGAAAGAAAAGCAGTATGACAAGCTGGCAGATATCCTGGGGGAATATCTGAATATGGAGAAAATTTATGGAATGCTTCGGGAAGCTCAATTCAAATAGGAAGACAAATACAGGTACATTGGAAGCCTTGCTGGAACTGAAAATTGACAGACCGGATGAAGAGATCCGCAGAAAGGTTCTTGCAAACTGGGATCGAGTGGCAAAGCCGTTAAACGGCATGGGGAGATTTGAAGCTCTGATCGCCCGGATCGGGGCAGCCTGCCGCATGGAAAAACCGGATATTACGAAAAAGGCTGTCATTATCATGTGTGCCGACAACGGAATTGTTGCAGAGGGGATCAGTCAGTCGGGGCAGGAGGTTACGCTGGCAGTGGCAAAAAATATGGCAAAGAAAAGATCCTCGGTGGGAAGGATGGCGGAGCAGATCGGTGCAGATACCATTCCGGTAGACATCGGCATGAACTGTAAAGAAAGAATACCGGGGATATTGGATCGAAAAATCCGGTGCGGGACAAGGAATTTTAACGAGGAACCGGCAATGACGCAGGCAGAAGCCCTGAAAGCGATCTTTACCGGAATTGAGCTGGCGGCGGACTGTAAAAAAAAGGGATACAGGATTCTTGCCACAGGGGAGATGGGAATCGGGAATACCACTACCAGCAGCGCTGTGGCGGCGGCGCTTCTTGACTGTGATGTTTCCAAAGTCACAGGGAGAGGGGCAGGGCTTTGTGATGAAAAGCTGGCGCACAAGCGCCAGGTTATTGCCCGGGCGCTTGAACGGTATCATTTAAGAGGGAAAACAGCTCTTACGGTTCTGGAGACAGTGGGAGGCTTTGACATAGGCGGCCTTGCAGGGGTCTGTATGGGCGGTGCGCTTTTTCATATACCGGTGGTGTTAGACGGGGTGATCAGTATGGTAGCGGCGCTTCTGGCGGAGCGGATTCTTCCGGGGACTTGTGCGTATCTGATCCCCTCCCATAAGGGGAAAGAGCCTGCGATGGAAAAAATCTGTCAGGAATTGGGGCTTAGACCGGTGATCCAGGGAGAAATGGCTCTGGGGGAAGGAACGGGGGCGGTGATGATGCTGTCACTTCTTGATTTGGCGCTGGCTGTTTATCAGGATGGGGCGACTTTTTCTGATATACAGGTAGCCCAATACGAAAAATATGAGGGATAGGGCTATGATGGTTTTAGTGATCGGGGGAAGCGGGAGCGGGAAGTCGCTCTGGTCGGAGAATTATATGGCATCGTTTTCCGGGCAGAAGTATTATCTTGCCACCATGCGGGCTTATGATAAGGAAACCGAAAAGCGGATTCAAAGGCACAGGCTGCAGAGGAGAGGCAAAGGCTTTTTCACCATAGAGCAGCCGATAGATATCCAAAGGGCGGCAGACCAAATGGAATATGGAAAAGGAGCGGCTTTGCTGGAATGTATCTCAAACCTTACGGCAAATGAAATGTTTCAGGAAAGGGAAACGGTCAGGGAAGAGGCAGTGGCGGAAAAGGTTGTAAGGGGGATTGCTTCATTAAAAGAGGAATTTAACCCCCTTGTCGTTATAAGCAACAATGTTTTTGAGGACGGAAGGGTTTATGAGGATACCACGATGGCTTATATCCGCGCCATGGGTCGGATCAATCGGGAGCTGGCGGCTATGGCGGATAAGGTGGTGGAAGTAGTGGTCGGCATTCCCATTCTGCTCAAAGAAGAACCGGGAGGTGCTGTCTTATGCACATTTTAAAATCCTTTGTCATTGCTTTTTCTGTTTATTCTGCAATCCCTGTTCCGCAGTTTGCATGGGAAGAAAAGGATATGAAGTATATGCTTTGCTTTTTCCCGTGGGTGGGAGCGGTGACGGGAATCTGTTTTTATCTCTGGAATGTCCTGTGCCTGCGGCTGGCGGTTGGCAATTTATGCCGTACGATGGTGGGGACGGCAATTCCCCTTGTTGTGACAGGGGGATTTCATGTGGACGGCTTTATGGACACCATGGATGCGCTTCATTCTTATGGGACGAAAGAAAAGAAGCTGGAAATTTTAAAGGATTCTCACATTGGGGCATTTGCGGTGATCATGCTTGCGGTATACGGGCTGCTTTATCTGGGAGCGTATTCGGAGGTGGGCAGCGAAAAGCTTTTGAGGGTACTGGGGGGAGGCTTCTTCTTATCCCGGTGCCTGAGCGGACTTGGTGTCGTCTCTTTTCCGCCGGCAAAAAAGGAAGGGATGCTATATCGCTTTGCAGACAGTTCTCAGAAGGGTATTGTGAAATGGTCTTTATGCTTGCAAGGAGTATGCTGTATGGGTTTTATGCTCTGGCAGTCTCCCGGGGCGGCGGCTGTGATCGGGGCGGCATTGCTTTGTTTTTTCTATTATTATTGGCGGAGTAAAAAGGAATTTGGCGGCGTTACAGGCGATACGGCGGGCTTTTTTGTCCTGGCTTGTGAGGGGAGCATGATGTTTGTGGCTGCGGTTATGGAGATAGTATGAAACTTGTTATTGGAGGATATGCGCAGGGAAAGCTTGCGTTTGTAGCTGGACGCTGCAAAGCGGCGGGGTGCAGGGTATGGGACGGTGAACTGCCGAAAGAGGCGGATGCCGGAGCGGAAGTGGTGGTCATTGACCATTTTCATAATTGGATAAAGAGCTGTATGGCAAGGGGCGGATGCCCGGAGACGGAAACAGAGGCATTCCTGGAGAACTTTCCGGATTGCGTGATCATCAGTGATGAAATTGGAAACGGTATTGTGCCGGCGGAGGCGTTTGAGAGAGAGTACAGGGAGCGGACAGGAAGAATCCTTGTGGAATTGGCAGGGAAGGCGGAGGAAGTGGTGCGTGTGATATGCGGAATCGGACAGAGAATCAAATAACCCTTGTGATGATCAGGCATGGGGGGACGTGGTCCAATCAGGAACACAGATACTTGGGGAAAACAGAGGAACCTCTCTCTGAGCAGGGGATAAAGGAGCTGCTATTGTATAAAGAGCGGGGAGAATACCCGGAGGTTGACGCACTGTTTACAAGCCCTATGAAAAGATGTGTGCAGACGGCAGGGATTCTTTATCCGACCCTTGCACCGGTCTGTATAGAAGAATGGACGGAGATAGATTTTGGTGCATTTGAAGGGAAAAACTACAGGGAACTGCAGGGGGATGCGCGCTATCAGAGGTGGATTGACAGTAACGGTGCCCTTCCCTTTCCGGAGGGGGAGAGCAGGGAGGCTTTTATGCAGCGTTGTGAGGCAGGGGTTGAAAAAATGATAAGGCAGATCCGTCAGACAAAGGGTGAAATGCCAAAGGCAGTGGGGATGGTAGTGCATGGCGGCACAATCATGTCGCTGCTTTCCCGATACCTGGGCGGGGATTATTTCAGCTATCAGGCAGAAAACGGAAAGGGATATGTCTGCAGCTGTCATTGGGGAAATGCCGGGTTAAAGCTGACAGGGGCAGCGAAGCGATAGCGGTTCGAAAGGAAGAGTGGAAATGAGATATCACATCATCGCATTTTTTACAGGTTTTTTGTTGGATATGATGCTGGGAGATCCTTATTTTCTCCCCCATCCCGTCCGGCTGCTGGGAAGCCTGATTAAAAAAACGGAAACTTCTTTCCGGGAAAATCATTTCCGGGAAGTAAGTTTAAGGAACGGTGGAAGCAGGCAAGGCGGAAAAAAGAAAAGCGGTAAGGCGCAGAATACAGACCCGGAGCAGAAACAGCAGAAGCGGAATCCGGAAAAGGAATTGCGGCTGGGGATATGGCTTGTGGTCATTGTCACCTTTGCGGCGCCGGCGGCAGCGGCGCTTGTGCTGTTACCGGCTTATCTGCTCCATCCCTGGATCGGGGCGGCTGCGGAAGCGATTATGACGTATCAGATTCTTGCCGCAAAGAGTCTGAAAGTGGAAAGCATGAAGGTGTACCGATGCCTGAAAAGCTCTGATCCGGAGGGGGCACGGATGGCTGTTTCCATGATCGTAGGCAGAGATACCAAATGCCTTGACGAGGAGGGAATTGCCAGGGCGGCAATCGAGACGGTGGCGGAGAATACTTCTGACGGGGTGATTGCACCCATGCTGTATACAGCGGTGGGAGGTCCGGTATTGGGGTTCTGGTATAAGGCGGTCAATACATTGGATTCCATGGTGGGGTATAAGAATGAGAAGTATTTCTATTTCGGAAGGGCGGCTGCAAGGCTGGATGACGGGGCAAATTATATCCCGGCAAGGATCAGCGCATATCTTATGATTTTGGCTGCTTATATAGGCGGAAAGCAATTTTCAGGAAAAGGAGCATTAACTGTTTACAGGAGAGACAGAAGGAAACATGCAAGCCCCAATTCCGCCCAGACAGAATCGGTGTGCGCGGGAGCGTTGGGGATACGGCTTGCCGGGGATGCCAGTTATTTCGGAAAAGTAGTAAAGAAACCGTATATCGGGGATGCCCTGGGTAAAGTGGAATTTGAAGATATCAGGTCTGTAAACCGACTGATGTATCTGACAGCGTGGCTGGGAGAGATTCTCTGTCTGCTTTTTATGGTCAGTATGGAGATTTTGGCTGGAAGCTGAGTCGCTGCAGGCGCGGTTTTGGGAGGAGATTTTATGGAAGGGATACATGGAACAGTGCAAACAGGTCTGCGCACTTGCTGCGCTGACCGTGAGGAAACGATGGATTGCCAGTGTGGGTTCCCTCGCCGCAGGCGATTTGGAATGAACCCACACGATGCCGGTACGGACTTGACCGGACCGGCAGGAATACATGGAGGGGATATCTACAGGAATCAGGTAATCCTTGATTTTTCTGTCAATGTAAATCCCCTTGGCATACCGGAGGCGGTAAAGGCGGCTTTGCATAAAGCAGTGGAAAATTGTGACAGGTATCCGGATATTGCCGGGGAAGAACTGAAAAGGTCGGTCGGCAAAATGCTGGAAGTACCGGAGGAATATCTGCTTTTCGGCAACGGTGCGTCAGAACTGCTTATGGCATGCGTCCATGGAATCAGACCGAAACGGACGGTGATACCGGTACCCTCCTTTTATGGGTATGAATATGCAGCCGGGGCAGCCAGCGGGGAGATCGTTTATTATGGAATGAGAGAAGAAAATGGGTTTCGGCTTGGAGAGGAGTTTTTTTCGGTACTGACGCAGGATACCGGATTGTTGTTTATAGCAAATCCGGGAAATCCCTTTGGAACGCTGATGAGCAGGGAGTATTTGAGAAAACTGTTGTCCTATTGCAGAGAGCGGGGAATCTATGTGGTATTGGATGAATGCTTTATTGAATTCTGCGAGGAAAACAGTTCTTTGGTTGACGGGATCGAAGAGCATGAGAACCTGATTCTTGTCAGAGCTTTTACAAAAATATTTGCCATTCCCGGGGTGCGGATCGGATATCTTATCTGCTCCGACAGACAGCTCCTTGAAAGGATAGCAGGGCAGCTTCCGGAGTGGAATCTTTCCGTTTTCGCCCAGGCGGCAGGAAGGGCGTGTGCCGTACAGAAGGAGTTTCTGCTTAAAACGGCAGGCTATGTGGCAAAAGAAAGACAGTTTCTGGCGCAGGGGCTTAAAAAGAGCGGCATCCGTGTGGTTTCCGGGGAGGCAAATTTCCTGCTGGTTTACACCAGGGCAAATTTGTATGAAAAATTGCTGGAGAAAGGCATTTTGATTCGGGATTGTGAGAATTACAGGGGATTGTCAAAAGGGTTTTATCGGATTGCAGTCAAAAGCAGGGAAGAGAATGAACTATTATTAAAGGCGATAGAAGAATGCGCCGGGGAGGGATAACTTGGACAGATTAAGCGGGATAGAACATCTAAAACCGGAGGAAATTGAGAGAAAAAGCTTTGAGATTATTTCGGCAGAGCTTGCAGGGCGGGGGATCACGCTTCCGACATCCGAGGAAATGGTTACGAAGAGGGTGATCCATACCAGTGCGGATTTTGATTATGCAAAGACCATGACCTATTCTGAAAACGCGGTGGAAATTGCCGGAAAGCTTCTGCTTGGCGGTGCGGATATTGTGACAGATACCAATATGGCGTTGTCCGGAATCAACAAAAAAATCCTTGCAAGGCTGGGCGGAGAAGCACACTGTTTTATGGCGGATGAGGATGTGGCAAGGCAGGCTGGGCAGCAGGGCAGAACCAGGGCGGCGGTCAGCATGGAAAAAGCGGCAAAGATCAGGAAACCTGTTATTTTTGCCATCGGCAATGCCCCTACTGCGCTGATACAGTTGTATGAAATGATACAGGGAGGATATTTTAAGCCGGCTTTTGTAATCGGAGTCCCGGTAGGATTTGTAAATGTGGAGGCGGCAAAGGAGATGATTATGGAGACGGGAGTTCCTTATATTGTGAACCGGGGCAGAAAAGGGGGCAGTAATATTGCTGCCGCCATATGTAATGGGATTTTGTACGGGCTGGTACAAGGGAGATAATTTATGCGGCATGGGTTTACAACGGGGAGCTGTGCGGCGGCAGCGGCAAAAGCGGCGGCGTATATGCTCTTGACGGGAAAAATAAAAACTGAGATTGCCATAGAAACGCCAAAGGGAATTCCTTACCGGGCAAAGATTCTTGATATTACGCGAAAAGAGGATAGGGTAAGCTGCGGAGTGGAAAAAGACGGCGGGGATGACCCGGATGTGACCACCGGCACACGGATTTATGCAAAGGTTTCTTTTGCAGAAGAAAACCGGCAGGAGATATCTATTGACGGCGGTATGGGGGTAGGAAGGGTGACGAAGCCGGGGCTGGACCAGCCGATAGGAAATGCGGCAATCAATCATGTTCCCAGAGAGATGATCCGGAAGGAGGTGCTGGAGGTCTGCCGAATTGCAGATTACAGGGGAAGCCTTAAGGTGGAGATTTCCGTGCCGGAGGGAGAGCGGCTGGCCGCGCAGACCTTCAATCCCAGACTTGGTATTCTGGGAGGCATTTCCATCTTGGGGACAAGCGGAATCGTGGAGCCTATGAGCAGCCAGGCCATTCTGGATACCATCAGGGTGGAGTTGAATCAGAGAAGGGCGCAGGGCTTTCACTATGCGGCAATCACGCCGGGAAATTACGGGCAGGAATTTATGAAGCGTTCTTACGGATATGATCTGGATCGGAGCGTGAAGTGCAGTAACTTTATCGGAGATACCGTTGATATGGCAGTGGAGCTTGGATTTTCCGGAATCCTTTTAACCGGGCATATCGGGAAGCTGATCAAAGTGGCGGGCGGAATTATGAATACCCATTCCAGGGAGGCGGATGCCCGGATGGAGCTGCTTACCGCATTTGCCATAAGAGAGGGAGCGGAGCCGGAGCAGTGCCGCAGGATATTGGAGTGCGTGACCACGGAAGAAGCGGTGGCTGTGCTTGCGGAAAACGGAAAAGACCGTCCGGTCATGGAATATGTGGCGGAGCGTATTTGCTATTATCTGGAAAAGCGCTCAGGAGGAAATTTAAAGATCGATTGTGTTCTGTATTCCAATGAATACGGGGAACTGGCAAGGAGTAAGGGGGCGGAAGAATGGTTTATTTTGTTGGCGCAGGATGCGGAGCGGCAGATTTGATTACAGTCAGGGGAATGCGGCTGCTCTCTCAGGCGGAAGTAATTGTTTATGCGGGTTCTCTGGTAAATCCGGAACTGCTTGCCTATGCAAAGGAAGGGTGCGAGATATATAACAGTGCAAAGCTGACCCTTGAGGAAGTGATTGCTGTTATGAAAAGGGCACAGGATGGTGGAAAGATGTTGGTCCGGCTGCATACCGGAGACGCCAGTGTTTATGGGGCGGTCAGGGAGCAGATGGATGAACTTGACAGGCTGGGAATCCCTTATGAGAGCTGCCCGGGGGTGAGTGCCTGTTTTGGGGCGGCGGCTTCCTTAAATCTGGAATATACCCTGCCCGGGGTTTCCCAATCCCTGATTATTACGCGAATGGAAGGGAAAACAAAGGTGCCGGAAAAAGAGCGGATTGAGAGCCTTGCAGTGCATCAGGCATCCATGGCGATTTATTTAAGCACCGGAATGCTGGAGGAACTCAGTAAAAGGCTGATTGCGGGCGGATACCGGAAGGATACGCCCGCCGCCCTTGTCTATAAGGCAACATGGCCGGAAGAGGAAGCCTATCTCTGTACGGTGGGAACGCTGTATGAGACGGCCGGAGAGCATGGCATTACCAAAACGGCGCTGGTACTGGTGGGAGATGTAGTCACGCATCAGCATTACAGCCGGTCCAGACTGTATGCCCCGGATTTCTCCACGGAGTTTCGGGATCGGAGGCTGACATGAAAATAAGTATCATCAGTTTTACACGCAGCGGAAGAATGCTTGCGGGGCGGCTTGCAAAGGAATTGGCAGAGACGGATAAAATGGAAATCCAGCTATATACGAAATACAGGGGATATCTTGATGAGGAAAAACAACGGGAATCGGTACTGTTTGTGGAGGGCTCGGTAGGCGAATGGGCAAAGGCGCAGCTGCAGGAGAAAAATGCCACGCTGTTTATAGGAGCCTGCGGCATTGCGGTCAGGGCAGTCGCCCCGTATCTGACGGATAAGCTTCATGATCCTGCGGTGCTTGTGATGGATGAGAAGGGGAAGTATGTGATTCCGATTCTTTCCGGGCATGTGGGCGGCGCCAATGGTCTGGCGGAGTTTCTGGCAGGAAAGATGGGGGCGGAGCCGGTGATCACCACCGCAACAGATCTTGGCGGGAGGTTTGCAGTGGATCTGTTTGCCAAACGGAACAGGCTTTCTATTGTGAACAGAGAAGGGATCGGGGCGGTATCTGCAAAAGTATTGGCAGGAGAGAAGATTACGCTGTCCGTAGAGAAAGGTCATATCCAGGGGGACGCTTCCATACCGGAAGAGGTAAGGGTGACGGAATACCCGTCGGAGGAGGCGGCGGATGTAGCAGTTACTTCCCGGAAAGAAGGCGTGAGGGCGCAGCTGGTTTTAAGACCAAAGGAGTATGTGGTTGGGCTGGGATGTAAAAAGGGGAAGGGGGATGAGGAGATGGAAAGCTTTATCTCTCGGAAGCTTAAGGAGCTGGACATTCTGCCAGAAGAAATCTGGGCGGTTGCTTCTGTTTCGCTGAAAAAAGAGGAGCCGGGAATCCTTGCATGGTGCCGGAAAGAAAATATTCCTTTTCTTACTTATTCCCCCCAGGAGCTTATGGAGACGGAAGGGAAATTTACCGGTTCTTTGTTTGTGCAGGAGCAGGTGGGCGTTGACAATGTGTGTGAGCGGGCTGCCATGAAAGCCTGCGGTATGGGCGGCAGGCTGATTGCCGGGAAATATGCAAAGGACGGAATGACCATTGCGGTTGCAAAGAGAGAATGGAGCGTGAATTTTGATGAAGAATGAAAACAGAATTTATATCGTGGGAATGGGACCGGGAAAAGAAGAGATGATGACAGGGGAAGCTGTTGCGGCGTTGGAGCGGTCAGATGTAATTGTGGGATATACGGTATACTTACAGCTTTTGGGGGAGCGTTTTGGGAAAAAAGAACTGCTCTCCACTCCCATGAGAAAAGAGAGGGAGCGCTGTATTCTCTGTTTTCAGGAAGCTGCAAAGGGAAAGCGGGTATCCCTTGTATGCAGCGGAGATGCGGGGATTTATGGAATGGCAGCCCTGATGTATGAAATCGGGCGGGCGTATCCGGATACGGAGCTTATGGTGATACCGGGGGTTACGGCGGCAAGCAGCGGCGGGGCAGTTCTTGGGGCGCCTTTAAACCATGATTTCTGTGTGATCAGCCTGAGCGATCTGTTGACGCCCTGGGAGAAAATTGAAAAAAGGCTTCTGGCTGCCGCCGCCGGGGATTTTGCCATTGCCATTTATAATCCTTCCAGCCATAAAAGGAAAGACTATTTAAGGCGGGCATGTGACATTCTGCTTGGCAGTATAGAGGGGGAGCGCCCCTGCGGTTATGTGGAAAATATAGGAAGAGAAGGAACCAGGGCAGAGGTTTGTACCTTAAAGGAACTGCGGGAAAAAGAAGTGAACATGTTTACAACGGTGTTTGTGGGAAATTCCGGTTCTGAGATTATAAATGGGAAACTGGTGACAAAAAGAGGATACGAGCAAAAAACTTTGCTTGAGGAAAGAATGCCTTGAAGACAGGCATTCTTCCTAGGAGGAGAATCGGTGAGCGGCTTATTACTATTTGCGGGAACAACTGAGGGAAGAAAGCTGTCAGAGTATCTGGCGGCTGGGGGAATTAGGCATACACTCTGCGTTGCAACGCAGTACGGGGAAATTGTGTTAAAAAGCCATCCCCTTGTGAAGGTTCATCAGGGAAGGATGGATCGGGAAGAAATAAGAGAACTGATCAGGCAGGGAAATTATTTTGCGGTAGTAGACGCAACCCACCCTTACGCAGGAGCCGTCACCCGGAATATTAAGGCGGCGGTGGAGGAGTTGAATGCCCTGCAATCCGTTTCTCTGGAATGTAATTCCATTGGGAGGGAAATTTTGTATTTCCGGCTGAAAAGAGATGTCGCTCTTCCTGACGGAAAAGAAGGCGTTACCTTTTTTGAAACAACCCATGACTGTGCGGAGGCATTAAAGAAAACACAGGGAAATATTCTTTTGACTACGGGAAGCAAGGAACTGTCCTGCTATTGTGTTTCGGAGGAGGTAAAAAGAAGGCTTTACGTCAGGGTTCTGCCCAGCATGGAAAGTCTTTCCCTGTGTACGGAGCAGGGGATCTGCGGGAAACAGGTCATTGCCATGCAGGGACCATTTACAGCGTCCATGAATGAAGCAACGCTCAGACAGTATGGTATTTCGATCCTGGTTACGAAAGAAAGCGGGATGGCAGGAGGATTTGCGGAAAAGCTGGAAGCCGCAGAAAAAACGGGGGCGGCGGTATTTGTGGTCGGATGCCCGAAGGAGGAAGGGCTTTCTTTTCATGAAGTGTGCCGGGAGATGGAAAAGCTTTATGGGAAGAAGCTCTGCAGAGAGGAGCTTTTGCAGATTACCCTTGCCGGTACAGGCATGGGAAGCAGGAGCGGGTTGACAATAGAAGTGCAGGCGGCGGTGGATGAGGCGGATATTTTGCTGGGCGCTGAAAGGATATTGGCGTCTTTTAGGACGAAGCAGGAAAAACGCCCGATTTATCAAGCGGAGCAGATGATCCCTTATTTTAAAGAAATACAGAAGGAAAATCGTTCCCGGAAAATAGTGGTTCTTTTTTCCGGGGACAGCGGTTTTTACAGCGGATGCCAGGGGGTGTACCGTGCGCTTACAAAAGAAATCCGTTCGGGGGGCTTAAGGGCTTCGCTTAGAGTTCTTCCGGGAATTTCCTCGGTTGCAGCCCTTGCGTCCCGCATGGGGGAAAGCTGGCAGGATGCGTCCGTTTACAGTATGCATGGAAAAGAATTGCAGGGAATTGTGAAAAAGATAGAAAGAAGCGGGAAGACCTTTTTTCTCACGTCCGGGGTCAGGGATGTAAATCGGCTGGGGGAGCTTCTGGAAAAGGCGGATATGGGGGAATGTGAAGTGACAGTGGCATATCAGCTATCCTATGAGGAAGAATGGGTCAGGACGCTTTCCCCGAAAGACTGCTGCAGTCTTGCGGGGGAAGGTCTGTATGCCTGCATGGTAAGAAATCCTCATGCAGGCAGGGCGTCTCTTACCCACGGTAAGGCGGATGGGGAATTTATCAGGGGTCAGGTTCCCATGACGAAAGAGGAAGTGCGGGAGATCAGTATCTGTAAGCTGCGGCTGTATCCCGGGGCGGTGGTTTATGACATTGGCAGCGGAACCGGCTCTGTTGCAGCAGAGATTGCCGGGCTTTCGGAAGAAATGCAGGTTTATGCCATAGAACAGAAGCAGGAAGGGGTATCCCTGATCAGGGAGAACAAGGATAAATTCAGGTTGGACAATATAATGGTGGTGGAAGCAAAAGCGCCGGAGGGGCTTAAAAATCTGCCTGTCCCTACCCATGCCTTTATTGGGGGAAGCGGAGGGTATCTGAAAGAAATACTGGATGAGCTATACCGGAAGAGCCCAGGAATGCGGATTGTGATTCATGCAGTCAGTATGGAAACAATCTGTGAGATCAGGGAGTGTCTTGGAAATTTCGGAATAAGGGATGCAGAAACGGTACAGGTGCAGGTAAGCCGGATAAAGGAAATGGGAAATTATCATTTGCTGCAGGGGGAAAACCCGGTGTGGATCTGTGCTTTTTATCTGGGGGTGTGTAAATGAGGATAAAAAGGATCATGATAGCGGCGCCAAAGAGCGGCAGCGGGAAGACTACAGTTACCTGTGCGCTTTTGCAGGCATTGAAGAATAGGGGAGAAGAACCGGTGGCTTTTAAATGCGGACCGGATTATATAGACCCTATGTTCCATGAAAAGGCGCTGGGCGTCCCGTCTTACAATCTGGATACTTTTTTTACGGGCAGGGAGCAGACCAGACAGCTTTTTGAAAGACATGCAGCGGAGGAAAAGATTGCTGTTATGGAGGGTGTCATGGGGCTTTATGACGGACTGGGAGGAATCCGGGAAGAGGGGTCTTCCTATCATCTGGCAAAGATAACGGGTACGCCTGTTGTACTTGTGGCGGATGTGAAAGGGATGGGGCGTTCCGTTCTCCCCTTTTTGGCAGGTTTTTTACAGTATGATAAGGAGCGGCTTATAAGAGGAGTCATCCTGAACAGGATTTCAGGAGGGCATTATGAGATAATAAAACCTCTGATAGAAAAGGAACTGCATCTGCAGGTGTTAGGGTTTTTGCCGGAGAAGGAAAGGTTCTGTGTGGGAAGCCGCCATCTGGGGCTTATCATGCCCAATGAACTGGAAGAAATCAGGGTAAGGCTGGCAGAGCTTTCAGCAGAATTTGAAAAAAACGTATCACTGCAGGAGATCATGAGGATTGCAGAAGGAGCAGGGGAGACGGAAAGAGCCGATACGGGCAGCGGAGCGGCAAATGAAGAGGAAGAAGAGAACTGCTGGAGAAGAGCGGCTGAGGATTTGGAAGGAGACTGGGGATGGAGAGAAACTGCAGATGAGTCCCTGCAGAAAGAGGGGATAGAGGAGAGACCGGTAATTGCAGTGGCAAGGGATGAGGCTTTTTGCTTCTATTACCGGGATAATCTTCTCTTGCTGCAGGAAAGCGGTGCAAGGATCGTCTGGTTTTCGCCGCTCCATGATAAAAAGCTGCCGGAAGCAAGTGACGGGCTTTTGATGGGGGGCGGTTATCCGGAACTGTATGCAGAAAAATTAAGCAGTAATATTGCCATGCGCAGATCAGTGAAGGAGGCTGTGGAAAAGGGAATGCCGGTGATCGCAGAGTGCGGCGGTTTTATGTATCTGCATAGGGAACTCATTGACAGGGAAGGAACCAGCTATGCCATGGTCGGGGTCATTCCCGCAAAGTGCTATGATACCGGAAAACTGGTACGGTTTGGCTATATTGAAATGCAGGAGAAGAAAAGCTGTTTTTTGCCGGAGGGAAGTAAAATCAAGGGGCATGAATTCCATTATTATGACAGCACCTGTAATGGAGAAGATGTTATGGCGGTAAAGCCGGTAACGGGCAAAGGTTATTCCTGTATGATTGCAAGGGAGCATTGTTTTATGGGATTTCCTCATCTGTATTATCCGTCTAATCCCGCCTTTGTGAAGTCGTTTGTTGATAAAGCATGGAAATATAGAAAAAAAGGATGATAATAGTGAGTGAAAATGGGAAATTTTCCTTTTCAGAGGATTCTAGGATTGATGATTTTTCTTTATATGGTTATAATGATTATGCAGTTTTATATAAGTATTTGATGGTTTTATTTTACCATATGGGAGGCACTATTTTGGAATTAATAAGCTTTGATAATTTTAAACAAAATCAAAGAATGTATGGCGGTACGGCTGGAAGAAAAATGGGAATTACATATGAAGGCAAAGACTATCTTTTAAAATTTCCAGGCAATTTAAAAGAACAGAAGATGAAAAATATCAATTTGAGTTATTCGAATAGTCCTGTCTGTGAATATATTGGTTCAAAGATATACGAGATAGTCGGCTTGCCTGTTCACAATACAATTTTAGGAACCAGAAATAACAAAATTGTAGTTGCCTGTGAAGATTTTTTACAAGATGGAGATAAACTCTATGAGTTTGATAAAATAAAAGTCACTTTTGAACCACATTTTTTAGATTCAAATGGCAATGAGACAAATGGTGTAGGCGTAGACTTGTATGAAATTATGATGACGATACAGGAGCATCCGTTTTTGCAAGATGTTCCGGGAGTAAGAGAGCATTTTTGGAATATATTTATAATGGATGCGCTGATTGGGAATACGGATCGTAATAACAGCAATTGGGGAATTATTTTAAGAAAGGATGGTTCGAAAGAGATTGCGCCTGTTTATGATAATGGCAATTGTTTAAATAGCAAATGGGATGATGAAAAAATGCGAATCGTAATGAATGATGCTGATAAAATGGAAGCAGAGGCTTATAAAGCCCGCAGGTGTATCTTTGAATTACATGGGAAACGGGTAAATCCATATCATATAATTGAAAGCAGGGAATATCCGGAATGTTTAGAGGCTGCTTATGGATTGACACCCCAAATAGGCAATAATATGGATAAGATACAAGCAATGATAAAGGAGATACCAATATTGTCAGAAATACAGAAGAGATTCTTTACATCAATTATTGAATACAGGTATGAAAAAGTACTGTTAGAATGTATAAAAAATGATTGTGCACATTAGATTATAGGAAACCGTAAAGGGAGAGGCGATAAAATAATGTATGTGGATGAAAAAATAATTTTAAGAGACAATTTGCCGGATGAACTGCAACGTGATTTTACAGAGTTACAGGAATATTATAATGCAGGTGACTGGTTTATGTTTGATACTGCTTTTGAATCGATAGAAGCCAGTGTTAAGGCTTATTATTTGGCAGGAAAAATCAGCAGAGAGGACTTGAACAGTATTTTTAAAAAATACGGTATTGCATAATATTTGAAGACTTTTTTTAGATAAATGCATGGTTGTAAAGTGGTCGAATTCGACCACTTTTCCATTAAGTTTAGATAATTGAAACGGGGATATGGTGTTGAAAGTGTGCTGAAAATGCTTAGTAAAAATGAATGGTATCATGAGACGCATAATGCTGTTTTAGATGCACTGGATGAATTGAAAATCATGCAATTGTTGGGATATGAGATTAGAGAATATGATATTGCGATTATATCAGATAAATGAATGGTAACCAATAAGTAATACTAAAGTACATGATAGGTATATTGTTTTGCTTGGCTGACACCTGACGATTTTATGAATGATGTCAGCATGCTCCCTCTGATTTGAGCGGCATTCTTTATATTCACATTGATAAGGGTATAGAAGAAGCGGGAGAAAAGATTCGGAAGGCGATAAAAGCTGCCATAGGAGGACAACTTTAGTATAACAATGGATATACGAACCTTGGGAACATGATATGCTCTCATCTTTGGCAGTATAAATGCGGGGAACGCTGCAATCAGGCGTAAACCCCGCATTTTAATTGCGGGTGGGAAAGAACAGAGATCTTCACTTTCGGGATGATATGAAACAATAATCAAAGGGATCTTCTCACCGCATTGTCATAAAATCGGAAATAATCCGGTCGGTGGCGGGACTGTGTGTATTCAAACATAACGCCGTCACTGTTGTAAGTATGGCTGCTGACAACAGCCATACAATTATAATCTTCGGCGTTCAGCTTCAAATATTTCTCATCGATCTGCGTCATCTTTTCCACCGTCATGATTCGTTTGCTGTTTACGATGGTCATATGGAGGGTGTTTTCCAGATATTGATAAATAGAATTTTCCGCGATTTCCGCTGTGAGACCGGGAACCGCCTCTTTCAGGAAATAATTGTGGTTCAAAATCAGCGGCATATGGTCCAGGTAATGCAGGCGCTGGATATAATAAATATCCGTTCCTGCGGGAAACCCGGTGTATGCCGCCTGTTTTTCGTTGACTGCAAACTCGGTAAATAAGAGAACCTTTGTATGGGGCTGGTGCCCGTTTCGCACAGCGGATTCCCGGAAGCTTTCGATTTCTCCGATGGTGAAGGCGGTCTGCGCTGCAGGCTGATAAATGTTGCGCACGCCCTTTCCCTGCATTGTCTGTACATAGCCGTCAGTTACCAGACGGCTGACGGCACGGCGCAGGGTATTGCGAGAGCAATTATATGTTTGAATCAGTGTGTTTTCCGAAGGCAAAAGCTCCTGGTAGGCGAAAACATCGTTTTCAATCTTCTGTTTCAGGTCTTTATATATGGTTTCGTATATTGATTTTGGCATTTTTCTTCACCTTTTCTTCAGAAATTAAAGATGTCCATAAAATCCCTGTGAGATGTTCATGGCATCTCTATGGATATTATAAAAATGAAAAATAGAAATGTCAATTACTTGTTTAAACAAATTTTTAAAAATGCGTTGACATGTTTAAACAAGTGTGATATAACAGAGTTAGAAAACATGTTTAAACAAGTTGAACGTCGAAAATGAGCGGAGGAAAGAAAGTATGGGAAAATATGCAGAGGATGCAAAGCAGTTGTTACGTCTGGTAGGCGGAAAAGAAAACATCGCGGCAGTTTCACATTGTATGACCAGAATGCGTTTCGCTTTGGTGGAACCGCAGAAGGCGGACGTGAAGGCAATCGAGGCAATGAAAGTAGTAAAGGGAAGCTTTACACAGTCAGGGCAGTTTCAGGTAATCATCGGTAATACGGTAGCCGATTTTTATAATGACTTTGTAAAAGAGGCAGGAATTGAAGGCGTATCAAAGGATGCCGTAAAGCAGGCGGCAAAGAAAAACCAAAATGTGCTGCAGAGGGTGATCGCCGCACTGGCGGAGATTTTTGCACCGTTGATTCCGGCAATTATTACAGGCGGTTTGATTCTGGGGTTTAGAAACTGTATTGACAGTCTGTATTTATTTGAAAACGGGACGAAAACCTTATGCGATATCAGCCAGTTCTGGGCAGGGATCGACAGCTTTCTGTGGCTGATCGGCGAAGCGGTTTTCCATATGCTTCCGGTGGGCATCTGCTGGTCCGTGACAAAGAAGATGGGTACTACCCAGATGCTTGGAATTGTCCTTGGTTTGACGCTGGTGTCCGGGCAGCTGTTAAACGCTTACGCAGTTGCAGGAACGGCGGCAGCAGACATTCCCAAGTGGAATTTCGGTGGCTTCCAGATCAATATGATCGGTTATCAGGGGCAGGTTCTTCCCGCAATTTTAGCCGCATTCACGCTGGTGTATCTGGAAAGATTTTTCCGAAAGATCACACCTCAGGTTATTTCCATGATCGTTGTTCCGTTCTGCAGTCTGTTATTGTCTGTCATAGCTGCACACTTTGTATTAGGACCGATCGGCTGGAAGATCGGGGCAGGAGTTTCCGCATTGGTATTTGCCGGAATTACAGGAACCTTTAAGACCGTGTTTGGCGCCCTCTTTGGCGTTGTCTATGCGCCTCTTGTGATAACAGGGCTTCATCATATGTCGAATGCAATTGACTTACAGCTGATAGCGGATTACGGCGGAACGATGCTGTGGCCTATGATCGCGTTGTCCAATATTGCACAGGGTTCTGCTGTTCTTGGGATGATCTGGCTGCAGAGAAAAGATCCGGAAGCCCAGGAAGTTAATATTCCAGCTTGTATTTCCTGTTATCTGGGCGTTACGGAACCGGCAATTTTCGGTGTAAACTTGAAGAGAGTTTTTCCTTTTGTCTGTGGAATGATCGGTTCCGGCATTGCGGCAATCGTCTGCGTGGCAACCGGGACAACGGCAAACGCTATCGGTGTGGGCGGTATTCCCGGCATTCTGTCCATTCAGCCTCCCTTTATGGTTTCCTTTGCGGTTTGCATGGCGATTGCAGTTGGGGTTCCCTTTGTATTGACAGTGGCTGTGGGAAAGAAACGTCTGCAAATGGCAAATGCAAATGAGACGGTTGAGCTGGCGGAAATTGCGTCTGGGGCAGGTGCAAACCCGGCGGCGGGAGTTGTGGCTGCTGCAATGCGAAATAAAGAGGCGGCAGGAGAGTGGAAAGCGTTTTTATTCGGCAAGGCGATCCCCTTAGCGGAAGTTGGAGACGGCGTTTTCTCAGCAGGAATTATGGGGGACGGAATGGCGATCCTTCCGGAAAACGAAACATTATATGCGCCTGTAGATGGAGAGATTGCAGTACTAATGCCGGAGTCCCGGCACGCCTGCGGCTTAAGGCTGGAGAACGGCATGGAAGTTTTGCTGCATGTTGGAATCGACACCGTGGCAATGAACGGAGACGGGTTTGAATATCTGGTGCAGGAAGGGCAGAAGGTCTGTGCAGGGACGCCGCTGATCAAATTTGACAGGGCAAAAATCAAGGCGGCAGGTCATCCCGACGTCACGGTATGTATCGTTACGGATGCAGGAAACGCCCAGGATATTCAGTTCCATACAGGAATGCATGTGAAGGAAAAGGAGACAACAGTGGCAGAAGTCAGATAAAGGAGGCGCGAAATGACAGATTTTAGCGATAAGGTGGTCTATCAGATATATCCCAAGTCTTTTCGGGATACCAATGGAGACGGCTTTGGGGATATCCCCGGGGTGATTGAGAAATTAGATTATTTGCAGGAATTGGGAGTAGATTATCTTTGGCTGACGCCGTTTTTTCCTTCACCCCAGAGAGATAACGGATATGATGTGGCGGATTACCGGAGCATCAATCCAAAGTTTGGAACCATGGAAGACCTGGAGAATTTAATTCACCAGAGTAAAGAGCGTGGCATGGGGATCATGCTGGATATGGTGTTCAACCATACCTCCACAGAGCACGAATGGTTCCGGAAAGCGCTGGCAGGAGACGAGACTTATCAAAAGTATTATATTTTCAGGGAGGGAGCGCCTGACCGCGCTCCCACAAACTGGAAATCAAAATTTGGCGGTCCGGCATGGGAATATGTGCCTGATCTGAAAAAGTGGTACCTGCGCCTGTATGATGTGACCCAGGCGGATCTGAACTGGGATAATCCGAAAGTGAGGGAGGAATTAAAAGAAATCCTTCGATTCTGGAAACAAAAAGGCATCAGGGCATTCCGGTTTGACGTGATCAATCTGGTCTCCAAGCCGGAACGGATGGAAGATGATTTTGAAGGAGATGGACGCAGATTTTACAGCGATGGACCCCACATACACGAATATCTGAAAGAGCTGGTTATGGATGCAGGGATAGAGGATTTCGTGACGGTGGGCGAAATGTCCTCCACATCCCTGGCGCATTGCATCCGCTATTCTGCGCCCAGGGAAAAAGAGCTTTCCATGTGCTTCAATTTCCATCATTTGAAAGTGGATTACAGAGATGGAGATAAATGGGCGCTTAAAGAGGTGGATTATAAGAAATTAAAGGAACTATTTATAGAATGGCAGATGGGAATGCAGCAGGGGGACGGATGGAATGCGTTGTTCTGGTGTAACCATGACCAGCCCCGCATTGTGAGCAGGATGGGGGACGAGGATGTTTACTGGAAGGAATCGGCGAAAATGCTTGCCGGCATGATTCATTTGATGCGCGGTACTCCATATATTTATCAGGGAGAAGAGATCGGAATGCTGAATGCCCATTATCCTTCCATAGAGCAGTATCGGGACATAGAAAGCCTGAATTATTATCAGATTCTGCTGAAAGAAGGAAAGACCAGGGAAGAAGCCCTTGAAACTCTGGCGGCAAGATCACGGGATAACAGCAGAACCCCCATGCAGTGGAATGGGGAAAGGTATGGGGGATTTTCCGAAGAAGAACCGTGGATTCCCATGTCTGAAAAATTCAGAAAAGAGATCACAGTAGAAGCACAGCGAAACGACGATGATTCCATCCTTTCTTTTTACAAAAAGCTGATCGCCATGAGAAAAAAATATCCGGTGATCGCAAAAGGGGAAATTTCCTTTTGGGAAACAGAAACGGATATGACGCTGGTATACCGGAGAACCCTTGGGGAACAGCAGATCCTTGTGCTCAGTAATCTTGACGGGAAGAAACAGAATATAAAAATTCCTGGAGAGTGGAGGGATTGGGAGGTATTGCTGGAGAATTATAAAGGCAGGAAAACGCCTGTGGAAGAAGTGTATACCATGGAACCTTATGAATTTATGGTTCTTGGGAATGGTATCGGCTAAAAACAGGATGGATCGGGGACGGGAACGGCTTGCAAAGCGCTGGGAGGAACAGTGTGTCCCCCCCTGATGTGTGTCTGAACTGTACAACGATGCATTTGACAATATCGTAAAGGCAAGGTAGTATTTGCCTTTACGATATATTTATATGTATAATATGATGTGGGTGTCAAAAGCCCTGGCTGGGGAGTGCGCCTGGCAATCTGCACAAAAAAGTTGTGCGCCTTCCATTGCGCGGAGCATTCCGATGAGCCTCTGAAAACGAAAATCGTGTTCAGCAGCATGGAGGATTATTATGGAATATACATGGAATGATATCGAACAGCACATTAACGAATGTACCCGCTGCCCTCTTAGCGGAACCAGGCATCTTCCTGTTATGGGGCGGGGAAGCCATCAGGCGGGTCTTATGGTGATTGCCGAAGCGCCCAGCAGGCAGGAAGACCAGCAGGGGATTCCCTTCGTGGGAAAGTCAGGGGAGATCCTGGACCGCCTTTTAGGGGACTGTGGTCTGAATCGGAAGGATATCTACATCACCAACATTTTAAAATGTCATCCTCCGGGCAATCGTGACCCCAGGGAGGAGGAGAAGGAAGCCTGCTTTCCGTATCTGAAATATGAAACATTTTTATTAAAACCCAAAGTGATCGTCTGTCTTGGACGTGTGGCTGCCCAGCGCATCATTTCCCCGGATTTCAAAATCACCAGACAGCATGGCACATGGACATATCGGAAAAACTGCGGGCTGACGGCAACGTACCATCCCTCAGCCATTTTGCGGGATCCCTCCAAGTATGAGATTGTGAAACAGGACTTTCTTGAAATTGCCCAAAAACTGGCTGGATTGTGATCAAATTGGAAATAAATTCATAATTAAGGATAGGCAAAGCAGTAGAAAAGATGTTATAATATTTGTTGAAAAAAATGGAGTAAAATACTAAATACAATAGGAGGATAACGTGAAACAGATTATATGGAATGACAGATATAAGCTTGGCGTTGACTTTATTGATAAGGAACACAAGCTGCTTTTTACAACCATGGATAAGCTTTTAAAGCTTAGTGAAAATGAAGATAAGAGCGAATGGGTGTGCCGGGAGGGAGTAAAATATTTAAAAAACCACTCTTTGGTGCATTTTGAGCATGAAGAAGAATATATGCGGTCCATCAATTACAGTGAGTACGAGGTACATAGGCGTCTGCATGCGGATTTCCGCGATAAGACGCTGCCTGCGCTTGAGAAGGAAATGGAAGAGTCGAATTATTCCACGGAATCTATTCGGCATTTTTTAGGTGTCTGCATCGGATGGGTGGTTGCCCATACGCTGACAGAGGATCTGGCAATTGTGGGAAGGGGAAGGAGCAAATGGACGGATATACCTCATGAGAAGGAACAGGAGGCAATGGAGCAGACTATCCTTCAGCTGCTTCAGGAGATGTTCCAGTTGAAGGCGAGGATGATCAGCGAACAGTATGCAGGAGAGAATTTTGGAAAGATTATCTGCTGCCGTTTTGTTTATCGTGGAGAAAAAAAGGAAAAATGGGAGGTTACTCTTGTTTTTGAGGAGCAGCTTCTTCTTAAGGTTGCAGGAAATATATTTAATACAGAGTATAAAAAAATTGACGAAATGGTGATCCATATCGGCAGGTATATTTCGAGACAGTTTATGGAGCGTGTCAGGGAAAGCTTCGCCGCATTGGCGCAATTTGAACTGGAGAAGGAGAGTCTGCTGACTCAGGAACAGCTTTTAAGCTCCTTTGATCGTGTACAACCGTCCCACAGTCTGCTGTTTGACATCGGGGAGGGGTATTTTGGATTTTGCGCGGCATCTGCAAATTCTATCCGCGGTAAGATGGTGGCGGATGTTAACCCGGAAAATGCCATGGAAACCATCAAGGAATATCTGGTAAATGAGAAGGCATCCTGGAAGGAACGTAAGCAAAAAATTCTGGTGGTGGATGATTCCGAATTTATCCGGAAAAAGATTGCAAAGCTTTTTGAAGAGGATTACGAGGTGACAGAGGTGGGTTCCAGTATTTCCGCGATCCAGAGCATTACGGTAAACAGACCCGATCTGGTTCTGCTGGATTATGAGATGCCTGTCTGTGATGGAAGACAGACCCTGGAAATGATTCGTTCAGAGAAAGCTACGGCGAATATTCCCGTTATTTTCCTTACCGGAAGAGGGGACAGGGAGAGCGTAAAGAAGGTTATGTCATTGAAACCGGAGGGGTATCTTTTAAAAACCATGCCGGAGGAGGAGATCAAAAAAATCGTTGACGATTTTATGAAAAAATAAAGAAAGAAGGGAACGGAGATGGAACGAGCAAAAAATGTAAAAACCAAAGCCGGCGGTGCAAGGCGCCGGGGGCTTGGAATTACGGTAAAACTGGTGGCGGCTATTGTTGTGAGCGTAATTATTGCAGTGGCGGCGCTGCTGGCGGTAGTCTATGACAGGATGTCGCAGACGCTTTTGCAGAAAAGTGAGGAAATGCTGCAGGTCACCACTGAGAGAACGCTGCAGGAAACCAGGGCATGGATGAACCGGACGCTTACCATGCTGGAAACCCAGAGAGATACCATCGAATATGAAGATATGAGCATTTCGGGGATGGTAGAATATATCAAGCATACGGTAGGGCAGAACGATGCGTATCCGGCGGGATTGTATGTTGCCCTGACAGACGGATCGCTGTATCATGCATCCTTTGTGCCGGGACCGGAGTTTAACGCACTGGAAAAAAGCTGGTATATCAATGGGCTTGATTCCGAAGAATTTATATTGGGGGATGTATATTTTGACGAAGACAGCCAGTCTTACGTGGTAGGAGCCTCTGGCGTGTTAAAAAGTAAAAACGGAACGGTAAGGGGCGTTGCGGCGGCGGATGTGTACCTGGATTCTATCTCCAATATTGTCAAAAGTATTCAGATCGAGGACAACGGCGGCGTGTTCCTTGTCGACACCCGTACAGACACCATTATCGGGCATAGAGACGAAGGGATAGTTGGAGAAAAGCTGAGTGAAGCTGAGGGCGATATGTATGCCTACGCAGAAGAACAGATAAAAGCCGGGAAGACAGGGTTAAGCCTTTATAAAGATACCTATATTCATGTGGCAAAGATTGAGGGAAGCGATTGGACGGCGGTGGCATATGTGTCCAAGGATGAGGTGCTCTCAGAGCTTCACGATCTGACTGTAACCATGATAGTGGTGTCGGTTATCGCAGTGTTTGTATTGATGCTGCTTGTGATCATTCAGACACGGCGGATCATTGGCAGACCTGTAAAAGAACTGAGCAGGGTTGCCACCCGGATCGCAGAGGGCGAGCTGGATCAGACCATTCGTTACAAATCCAGGGACGAACTGGGAGTGCTTGCCCATGATTTTAATCAGGTTACCTTAAGACTGCGCGAATACATAAAATATATCAACGAAATTGCAGATACTTTACGGGAGATTGCAAGGGGAAATCTTGCCTTTGTGCTGGAAAGCGAATATACCGGCGAGTTTGCAAAGATTAAAGCTTCGCTGGAGGAGATTTCGGTTAAGCTGAACGGAACCATGGGACAGCTGAGGGTTTCTTCCAGGGATGTTGCCGCCGGTGCGGCGCAGGTTTCCGACAGTGCGGTGCGTTTGTCACAGGGCTCTACGGAGCAGGCGGCTGAGGTAGAGGCGCTGGCGGGACACATTGGCGAAGTGTCTGACAGCGTGGAAAAGATCTCTCAGGGAGCCCAGAAGGCAAGCAGTATTTCCAAGGAAGTCAGACAGGGATTGCTGGAAAGCAATACCAAAATGGAGAATATGACGGAAGTCATTCAAAAGATAAGCGACAGATCCAATGAGATACACAAGATCGTTAAGACCATTGACGATATTGCATTCCAGACCAATATTCTTGCCCTTAATGCAGCCGTGGAGGCGGCGCGTGCCGGAGAGGCAGGAAAAGGATTTGCAGTGGTGGCGGATGAGGTTCGGACTTTGGCCGGCAGATCGGCGGCAGCGGCAAAGGAGACCACAGAGCTTTTGGGAGAAACCATAAGCTCCATGGAAGAGGGCGTTACAGCAGCTGACGATACTGCAAAATCCATGTTGTCAGCGGCGAAGCTTGCAGAGGAAATGGATAACTTGATAGGCGGCATTGCCAATTATACAAAGCAGCAGGCGGTCACAGCGGCGGAGATCAGCCATGGAATCGACCAGATTGCAGTGGTGGTTCAGGAAAACGTGGCTACAGCGGAATCCAGCGCTGCGGCAAGCGAGGAATTATCAGGACAGGCGGCGGCATTGCGGGAGCTGGTTTCCAAATTCCGGTTGAAAAATTATTAAGCTATTTTGTATTTGTCAAAATGTTCAAAATACTTTATAAAAAAGCTGAATTGTTCTATAAGAGTGGATTTGACTGGCAAGGGGAGTGGCGGATGCCTGCTCCCCTTTTTTCTTACAATAAGCCGGATGGCGAAGCATGGCAGCGTTTGCTTCCGGCAAATTAAGAGCGCCTGAGGCGGAGGGAATACCTTATGGCAAAGGGCAGCGTTGGAAGGAACAGAAATAGAAGAACAGGAGATGGGTATGAAGAATTATTCTGAAGATGCAAGCAGACAATATCATATACAGGTGGCAAAGGGAGAGGTAGGACGGTATGTGATCATGCCCGGAGATCCCAAACGGTGTGTGAAGATCGCCCAATATTTTGATGATCCGGTTATGATCGCTGACAACAGAGAGTATATTACCTATACGGGAACGCTGGACGGGGTAAAGGTCAGCGTGACTTCCACAGGAATCGGCGGTCCCTCCGCCTCCATTGCCATGGAAGAACTGTATCGGTGCGGCGCGGACACCTTTGTCCGGATTGGAACTTGCGGAGGGATGCAGACGGAGGTGAAAAGCGGTGATGTTGTAATTGCCACCGGCGCCATCCGCATGGAAGGCACCAGCAGGGAATATGCGCCTATGGAGTTTCCGGCAGTGGCGGATCTTTCCATCACCAACGCTCTTGTTGGGGCGGCAAGGAAAAAGGGTTTTCCCTTTCATACGGGCATTGTACAGTGCAAGGACTCATTTTATGGGCAGCATGAACCGGAGGTAAAGCCGGTAAGCTATGAGCTGCTTCAGAAGTGGGAGGCATGGAAACGGCTTGGCTGTCTTGCCTCTGAAATGGAGTCGGCGGCGTTGTTTGTGGTGGCAAGCAGTCTGGGCGTGCGTGCAGGTTCCTGTTTTCTGGTGGTGGCAAATCAGGAAAGAGAAAAGCAGGGGCTGGAAAACCCGGTGGTACACGACACGGATATGGCGGTTCAGGTGGCGGTTGAGGCAGTCCGCACCTTGATCAGGGAAGATGGGAAGTAAGAAAAGCAAGGGAGAAAAAGTGAATGGATGTAAAAGAAATTTTAAAGCATGTAGACCATACGCTGCTTTTACAGACGGCAACCTGGGAGGAGATCAAACAGATCTGCGATGATGCCGTCAAATACGGGACAGCGTCTGTCTGCATTCCCCCCAGCTATGTAAAGCAGGCAGGGGAATATGTACAGGGGAAAATGGCGATCTGCACGGTGATCGGTTTTCCCAACGGATATATGACCACGAAAACAAAGGAATTTGAGACCCGTGATGCCATTGCAAACGGAGCCTCAGAGATCGACATGGTGGTCAATATAGGATGGATGAAGGATAGAAAGTATGAGTTGATCGAGGAAGAGATCCGTACCCTGAAAGGGGCATGTGGGGAAAAGCTTTTGAAGGTGATCATCGAAACCTGCCTTTTGACTCGGGAGGAAAAAATTAAAATGTGTGAGCTGGTGACCAGAGGCGGAGCGGATTACATTAAGACCTCCACAGGTTTTTCCACCGCAGGGGCTACCTTTGAGGATGTGCAGTTGTTTGCAGAGCATGTAGGCGAGGGAGTAAAGATCAAGGCGGCGGGAGGAATTGCCTCCATGGAGGATGCGGAAAAGTTTCTTACCCTTGGAGCCGACCGCCTGGGAACCAGCCGGATTATTAAGCTGGTAAAAAAGGAAGAGGCGTCAGGCTATTAGAAAGAATAAAACCGGGAGGAAAAAGGATGGATGGTAAACTTGCAGAAGAAATGATCGATCTGGCAATAGAGCAGCTTCAATATTCTTATGCCCCCTATTCAGGCTTTAAAGTGGGTGCGGCGCTTTTGACCAAAAGGGGGAAGATATACACAGGATGCAACATTGAAAACGCGGCATATTCGCCTGCCAACTGTGCAGAGAGAACCGCTTTTTTCAAAGCGGTCAGCGAGGGGGAAAGAGAGTTTTCGGCAATTTGTATTGTGGGCGGCAAGGATGGCGTTCTGACTGAGTATACCGCTCCCTGCGGGGTGTGCAGGCAGGTGATGATGGAATTTTGCGACCCTGCAGCCTTTCAGATTATTCTGGCTGCCGGCAAAGAGCAATATGAAATCTTTACTTTAAAAGAACTGCTTCCAAAAGGATTTGGTCCCGGCAATCTGGCATAAGCGGCAGATCAGGGAAAGGATTATAAATAGGAGGTGACAGGTGAAATGAATGAATATAAAAGAATTTTTGTGATTGTATTGGATTCTCTGGGGATTGGCGCAATGCCCGATTCTCCCCGATTTGGCGACGAAGGGGTGGATACTCTGGGACATATTCTGGAGAAAATGGGCACATTGGACATTCCCAATTTGAGAAAGCTGGGGCTGTTGAACCTTCACAAAGCAGGAAAAATGGAAGGCGTAGAGAAGCCCCTTGGACGTTTTATGCGCCTGGGGGAGACCAGCAACGGGAAGGATACCATGACAGGGCACTGGGAAATGATGGGCATTAAAACCGAAAAGCCCTTTAAGACCTTTACGGACACAGGCTTTCCGCCGGAGCTGATAGAGGAGCTGGAAAAGCAGTGTGGGAAAAAGGTGATCGGCAATAAAAGCGCCAGCGGAACGGAGATCATAGAGGAGCTCGGAGAGGAAGAAATAAGCACAGGGGCAATGATCGTTTATACCTCTGCGGATTCGGTGCTTCAGATCTGCGGCAACGAGGAAACCTTTGATCTGGAAAATCTGTACCGCTGCTGTGAGATCGCAAGGCAGATCACCATGAAAGACGAATGGCGTGTGGGAAGAGTCATTGCAAGACCTTATGTGGGAAAGAAAAAGGGAGAGTTTAAACGTACCAGCAACCGCCACGACTATGCCCTAAAGCCTACAGGGCTTACGGTTCTAAACGCGCTGGAGGAGAATGGACTGGATGTGATCGGCGTTGGAAAGATTCACGATATTTTCTGCGGGGAGGGGATTACCCAGACCTACCATTCCGACAGCTCTGTGCATGGCATGGAACAGACCATTGAGATCTGCAGGAAGGATTTCCATGGGTTGTGTTTTGTGAATCTGGTGGATTTTGACGCTCTGTGGGGGCACCGCAGAAATGTAGAGGGGTATGCCAGAGAGATCGAGAAGTTTGACCGGAACCTGGGGACACTGCTGGAGGAGCTGACCGATGAGGATCTGTTGATTCTGACGGCGGATCACGGAAACGACCCTACCTACAGCGGCACAGACCACACCAGAGAATATGTCCCCTTTGTGGCATATGCCCCCAAAATGAAATCGGGGGGAGCATTGGAAAATGAAGATACCTTTGCTGTGATCGGAGCATCTATTGCCGAAAACTTCGGCGTTCCCATGCCGGAGGGAACCATTGGCAGTTCTATTTTAAAGAAGCTGGTTTAAAAAGGCGTCATTGCAGAAGCAGATGAAGAATTTGCTGAAGCAATGGCGCTTTTTTTGAAAGCGGACTATCTTTTTTGGATAAGGTAACGTTATGATAGATAGAAAGCGCTTTTGAAACAAGTAGGAAAGGAGGAAAAGCATGGGCGTAAATGTCGACCTGGACTTTCTTATTGTGCAGAAAATGCGCAGGGGAGATGAAAAGGCATTTGAAGATTTTGTGACAAAATATTATCCTGGCATTTTGAAATATTGCAGAATCCATGTAAAGGACTATGGCTACGCGGAAGATGTGGCACAGGAGACATTTATGCGGTTTTTCCAAACCTTAGACCGATACCGGCACTACGGAAAACTGGCAAATTATCTGTATGTGATTGCGGGAAACCTGTGTCTGGATTATCACAGGAAAAGAAAGGAAATTCCATTGGAGACATTGCCCGAGAGCCCTGCTCCTGCCGTTCCGGATCAGGAGGAGAGAATTGTGGTGGGAGAAGCTTTTGCCTGTCTGCCGGAGGAACTGAAGGAGACGGCTGTGCTGTTTTTCTGGCAGGGATGCAGACAGAAGGATATTGCAAGGATTCTGGGAATCAGCCTTTCTCTTGTGAAATATCGGGTCAGAAGATCAAAAGAACTGTTGACGGCTTACTTTGAAAAGGAGGGTCTATGAGATTATCCAATAAAAAGATCAGAAAAAAGCTGAACGTGGAAAGCGGATGCAATGAAAAGAAAATGAAAGAGACGATTCGCAGGTCAAAAGAGTTTTTTTATGAGTGTCAGGCAAAGGAACTGATTTCCAGTGCGGAATTTCTGTATCAACAGAGCAGATATATCCGCAAATTCTGGTGGGTGCTTCAGGGCGCGCTTCTTCTTGTCCTGTGGTTTATGCTGGAGTTGACAGGAGGCAGCGCATATGAACGGAGATGTATGGGGATTGCCGCGCCTCTTTTTGCGCTGCTTTTGCTGCCTGAGCTGTGGAAAAACCGGAATGTCAATGCGCTGGAAATTGAAAGCGCTGCCTACTATTCTCTGCGGCAGATTTATGCGGCAAGAATGATACTGTTTGCCTTTGTAGATTTTCTTTTCCTTGGCATCTTTTTTCTGGCGGGGATTTCTACGGGAAGGCTGGATGCAGGGGAACTGATGATTCAGTTTTTTTTACCTTATCTTGTAACCTGTTGCATATGCTTTCGCACCCTGTACAGTTTCAGGAGCGGCTCCGAGGCGTTTGCCATACTGCTGTGTATTCTGTGGTGTGTGGTATGGGTTCAGCTTGTTTTGCGGGAACAGGTTTATCAGGCAGTTTCCACGCCGGCATGGATTTTAACCACAGGGGCGGCAGGGCTGTATCTTGGGTATTGTATTGTGAGAGGGCAGAATCATTGCCTGGAAATATGGGAGGAAAAAAGTGAACGAGTTAAGAATTTCCGGAGTTAAAAAAATGTTTAAAGGAGTAACGGCGGTGCGGGATGTGTCTTATACCATGAACACAGGCGTTTATGGTCTTTTAGGCGTCAATGGTGCCGGAAAGACCACATTGCTGCGCATGCTGTGTACGCTTCTCAAGCCTACGGAAGGAACCATTTCCTTTAATGGAGAGGATATCTTTCAAATGGACGGAGCCTATAGAAGAATACTGGGCTATCTGCCCCAGGAGTTTGGGTATTATCCTGACTTTACAGTTTCTGAATATCTTATGTATATTGCGACTATCAAAGGCTTAAAAGCCGGAGCGGCAAAACATCGAATGAAGCAGCTGCTACAGCAGGTGGGAATGGAACAGATGGCAAAGAAAAAAATGAAAACCTTGTCGGGAGGGATGAAGCGCCGGGTGGGAATCGCCCAGGCGATGCTGGGAGATCCCAGGATATTGATTTTGGATGAACCTACGGCGGGGCTGGACCCCAATGAGAGGATTCGCTTCCGCAATCTGATCAGCCAGCTTTCTGAAGAGAGACTGGTGCTTCTTTCCACGCATATTGTGTCGGATGTGGAGTATATTGCAAATGAAATTCTTTTGATGAAAGAGGGAAGCATTGAGGCTTCCGGGACGTTGGAGCAATTGCTTAAGGGGATGCCGGAGCGGGTATGGAGCGTGCAGGCTTCCAAAAAGGAAGCGGAGCTTTACCGGAAAAAATATAAGGTGTCCAATATAAAGACGCTGCCGGAAGGCATAAATCTGAGAGTGCTTGCCACCGAACCGCCATGTGAAAATGCAGTTATGGAAATGCCGGCGCTGGAAGATTTGTTTCTGGCTTATTTTGGAGAAAGCGTGGGTGAGATTGATGATTCGTTATGAGCTTAAAAAAGTATTTTGCCGGACAAGGGGGAGGGCGGCGCTGGTTTCGCTGCTGCTTTTGATTTGCGTCACCTGCCTTTTTTCCGCCAATGTTTCGTGGGTGAACGAAAAGGGAGAGGAGGAAACCGGCTTTGCAGCCGTTGCCGCTTTAAGGGCGGCGCAGAAGGAATGGGCGGGTGATCTGGATGAAGAAAAAATACGCAGGGTGATCGCTGAAAATCGAAGAATAGAGGAAACACCGGAAGGACAGTCGGAAAAGGTGCAGGAAAGCAACATCGCCTATGGCTGGAAGCAGGGGATTATGGAGATTCGGTCTCTCCTTAATTGTTTTTATGCAGAGCAATTCAGAGAATACGATTATTTTCGGGCGGATTCATTGAAAGAAGAGGATGCGGCGCTTTTTTATCAAAGCAGGACAGAACTGCTTAGGGAATGGCTGGCTGGGGATGCCAGGGAGCTGTTCTCAGAGAATGAAAAGAAATATTTGATAGATCGATACGAAAGTCTTCCGGTTCCCCTTTACTATGATTATGCCATGGGGTGGACCCGGTTGTTTGAATTTGCGCCCACTATTGTGATGATCACTATGTTGATTTTAGGCTATCTGGTTGGAGGAATTTTTTCCGACGAATTTGCCCATAAGGCGGATGCTGTTTTCTTTTCTTCTTTTTATGGAAGAAATAAGGCTGTCAGGGCTAAAGTCATAGCGGGACTTCTGATGACGACAATGGTCTATTTTACAGTTTTTTTGGTGTATACGGGGGTCAACCTGTGCTATCTGGGAGCAGATGGATGGAATATGGAGGTGCAGGCATCCTGGACTTCCTGGAAATGCTTTTATCCGATTACCATGCTGGAGAAATATTTTCTGATTGCATTCGGGGGATACGTGGGCTGCTTGTTTATTGCAACCCTTACCATGCTGGTATCCGCAAAATTCAAATCGGCGGTTTTGGCGGTTATGGTTCCTGTGGAGCTGATTTTTATCCCTTCCATAGTTGAGAATTTTATGGGGAGTGTGAACAGCTCCCTTGCAAATAAAGTAGTTGGATTGCTGCCCGATCAACTGTTGCAGGCGGGAAACGCCCTGGAGTATTTTAACCTGTATTCTTTTGGCGGGGAAATTTTTGGCGCGGTGCCGGTTATGCTGGTTTTGTACTTCCTTTTGACGATAGGATTTCTGCCTGTGATCTATCTGGAATACAAAAAGTAGCAGCTCCGCCCAGCCATGAACTGTTGTTACATATAAAGTGCCATCATAAAAATTCTAAATATTGACATAAGCATGTACGGCTTGTTAGAATGGTAACATAAGCGTATTATCATTTACTTAGAACAGGAGAAAACTGATATGTATCATTGTCATGTCTGCTTTTATCTGACAGGTCCCAAATGCAGGGCTTTTGAAGTAATCAGGGAAATGCCTCCAATGGAGCATTTTACTCATGAATTTATTGAAAGTAATAAGCCGGAGAGCGTGCTTGCGGCGAGGGCGGATGTAGTTTTTTTGCATGGGGTGGAAAATCACATGGAAAAAACGCTGCAGGCTCTTAATAAGGACATGCAGGCAGATGGAAAACTGATTGTTCTGGCAGACGGAAAGGATATTTTTGCTCTGGAGGAAGGCTTGGCTGCCGTACAGGATGTATGGACGATGCCTATGTCAGATGAAGAGATAAAATATCGTTTCCTGAACTGGCAGAAAAACTATAAGCAGAGTATGGATTCCTGGCAGACCAGTCAATATTTTGAAGCCACAATTAATCATATCCCTAATTTGATCTGGTATAAGGATAAGGATGGTGTGCATGAGAAAGTAAACGACAGCTTCTGCAGAACAGTGGGTAAGACCAAGCAGCAGGTGGAAGGGCAAAAACACGCGTACATATGGGATGTTGAGCAGGATGATCCCGCGTGCATCGAATCAGAGCGGGAGGTTATGCACAAGCGGGAAACCTGTATATCGGAAGAAGTGATTCAGACAGGGGATGGGATGCGGATTCTCACCACTTATAAGTCGCCCCTGTATGATGTTGACGGGAGCGTAATGGGAACGGTAGGCGTGGCCATCGACGCTACCCAGGAGCGTGCTTATGAGCAGGAAATCATAGCGAAAAATCGAACTCTGGAAACGATCTTTGCTTCGATAGAGTGCGGCGTGATCTGCCATTCTATAGACGGTTCACGGATTCTCAGTGTGAATCATGCGGCGCTTAAAATTCTGGGCTATGAGTCTCAGGAGGAATTGCTTACAGATGGGTTTGATATGTTTGCTGCCTCTGTGGTGGAAGAAGATCAGGCGAAACTGCGGGAAAGCGTTGACAGTCTCAAGAAGGAAGGGGACAGTGTCAGCGTAGAATATCGCGTAAGACATAAAAATGGCGAAGTGCTGCATGTTATGGGAAATGTAAAATTGCTGGAGGAAAACGGCGAGTTGTTTTACCAGCGTTTTCTTTTAGACTGTACAGAGCAAAAGCTTCAGGAAAAGAAGAAAGAAAGATATCAGAGAGAGCTGCTTCAGGCGCTGAGCACCGACTATAATCTTGTGTGCTTCTTTGATCTGACTACAGGGCTTGGAATGTTGCTTCAAAATGATAATTATCCCAAGAATGTATCAGAGGCTGTTTTTAACAAGAAAATTGTTTTAAGAGAAAGCATGGATGAGTATATTCGGGATATTGTATATGAGGATGACCGGGAGATGATGCGTCAGGCTTCTTCCGTAGAGTGGTTGAAAAAGGAACTGACGGCAAAAAAAACCTGCTATGTGAATTACCGCACATGCAGAAACGGCGAGATAAAGTATTTCCAGATGAAAGCGGTACGCGTAGGCACATGGGAAGGAAATTATGGTATTGTGCTGGGCTTCCATTGTGTGGATGAGGAAATGCGCAGTGAAATGGAAAAACAGAAGCTCCTGGAGGATGCCCTTTTACAGGCAAATAAGGCAAGTAAAGCAAAAAGCGTTTTTCTTTCCAATATGTCTCATGATATCAGGACGCCATTAAATGCCATTGTAGGATTTACCACTTTGGCAGTAAATCATATTGACAGAAAAGAGAAGGTTCAGGAATATCTGGATAAGATCAGAACCTCAGGAAACTATCTGGTCAGCCTGATCGACGATGTGCTGGATATGAGCCGGATCGAAAGCGGCAAAATGCATTTGGAGGAAAAGCCTTGTAAATTATCGGAGGTCTTGCAGGGATTAAATCATATTTTCCAGGCGGATGCAGGCGCCAAAAGAATCAGTTTGGACATTAAAAGCGTGAACGTGCGCCATGAGGACATTTATTGCGATCCGTTGCGCCTGAACCAGGTATTGGTTAATATTGTTGGCAATGCCTTGAAATATACAGAAGAAGGCGGAACTGTAAAGGTACATTTGACGGAAAAACCGGGGGCGCTTACAGGGCATGCCGCTTATGTGTTTTCCGTGAAGGATACAGGTATTGGAATGAGCCCGGAATTTGTGTCGCATATATTTGATCCCTTTGAGAGAGAAGAAAATTCTACCATCAGCAGGATTCAGGGAACCGGTTTGGGAATGGCAATCACAAAGAATATTGTGGATATGATGCACGGCAATATTGAGGTACAGAGCAAGCAGGGAGAAGGCACAGAATTTGTTGTTTCCTTTACATTCCGCCTGCAGGCAGGTGAATCTGCTTTTGTGAAAGAATCGGATAAAAGCATAGAAGACAGCGGCAATACAAAAGAAGATCCCAAGGAAGAAATAAAGCTTACAGGGCGTATTTTGCTGGTGGAGGATGTGGAGTTAAACCAGGAGATCGCAGTGGCGATCCTGGGAGATGCAGGCTTTACGGTAGAAGTTGCAGAGAATGGCAAAGAAGCCGTGGATATGGTACAAAGCTCCCAGCCGGGCTACTATCAGTTGATATTGATGGATGTGCAGATGCCGGTGATGAACGGCTATGAGGCAACGAAGGCAATTCGCATGCTGGAAAATAAGGAGCTCGCCGCCATACCCATTGTGGCAATGTCGGCAAACGCCTTTGAGGAGGATAAACAGGAGGCGTTGAAATATGGAATGAATGACCATATTGCAAAGCCCATCGACGTAAACAATCTATTTGACACTTTGCGCAGGATATTGGCTTAGTAAAGACAGGCAGTGAGAGTATGACATTACCGGAACAGTTTTTAAGCAGAATGAAACAATTGCTTGGAGAAGAGTATCAGGATTTCCTGGAAAGCTATAGCAGACCGAAGGATTCTTCCCTGCGGGTCAATTTCCTGAAGGGCGGAGAACAGGAGCTTTTTCAAAAGGCAGGTTTTTTAACAGAACCGGTGCCCTGGGCGGCAGGCGGCTATTACTATCAGGAGGAGGCAAGGCCAGGCAGGCACCCTTACCATGAGGCAGGCGCCTACTATATTCAGGAAGCAAGCGCCATGGCGCCGGCAGCATACTTGAAGGTGCAGCAGGGAGAAAAGATCCTGGATCTGTGCGCAGCGCCTGGAGGAAAAAGCACCCAGATCGGGGCGGACATGAGGGGAAAGGGGATTTTGGTCTGCAATGAGATCCATCCCCGGAGGGCAAAAATTCTTTCAGAAAATATAGAGAGGATGGGTATAAAAAACGGGCTTGTTTTAAACTGTGAACCGTCATTGCTTGCCCTGCATTTCCAGGGATATTTTGACAAGATCCTGGTAGACGCTCCCTGCTCGGGAGAAGGCATGTTCCGAAGGAAGGAAGAGGCTGTAAAGGAGTGGAGCCTGGAAAATATAAAGCTGTGTGCAGCAAGACAGAAGGATATCCTGAAGGAGGCGGCACAGATGCTGCGTCCTGGCGGCAGAATGGTGTACTCTACCTGTACCTTCGCACCGGAGGAGGACGAAGGTACCATTGACTGGTTTGTGAAGGAGTATCCGGCTTTTACCATGGAGGAATCCATAAGATTCTGGCCTCACAAGGTGAGGGGAGAAGGGCATTTTGTGGCATGTCTGAAAAAGGAAGGGCTTATGGAGAACGGGACAGTCAGTTCCAGGGGGGAAGAAAAAGGAATTTCTCCGAAAGAGCTGGGGGAATGGGAAAGCTTTCGCAGGCAGTATCTGAAGACTTCTTTTTCGGGTATTTATTTAAGATTTGGAGACCAGCTCTATCTGGCGCCTGAGGGAACCCCTTCTTTGAAAGGGCTGAAAGCGCTTAGACCGGGGCTGCATTTGGGAACCTTAAAAAAAGGTCGGTTTGAACCTGCCCATGCACTGGCGCTCTCCTTAAGACCTGGGGAAGCTGTTTATGAATTTCCCTTGTCCATGGAGGAGGCGGCTGCCTATTTAGCAGGGCAGACCCTTCCGGCGGAAGGAGAAAAGGGCTGGTATCTGCTCACGGTAGACGGTTACAGCTTGGGCTGGGGAAAGCTTTCAGGGGGCATTATGAAAAATCATTATCCCAGAGGGCTGAGAAAGTAAGACAGAAATGAGGCAATACATGAAAATCAAAAAGTACGAATTGGCGGTTCTTTTCATTCTTATGGCGCTGCTGGCAGGGTGTGGCAAAAAGGATAAAAACGAAAATATAAAGGCAGGCATGGAGGCAATCGCCGCCCTGGATTATGATGGCGCCCTTGTAAGCTTTGAAGCGGCAAAGGAAGCAGGCGAAGAAGAAAGACTTCTGTGCAGAGGGGAAGGGCTTGCTTATATGGGCAAAACCATGTACAAGGAAGCGGCGGAGAGCTTTGAAAAAGCGCTTTCCCTGAGCAACGGAAGAGTAAACCCTATGGACTACGACATCAACTATTATCTTGCTACGGCATATTTTAAGCAGGGAGAGCTGGGAAAAGCGATTGAGGTTTATGATGCGATTGTAGGACTGAAGGAGGACGAAGAGGACGCTTATTATCTGCGGGGCGTTATTTATGCCAAGCAGGGAAAGCTTGAGGAGGCAAAGGCGGATTTTGATCGGGCAATTACACTGAACCGGACGAACTATGACAGGCTGATTGAAATTTATGGGATTCTTGCCGCTGAGGGCTATAAGGAGGTTGGACAGGAATATCTTCAGGCGGCAATGGATGCAGGAACAAAAGGCATGACCAATTATGAAAAGGGACGCATCTGTTATTATCTTGGCGATTATGAAAATGCAAGAACGTATCTGGAAAAGGCAAGGGATGAAAGCGGATACGAGGCAGTGCTTTTCTTAGGGAAGACCTATGAAACCTTAGGGGACAACAATTATGCCATCAGCGTGTATAATACTTTCCTGGAAAGCGATGGCCCCAATCCACAAGTGCTCAACCAACTGGGCTTGTGCAAAATGCAGACAGGTGATTACGAAGGGGCGCTCAGCAATTTTCAGGCGGCAATGAACATAGAAGATAATGGGATGATGCAGGTTCTTAAAATGAATGAGATCATTGCCTATGAGCGTATTGGGGAGTATAAAAATGCGTCTGTGCTGTTGAACAACTATTTGAAGACTTATCCCGATGATGAGGAGGCGAAACGGGAGTATATCTTCCTTCAGACCCGGTAAAATATGCGTCAGAAAGTACCTTCTGACATGAAATAATGACACAATATATTATGTTAATGATATTATGTTAACACAATATATTGTGTTTTTTGTTTGACTTTTGGAGTGGGGGATGATACACTTTTGATAAGCGGTGTTTTTGGGAAATTATGTAAACCAAACCGCTTGTATGCAGACTGAAAAATGGGGAACTGCATATCAGAATGAGAATTGGAGGGCGGATTTGGATGTTTCAGGTAATCAAAAGAGAAGGGGATGTGGCGGACTTTACACTGACGAAGATCAGCGATGCGATCATGAAAGCGTTTCATGCCACAGATGTGCAGTACAATAACGATGTGGTGGATCTGCTGGCGCTTCGGGTGACCGCAGACTTTCAGGGGAAGGTGAAAGAGGAACGTATCCATGTGGAGGACATACAGGACAGTGTAGAGAAGGTACTGGAACAGACCGGCTACGCAGAGGCGGCAAAGGCATACATTTTGTACCGCAAGCAGCGTGAAAAAATGCGTACCATGAAATCCACCATATTAGATTATAAAGACGTTGTGAACAGCTATGTAAAGGTGGAGGACTGGCGAGTAAAAGAGAACTCTACCGTCACTTATTCCGTAGGCGGGCTGATCCTGAGCAATTCAGGCGCGGTCACGGCAAATTACTGGCTTTCCGAGATCTACGATCAGGAGATCGCAGAGGCGCACAGAAATGCGGATATTCACATTCATGATCTGTCCATGCTCACAGGTTATTGTGCCGGCTGGTCTTTAAAGCAGCTGATCAACGAAGGGCTTGGCGGCATTACGGGAAAGATCACATCGGCTCCGGCGGCGCACCTGTCGGTTCTGTGTAACCAGATGGTAAATTTCCTGGGGATTATGCAGAACGAATGGGCAGGGGCACAGGCTTTCTCATCCTTTGATACCTATCTTGCGCCTTTTGTAAAAGTGGATCAGCTTTCTTATGAAGAAGTGAAGAAATGTATTGAGGCGTTTATTTACGGTGTAAATACCCCCAGCCGCTGGGGAACCCAGGCGCCTTTCTCCAATATCACCCTGGACTGGACGGTTCCGGCGGATCTTGCAGAACTGCCTGCTATCGTAGGGGGCAGGGAGATGGATTTCAAATACAAGGACTGCAAAAAGGAAATGGATATGATCAATAAGGCGTTCATTGAGACCATGATCGAAGGGGACGCCAACGGAAGAGGCTTCCAGTATCCCATTCCCACCTACTCCATCACCAGAGATTTCGACTGGTCGGATACGGAAAATAACCGCCTGCTTTTTGAAATGACGGCAAAATATGGAACCCCTTATTTTTCCAACTATATCAACTCGGATATGGAGCCCAGCGACGTGCGCAGCATGTGCTGCCGCCTGCGTCTGGACTTAAGGGAACTGCGCAAGAAAACAGGAGGCTTTTTCGGATCAGGGGAAAGCACCGGAAGCGTAGGGGTAGTTACCATCAACATGCCCCGTATCGCTTATCTTTCCTCCGATAAGGACGATTTTTACAGACGTTTGAATAAGATGATGGATCTTGCTGCAAGATCCCTTAAGATGAAACGGGATGTGATCACCCGGCTTTTGGACGAGGGGCTTTACCCTTATACCAAACGTTATCTGGGAACCTTTGACAATCATTTTTCCACCATCGGCCTCATCGGCATGAACGAGGTGGGCTTAAACGCCAACTGGCTGAGGGCGGATATGACAGATCGGCGCACCCAGGAATTCACCAAGGAAGTGCTGAACCATATGAGAAACAGGCTTTCCGATTATCAGGAGCAGTATGGGGATCTGTATAATTTGGAGGCGACTCCGGCGGAGAGTACCACCTATCGCCTTGCAAAGCATGATAAGAAAAAATGGCCGGCGATCAAGACAGCAGGAAAAATGGGGGACACTCCTTATTACACCAATTCCTCCCATTTGCCGGTGGATTTTTCAGAGGATATTTTCGATGCCCTGGATATTCAGGACGAGCTTCAGACATTATATACCTCGGGAACCGTATTCCATGCGTTCCTTGGGGAGAAGCTTCCCGACTGGAAAGCTGCGGCAGACCTGATCAGAACCATTGCGGAAAATTACAAGCTGCCCTATTACACCCTTTCTCCTACTTATTCCATTTGTAAGGAGCATGGGTATCTTGCAGGGGAGCAGAAGACCTGCCCGCACTGTGGAAAGACCACGGAGGTTTACAGCCGTATTACCGGCTATTACAGACCTGTGCAGAATTGGAATGACGGCAAGACTCAGGAATATGCAAACCGGAAGAATTACAATATTGCGGAATCGGTGCTGAAAAAACCAATTACCAGCATGGTGACCCTGTCAGGCTATGACGAAAAAGAGATCAAGGTTTCCGTGGAGACACCGGAAAACATCGCTTATCTGTTTACCACCAAAACCTGTCCTAATTGCAGGCTGGCGAAGGAATATCTGAAAGATTTCAGATATGTGCTTATTGACGCGGAAGAAAATGTGGAGCTTGCCCAGAAGTACGGCGTAATGCAGGCGCCCACCCTTGTAGTAATAGATGGGGAGACTTCCCGCAAGTATGTGAACGCTTCCCGGATCAAACAGTTTGCGGACAGCCAAAGGGCAGTGCTGGTATAATCAGGGAGACAGGAGAAAAGGGAGATTTCACATGATCAATCAATTAGTGTCTAAAATCAAGGCGACCAACGCGCCTATTGTGGTGGGGCTGGACCCTACTTTGAAATTTGTACCCAGGCATATTCAGCAAAAGGCATTTGCAGAGTATGGAGAAACTCTTGAAGGGGCGGCGGAAGCGGTCTGGCAGTACAATAAAGAGATCGTAGACCATATTTATGATCTGATTCCGGCAGTAAAGCCTCAGATCGCCATGTATGAGCAATTCGGCATTCCCGGGCTTGTGGCTTTTAAAAAGACGGTAGACTATTGCAAAGAAAAAGGTCTGGTGGTGATCGCCGATATTAAAAGAGGGGATATCGGTTCCACCTCCGAGGCATATGCAGTGGGACATTTGGGAAAGGTGACGGTTGGAAGTAAGACCTGTTATGGCTTTGACGAGGATTTTGCGACGGTCAATCCTTATCTTGGCTCCGATGGCATCAAGCCTTTTATAAAGGTATGCAAAGAGGAAAACAAGGGGCTGTTTATTCTGGTCAAGACCTCCAATCCCAGCAGCGGGGAGTTCCAGGACCGGCTGCTTTCAGATGGGGACAACAGGCATCTCTATGAGATCGTAGGCGAGCAGGTGGCAAAATGGGGCGAGGAGCATATGGGAGATTCCTACAGCTACATCGGCGCAGTGGTAGGCGCCACCTACCCGGAGGAAGGAAAGCTGCTGCGGGCAATTATGCCTAAGAGTTATATATTAGTGCCCGGCTACGGCGCCCAGGGAGGAAAGGGAAAGGATCTGGTGCATTTCTTCAATGAGGACGGGCTTGGAGCCATTATCAATTCCTCCAGAGGCATTATTGCGGCTTATCAGCAGGAGAAGTATGCTTCCTATGGGGAGGAAGGCTTTGCAGAGGCTTCCAGGGCAGCGGTTGAGGATATGAAGGCGGATATTCAGGAGGCTTTGAACAGCAGATAGAATGGAAATGATGAGAGCGGAGCCAGTAATTGAAATGTGTATATGAATAAAAAAGGAGCATCACTTTATAACTATAAATTTAGTTATTTGTGACGCTCCTTTTAAATTTAATGTTCAGATAATGTTCAGGGAATCTTTGAGCTGTAGAATGGCAGGATATATTAAAACGATCCAATCCCCAAAATCTTTATCTCACTTCATCATAATGTGACCACATACGAACAACCTTTATTGTTCCCTCATATTTTACTCCCTCAAGGATTACTGAATCATTATATACCTGATAAACCAATCTATGCTGCAGATTAATTCTTCTGGAGTAATAGCCATTCAAATTTCCTACCAGCCTTTCATAGGGAGGCGGATTTTGAAACGGATTTTCAGCTATAATATGCAATAAAACTTTTGATTTTTCGTCAAGTCCCGCTCCCTTTAACAGTTTCTTATCTTTGTCTGCCTGCTTACTGAATCTTATGATATACATTTACCACTCCTCATTTGGATCATATACCGAACATTCTTCTATTGGTTCTTTGCCTGCTTCGATAATACTTTCCATCATGCCGGGGATTGCATTTAAATATAATGTTTCCTGAATAGCATTCCAATCTTCTTCTGAAATAAGGACGCCATTCTTTCCACGATTGTTTGTGATTGTAATTGGCTGACTGCTGTTATTAACATCAGCTAATATTTGATAAATATTATCTCTTGCTTTCGTTACACTGATTGCGATCATATCATCATCTCCTTTCCATTTTATCATAACGTACGCCTTTACGTACGTCAATATCTTTTATATTATTTGCAAAAAAATCTAAAATACTGCTTAAACCCAAAAGTGCTTCTCTGTCCTCAATTGCAGGTCTTTCGTTCGTGTTATGACTATACACGGCATCATGAATATCATAGCAGTTCATATGATGCAAAAGCGTACAAGCTGTACTGTAAGCCTTATCCATATGACCATCACCGCCTCCAACTAATATAACTGCGCCTTTTTTAGATTTCGCAATCGATTCTTCCTTACTGTATATATTTATATATCTCCTGCATCTCATCATTTATTGCACATCCCTTATTTTCCCAACAATATCGACAATCAAGTCAAGGTGAAATATTGCATTTGTTTGCATACATAATCCTGTACTCTCCCGCAATCTTTTCGTTGATTATTTGAAAGCATTTCGATCAGTTTACCAATTCCCGTATATTTTGTGGTATACTTGACATGGCATAAATCTCCTTGCTGCGTTATTGCTGTTCACAATTCAATTATACCATCAAGTGCAGGTTTGAGCCTTTTTTATGGACTACAGTATTGATTTTTCAAGGTTCAGCACACCAACCAGTATGGGAAGTTTGAGTAAATAAGAATTTATCGGGAATTAGCAGAGAACGAGAAAAAATTGTAATGATGATTAAAAATCCAGAATTGCTAAAAAAGCGATTGAATGCGAAGGAGGAACAGGCAGAGCAAAGTCTTGTTATAAAACTTAGTGGCTTAATGTTTCTTTTAGGCTTTGATGTTTATTGTGCATGGAATTACGCTGCACAGGTTTAAGCAGACAGATCTATGGAAAAGAAAGCTGTATCAGGTATTGGCGGAGCTGTTTATGGCGATTGCATCCATACTGATTTACTGGCTTGTTTTACCGCCGTTGATGGGCGGCAGGGATAAAAAATAGGATTTATTATCACGGGAATAAGTGGTATTATTGCTGATAGCAAGTGTTTTATACTGGCATTTCTATCAGTTCTGGGAATGCTGATGGGGAGAGAGATTGTGGAGGGAGTAAAGTTGGGATTTGGGAGGTGGGACAAGTGAAATTCAATTCTTTAATACCGGAGCTGACAGTGGCAGATATAGAACGTACCAGGCAATTCTATGTGGGCGTTTTGCAATTCAAAATAGAATATGAGCGGAGTGAAGATAAATTTGTTTTTCTTTCGATGGACAATAATCAAATGATGTTTGAGCAGGATAATGGCAACTGGAGTGTTGGTATCCTTGAATATCCATACGGGAGAGGTATAAATTTTGAGATGACTGTTTCCGACGTTGAAAATATATATAAACGGGTTTTAGATGCCGGGATCAAGCCTTTTCGAGAAATGAAGGTCAGCCATTACAGGAATGGTGATGAGGATATTGTTCAAAAAGAGTTTTTAGTACAAGACCCGGACGGATATCTTTTACGATTTACGGAGTGATAGATTTCAATTTATAGATAAGCCAAATAGAACAATAGGAGTTTAGTAGGGGGAGAATCAGATTGATGAATAAGACTGAGTATATTGATGAGATTCGGTTAATACAAGATCAAAATAATGTGGAGTTTGAAATATATCCATTAGTTTCCGAAATAATTGCACCAACTTTGGAAGGATTATCAAAAAGGTATATATTTGCAAGAAGAAAATCTTCGTTAGGGCAAATATATTATGGTATTAGTACTTTCCCTGATATTGCAATACTTGATCGTGATTTTAAAAACAGAGAACATAAAGAAATAAATTTTGAAAACTGGAAAAAGCTAAAAGGCTGTGTAGAGGTAAAGGCTTATAATAGAAAATTATATTCTTTGGAAGAACTAAAAAATTTTATTAAAGAATCAGAAAAATCATTAGTAAAAGAAGTTGCTCAATTAATTGGAGAAATATTGTGGTATAAAAAAGTTTTATATACAAACGGAGTTCAATGGAAACTATTTTTTCTAGAATCTTATTTAGAATTCAATAAAGAAATTATAGGAATTGTACAAGAAAGAATTAAACGGGAAACACCACCTGATTGGTGGAAAAATACTGAAATTCTCAATATTATAAATAATAAGATTTTCGAAAAAAATATTACAGATAATTGTATTAATAATTGGGATGAGTTTATTCTAAATATCAAGAAAATAGATTGGAAAGCATAGCACGGGTTCTAGTTTGTCAGAATGTTATCGGGAAAAACAAATCGGAATTTGAACAGGAGAAGCATATGATACAAAAAGTAAATTTGAAAGAGAATGTAAATTCGATTGATGGTCTGTTCCTCTATAAGAGGGTGGGTACATTGAATAACCATATGTTAAATGTATTGCAAGCGGAACATAGAACTTTAGATTTCCATATACACGAAAATTCTGATGAACTTTTCTACTGTATTGAGGGAGAATTTGATATTGAATTTGAGGACGGATTGACACATTTATGTGAGGGGGATTTTATAATAATTCCCAAAGGAACGAAACATCGTCCAATATGCAATACATTAGTTAAATGTCTTTTGATTGAAGTTGAGGGAACTCTCAATCGAGAAAATACTGGCGGAACATATACGGAGTAGCCGAATATTACATTGTCAAATTCCAGTTTATGGAGGTATTTATGTACGAGAGAATGCTCAATAAACAAGAAACACCCAACATAGAAAAAATGACAAAATTTTGTGGTGAAAATGCAGAAAGATTTTCTTTTCTTAATGAATGGTTAGTATCTGCCTTTCATACAGAAAAAAAAGTTGTTTTTCCCTACGGAAATAAATATGGCTGGGGAATAGGACATTACAAAAATAAAAAGCTTATTTGCAATATCTTTGCTGAAAATGGTGCATTTACAGTTATGATGAGGCTAACGAATGCGCAATATGAAACTATTTATAATGAGATGACAAAGTACACGCAAGAGTTTATTGATAATAAGTATACTTGTGGCAATGCTGGCTGGATACATTATCGAGTTATATGTCAAGAACACTATGAGGATATAAAGAAACTATTAGAAGTTAAATGTTTGTGATGATGAATTCTACAAATTCTTGTTTATCGAGGAGCTAAATAGAGCGGAAAATCAGGATTTTTTCGTTAGCTTATAAAGGATGGAGCACAAATGCCTTATGGATTGTAAAGAAGCAATTACGATATTCGAAAACAATACAAAAAAGAGTGTTGTTCAAATAGAGCGATGCAGCGTTGGTATTGCAAATTATGTATTTGCTGTTTCCACTGCTACTGAAAAGTTTATTCTCAGGTGCAGTAAAGAAGAGGATGCCTATAAAGCTACTGTTTATTGGCTGAGCAAGTTATCTGTATGTGAAATTCCGATACCGATTGTGCTAGCGAATGGAACCTATAGCGACTATTCATATTTGATTCTTTCATATATTCCAGGAGACGATATTGGAAATGTCTATGATGAATTAAATGACAGTGAGAAAAAACAAATTGCCAAAGAGATCGTTGAGATACAGCAAAGAGTATCAAGGATTGATACATCAGCAGATACGCAGTGGTCATGGAACAACTTTATTGATGAATTGTTGAATCGTGCAGATGAGCGAATAAAAAGAATGCATTACTTTGACACTGGCAAAATACGTATTGTAAAAAAATTACAGCAAGAAATAAAGGAATATTTGAATGCAGTTCGACCAATACCATATTTGGATGATATTAGCACGAAAAATCTATTGATTTATGAGGGGAAAGTATCTGGGATAATAGATATTGATTGGATAGGTTTGGGTGATATGCTTACCTTTGTTGCACTGACGAAGGTTGCATTGCTCAATATGGATCTGGATACCAGGTATATTGATTACCTGCTAAATGAAATTCATCCAAGCGCGATAGAGTATAAAGCGTTTGTATTCTATTGCCTGCTTTACTGTGTTGACTTCATGGGGGAAAGAGGTATGCAATTTCTTGATAAAAAAATTCCAGTAAACGAGAGTATCATTAAGAGGTTAAATGATATATTTGACATTCTTATGGAAGAATGGAACAAATGCAGTGAACGGTAAATTATCATTTATCGGCTGAGAAGTAAATATTTTTGAGCAGATTTTGTAGTATAATAATTAGAAAATAATAGCAATTCAATTATATTTAGGAAGGAGATGGCAAGATGAATAGTCATGTATTTACACTAAACGATATTGCAAATTTGGTAAAGCCGATTGCCAGAAAATATGGAGTAAAAGAGATATATCTGTTTGGGTCTTATGCAAGAGGAGAGGCTGACAAAAACAGTGATTTGGATTTTCTGGTGTTTGGCGGGGAGAACTTTAAGCTTACAATGATTTTTGCGCTCGCTGAAGAATTGCGGGAGGTACTGAAAAAAGATGTGGATGTTTTTGAAATTAGCGAGATTAATAAAGACAGTGATTTTTATAATACAATTATGAAAGAGAGGATGCTTGTAGCATGAAACATTCCGATCAACAACGCGTTCAGAAAATATATGAAAAAGCAGTGGAACTAAATGAATATATTGTAAGGCATCAAGTCAAAAAAGAAGATTTATTGACAGAAAAACCATTGCAATGGCTTGTTACCACACCATTGTACAATATTGGAGAAAATGTTTATCATCTGTCCAATGAATACAAAAGTGCGCATAACGAGGTTCAGTGGGCGATGATAGCCGGACTTAGACATCGCTTAGTTCATGATTATGATGGCACGAATTGGAACATTATTGCTGATGTTGTTCTTGAAGAACTGCCTGTTTTGATAGAACAATTAAAAAAAATGGTGGGAAATAAATAATTCAGAGGAGACAAAAGGAGAAGTGCAAAGAGCATATGAAATCATGAAAGAAAGAAGTAAAACAATATATCAATTGGAAGCAACGCCCTACAGTTCCTGCCGCGTTGTTTTTATTGATAAATTTGGAATTCGTTGGGGAATTATGACAGAGCAAACAGAGCGATGAGCTTTCGCTTGTCGAAAAGTAGAACAAAGAGAGAAATCGGGGGTTTGGGAGGGCGTTATGTTTAATGAAATATGTATATATGAAGCGAAATTAACTAAGCTCGATGAAATTGAAGAGTTAATGAAAGAAGTAGCTGAATTTTATTTGGAGCAAGATGGCGTTATTGATGTACATTACATAAAACGAACTCATAGGCAAAAAGATTTTAATGCGGTTAAAGAAGGAGAGTTACCTATCCGTCTTACAAGAAATGTAGGCAAAGTGACATATGTTTTATATTGGGTACTGGAAAACGAAGAAGCTCATGCAAGAGTATCTAAACTTGGTGTGGAGAAATTTTATAAACGCTGGAATCGATGCTTAACCGCAATGCCTAAAATAATTCTTGGTGAAAATGTTATCTAACTTGCAACTTCCCATTTGCCAGAATGCTATTGAGAAAAACAAACCGAAGTTTGAGGAGATGATGGATTGAGTGAAGCGGAACTTTATAAAGAACTTGGAATATTGACAAATGACAGGAGTAAATGGAAAGAGAGTATTCCGTATGTTTCGTCTTTTCTTACCCATGAATCCGTGAAAATACAGGCAAAGGCACTTTGGCTGCTGGGTGAGATTGGTCTTAAGTATCCTCTGTTAGTGCAAGAAGCAGTTCCTGTAATAGCTTCTTTCTGTGATAGCCCAATACCGCTTTTGCGAGAGCGTGCGGTTAACTCCCTTGGCAGAATCGGACGAGGCAACTATCATATAATTGAACCGTATTGGACAGATCTGTTCTGCTTTGCATCTGATGAGGAGGCAAAGGTCAGGCTGAGCTTTATCTGGGCTTCAGAAAATATCGCCACGAACGCTCCCGACATTTATGAGAATTATATGTCGATATTTGAGAGACTTCTATACGATGCGGATGATAAGGTAAGGATGGAAGCACCGGAAATTTTCCGTGTTCTCGGTAAACGCAGACCGGAGTTTGTCAGACCTTTTGTGAAACAGCTGCAACAAATATCAGAAACTGACAATAATCGTGTCGTAAGAATCCATAGTTTGGGTGCGATTAAGGCAATAGCATCAAAGTAGACAATCGGTATCTGTAAGAGTAATGGGGAAGCATATATGGTTAGACAAGCTAATAAACAAGACGTTCCAAGGATAGCCGAGTGATGATGGATTTGCTAATAGTGGAAAAATCTGCATAATAGAAGATACTACAAAAGGGGATTGTTACTAGGAGAAAATAAAAAATGAACAGAGATGAAATAATAAAAACAAATAGGCATTACTGGGATACTTACGCAGATTTATGGTTTGGAACTACGGCGCTCCCTACATACGGAGTACATTTTGTAACCGAGAACGAGTTACACCTGTTCGGTGATGTTTCAGGCAGAAAAATGCTTGAAATTTGCTGTGGCAGCGGTCATTCCCTGAAGTATCATGCGGACAGAAATGCCGGCGAATTATGGGGCGTAGATCTTTCTCATAAACAGCTTGAAAATGCAAAACAGTATTTGAGCGAGAACGGTTATACCGCAAATCTTATCTGCTCTCCCATGGAAGCGGATATGGATATTCCGAAAGATTATTTTGATTTTGTATATTCTATCTATGGTATCGGATGGACGACAGACCTGGATGGTACTTTTCAGAAGATCGCCTCATACCTGAAAAAAGACGGCATCTTCATTTTCAGCTGGCATCATCCGCTCCATTACTGTATCGCATGGTCTTGTGATGAACGAAAAGACGTGATTGAAAATAACGCCCTGGTGATGAATAAAAGCTATTTTGACGAGTCCTATTTCAGAATGCCGGTGGACGGTAGTGAGATCCTGCTGTGTAACCGAAAAATATCCACCTATGTCAATGCTTTGGCAAAGGCTGGATTTGTAATCGAGCAAATGATTGAGCAGACCGATGAGGCGACAATGCAGGCAGAAGGAGATATCAGCGACAAAGCAAAAAAAGCAAAAATGCTGCCCATTTCAGTTCTATTTAAGGCAAGGAAGTTATAAAGGAGAATCCAGGATTCGCAGACTTGGTTCAGGGCGGTGCAACAGGATTTTGACGTAATTTATTTGTACTGTAGAGTAAAGTTGCTGGAAAAGCATTGAAAGATACTGTATATTGAGTATGCTTCTTATCGAGGTAAAAGCAAACTGAAATTTGGAGGTAATGTTATGAACAGGAGAAAATTAATTTATATAGCGGTTTTGACTTTGGTAATTGCGTTTATGGATATAACGGGTATTCCAAGTGTATTTTTTGTTAATATTCAAATTGCAGACATAGAGCCCATCTATTTTACTCTGATGATAAATTTCCTGATTATAGGAGCGATTGCCTTTTTATTTTTAAGAATGCTATGCCCCGAATGGGAGTTGGGGCTCAGTGGAAAAGGCTTGATAGATGGGCTCAAAAAATACGGAATCATTGGAGTGGTGGTCGCAATAGCAGGCTTTATTGCTTTTTATGTGGGCTTGTCGCCTTTTGACCGCCAGCCGTCTATTGAAAAAGTGTTTATTGAAGGCATCGTATACTATGTTGGCGTTGCAATAATCGAAGAATTATATGTGCGTGGTCTGTTGCTTAATCTTATTGAAAAGATGTTTGTAAAAAGCAAAAACAGCACTTTGATTGCGGTTGTATTATCAGCCGTAATCTTTGGAGCCGGACATATATTCGGTGTGCTGAACCAGCCATTACTTGTGATAGTGAGCAAGGTTATCTGGACTGTAGGCATGGGTATATTCTTTGGAATGGTATATAAGAAAACAGGTAACCTGTGGCTGCCGATCATGATTCATTTCCTGATTAATGTCTGCGCTTTGCCCTATTGCTTTTCAAGTATAAACGGATATGCTGATTTAACACTATACATTATTATACCCGTGTATATAATCCTGGGGATATACAGTTTTATGGAATTAAAAAAAGAAGCGTGAAGCAGGGATTAGGAGCATTAACATGAATCGTGCAGAATTAGAACAATTTATTCAGGACAATTACAGTGTAAAGCCAGATTATCCATGGATAAAATATCCTAATTACGTGGTGTTTCGGCATAGCAGCAATAAAAAATGGTTTTCGCTTATCATGGATATTCCGAAAAATAAACTTGGGCTGCAGGGAGCAGATATTTTGGAAGTGGTAAACCTCAAATGTGATCCGGCATTGATTGGCTCTTTACTTGGTGAAGTTGGATTTTTCCCTGCTTATCACATGAATAAGGCAAGCTGGATTACGGTTGCCCTTGATGGCAGCGTATCAGATGAAAAAATAAAAATGCTCCTGGATATGAGTTATGAAGCAACGGCGCAAAAAATTCGTAAAAAAATAAATTGACTACTTCCGTTGCCGAAAGGTTGAGCAAAGAGAGAAATCGGGATTAAACATGCAGAGGAGGATAATAAAAATGGTTTTATTGGTTGATACAACAACAAAACACATAGGTAAAGCAATAGCAGAGGAATTGCTTCGCAGTGGTGAAAATGCACCCGGATTTGAGTTGATTGACACCACTGGGATGCACATTTCGCACTGCGTCGGATGTAATTACTGCTGGCTGAAAACGCCGGGAGTATGTGCGATTCAGGATGATTATGAGCCAATTTTGAGAAAAATGAGCAAAGCTGACCAGGTTTGGCTGGTTTCGGATACCCACTTTGGGTTTGTTTCCTGGCAGACCAAAAACATTGTAGACAGAATTATGCCCCTTGTCACCATGTATCTGAAATTTAAGGACGGGCAGATGCGTCATGTAATGCGCTATGACCATCAGCCGGATATTGGGGTTATTTATACCGGAGACGGCGATCAGGGTTACCTTGAACGGTGGTGTCAGCGTACTGCGCTGAATTTAGGGAGCCGTTCACTGGGAGTCTATTCTGAAAGCAATGGAAAGGAGGCGGTTTCATGCATGTTGTAATTATCAATGGAAGTCCACGGGTACAGAAATACAGCAACACGGAGAGAATCATTGCCGCTTTTGCAAAGGGATTGTCAGAAAAGAAAACCACCTTTGAAACATATGCCATTTCTAGCCGAAAAACATGGGACATGATCCGTGACGCTTATATAAAAAACAATGAAATCCTCATTGCGCTGCCATTATATGTAGAATGCGTACCTGGGCTTCTTCTGGAATTTTTGCAAACTCTTCCAAAAAAGGATGAGCATACAAGGCTTTCATTTCTTTTGCAAAGCGGCTTTGCTGAAGGATGCCAGCTTCGTTGCGGTGAGGCGTTTCTGGAAAAATTGCCGGAATATTTGGGCGTTCGTTATGGCGGCTGTCTGGTAAAAGGAGACAATTTCGGAATCCGGATTTTGGATGAAGAGAAGCAGGTTCAGGTCACAAAACCGTATCAGGCGATGGGCAAACTGTTTGCGGAGGGAGACGGTTTCTTCCGTGAGGAAGCAAAAAAATTTACCGGTCCGGAATATTTTCCACTTCCTGTGCGCCTGATGATGGGATTGGTATTTAAAACTCTTGCGAAAAAGATGTTTCAGAAGGCGGCGGCATCGTGGGGATGCAGCGTGCCACTTGATGAAAAAGTCTGGGAAACAGATCGTAAGGGATATTAATTTTGAAAATAGGGTCTGAGAAAAATAGTTCCGTTTATCAGAATATTATTGGAAAAACAACTCAGTATTTGGAGGAAATTTATATGGTTGATTTTATTGTTAATCTATTTGCGGAGATCGCTGATTTTTTTATTACTTTTTGGGTAGACAATGTTATGGATAAGTTTGCCAAAAGGAATAAGTAAATTCTCGTTTATCAGGGATTATGCTATAATTCAAAAAATGTTTAAGAAAGAAAAATTGATATGGCAGTATTAAAAAATCAAATACCAATATTAGAATTTGATACAGAACAAAGTGCGGTTATAATGCCAGGACATCATTCCGATTATAATTTCCCACAGAAAGCCGTAATGCTTTTTATGGAGCCTGAAATAGATGATTTTGTAGCCTATAATAAATGTAAGGTCATCGGGAAATTTGTCAGTGTAACAAAAAATTTTTACGTCTATAAAACTCAAATCAATAATAAGGATATTGCGTTTGTGCAAGCGCCTCTTGGTGGAGCAGGTGCTGTACAGATTATGGAACAGCTAATTGCAGGAGGCGTGAAAGAAATAATAGCTGCAGGATGTTGCGGGGCTTTAGTTGAAGATACCGAGGGCTCATTTTTTGTTCCTGTTGCAGCACTCAGACAGGAAGGAACATCATATCATTATTTGCCGCCATCACGAGAAATCGAATTAGATTCTGCTCCAATTAAGGCAATATGCAGAGTACTGGAAAATGCGGGTTTAAGTTACAGAACCTGCAAAACATGGACAACAGATGGCTTTTACCGAGAAACAAAAGAAATGGTTTGTTATCGAAAATCAGAAGGATATTCTGTTGTAGAAATGGAATGTGCATCTATGGCTGCATGTGCAAAAATGAGAGGCGTCTTATTTGGTCAAGTGCTTTTTACCGCAGATTCTTTGGCAGATGTTGATACGCATGATGAAAGAAATTGGGGAAATGATTTTTTTGCGGCAGCCATGAAAATTGCAATGGAAGCAATAACGGAGGTGTAAACATGAGAACAGAAAATGAAATGTACAATCTTATTTTAGAGATTGCAAAAAATGATGCCAGGATTAAAGCTGTTTACATGAACGGCTCAAGAACGAATGAAAATGTTCCAAAAGATATTTTTCAGGATTACGATATTGTTTATGTGGCAGATGATACGAAAAGTTTTATAGAGGATAAAGATTGGATTAAACTTTTCGGTGAAATTCTTTATATGCAGTATCCTGATGAAAACCCATATTATCCAAGTGATAAGGAAAATTCGTATGGATGGCTCATGCAATTTGCAGATGGAACCAGAATTGATTTAACTGTACAGTCAATAAATTATGCATTGAATCACATCCAAGACGATAAACTTTGTAAGATTTTATTGGATAAGGAAAACATATTACCCGAAATCGCAGCAGCGACAGATTGCCAGTATTGGGTTGAAAAGCCTACAAAAGAACAATATTGGGCAGTTTGCAATAACTTTTGGTGGTGTACCAATAATATAGCAAAGGGCTTATGGCGGAAGGAGATTCTTTATGTACAGGATATGACAAATCATGTCGTAAGAGGTCAGCTTATTACTATGTTGAATTGGAAAGTTGGTATCTTAACAGAATGGTCAGTAAGCACCGGCAAATCATCAAAATACTTATATAAGTGGATTTCAGAGAAAGAATGGAAGATGCTTTTATCGACCTATTTTGATGGTAATGTTGATAATGCATGGAAGTCTGTTTTTGATATGTGCGAATTGTTTAGAAGCGTGGCACAGTTTGTTGGGAAGAAATTCGGATGGGAATATAATGAAAATGAGGGAAAAGCAGCGTATGATTTTTTGAAATACGTACATCAATTATCCCAAAAAGAATGATTACGTTAGATAATAAAAACGCTGATACATAATAAACGAAAGGATTCTGTTTATGGGGAAACTGAATGTTGATGGTACAGAAATACAAGTATTGCAAATTGAAGATGATGATTATATCTCTTTAACTGATATGGTAAGAAAAATTAACAACGGACCTGCCCTGATAGAAAAATGGTTACGCAACAAGAATACAATAGAATTTCTTGGCATATGGGAAGAAATGTATAATGCAG